>NZ_KQ948366.1:0-214711 GCF_001514055.1 Streptomyces corchorusii | reverse complement strand
TGGCTCTGGCCTCGGCGTCTACCGGTGGGTGGTCGAGCGGACCTTTGCCTGGCTGCACGGCTTCCGCCGACTGCGCGTGCGCTGGGAACGACGAGCAGACATCCACGAAGCGTTCCTCAAACTCGCCTGCTGCCTGATCACCCACCGACAACTGAACTCATTTTGTTAGCCGTTGTAAGCCGCCGGCGGTTCCGCCCGCTACGTTGTGGCCGATGTGTCCGACGAGTCCATGGTGGAAGCCGCGGTCGAAGCGGCCATCGGCGACACGGGCCGACTGGACTTCGCCGTGAACAACGCAGGCTACGAGGCGAGTTCCAGCTCACTACGGACTACTCGACCGAGATGCTGGACCGGATGATCGCCGTCAGCATGCGCGGCCCCCCGCGCCTCCGCCGTCGCCTACGGCGAGGTCTCCGTCGGCCGGCGGCGGGGCGAACTGGCGAAGGCCGGGGCCACCGACATCGAGAAGGTCGACGTGAAGCCCGGCGAGCTGCCGTCCCCGCGCCGCTGAACCCCGCAACGCTGCACAGACAGGGCAGGTCATGCTCAACGCGGCGGGCGGGACATTCCCCGAATCAAGCGGCGCGGCCGTCGTGGGCCGCGCCTCCCGCCTCGCGGCCTCGGACGTGCATGGCAGGTCTCGCGGCAAGGCGCCCGGCACCGCTGGAACGTTCTCAAACGTCGGCTCCGCCCCCGTGTCTCCCGGCAACGGAGACGCCGGTCCACCACTTGCGGCGATCTCCCCCGGTCAGCAAGGACGTCATGCGTGATGGTCCAAACGCTCCTGGTCGGCGGCTTTCGCCAGGGGGTGGTGGTTGGCCGGGCCGGTCAGCGGCGGGGCACGGCGTTCCAGCTGGCCAGGATCGGCAGGACGCGGGCGGTGGGAGAGTCGGGCTCGGTGGTGTAGACGACAAGACGCTGGTCCGGTTCGTGGGGCGCGCAGACGATCTCGATGTCGAAGGACATCGGACCGGCGGTGGGGTGCTGGATGCGTTTGTTCACCGATGCGTAGTCGCGGACTGTGTGATCGTCCCACCATTGCGCGACGTCACGGTCGGTGGTGCGCAGCTCGTCCATGAGTGCGGTGAGGCGGTGGTCGTGGGGGCGGCGGGCGGTTTCGCGGCGCATGGTGGCGACGGTGGCTGAGGCGAAGTCGCACCAGTTGACGATCCGCTCGCGAGCGGTGGCGTCTTGGAACATGTAACGGACGAATGATGTGCCTGGCTCCAGTGGGCTGCCCAGGACTTCCGTCAGCAGGGCGTTGCGGGCCAGGACCTCGCCGCGATGGCCGAGCAGCAGCACCGGGACGTGCTGGAGGGTGTGCATCAGGCGCAGCAGCCCAGGATCGGGGCGCTGGACCGTGCGCGGTGCCGTCGGCCGGTGCGGGGTGGTGGGCGCGGCCTGGTCGTGGAGGTGGGTGCGTTCGACCTCGTCCAGACGCAGGGCCCGGGCCAGCGCGTCGAGTACGGCGGCAGAGATGTTGGCCTGGCGCCCCTGTTCGAGCCGACTGTAGTAGTCCGGGCTCACGCCCGCCGCGACGGCCAGCTCGTCCCGGCGCAGTCCCGGCACCCGCCGGGCTCCGGGGAAGGGCTCGATGCCGGCCTGGGACGGGGTGAGGCGGTCTCGGCGGGAGCGCAGGAACGCTCCGAGCGCGGCGCGGTCGCGTGGCATTTCTCCAGCGTAGGCGCCCCCGGGCACCACTGACTGGTCCTGCCATGACCAGGTTCGTCCTGACCTGGCCCGGTACCCGCGGCCCACGTAGACAGGTATCCATGACTTCCCTTCGCACCAACGACAGCACTCCCCCCACGCGACTGATGAAGCGCTGGATACTGCCCGCAGACGCGACCGACGCCGCCAGGCTCGTCCTGGACGAGGCATCCGTACCCGTACCGGGCCCCGGCGAGGTCCGCATTCGCGTCCGGGCGATTTCGATGAACTACCGCGACCAACTGATCCTCAAAGGCCCCTTCGGCCGGCTGCCGGAGCAGGACCTCGTCCCGCTGTCGGATGTCGCAGGGGAAATAGATGCCGTCGGTCCGCGGGTCAAGGGCTGGAGCGTAGGCGACCGCGTCACCAATCTGCACGTGCTCGACTGGAGCGACGGCCGCCCGCCGGCCGCCATGGGCCTGGGACTGGGCGCCCTGCACGAGGACGGAGTGCTCGCCGAGTACGTCGTCCTCCCGGCCCGGCGCATCATGCGTGCCCCCGCCAACCTCGACCACTCCGAGGCAGCGACCCTGCCCGTGGCAGCCCTGACCGCCTGGAACGCCCTCTACGGGGACCACCCGATCACCGCTGACAGCACCGTCCTGATCATCGGCAGCGGCGGCGTCGCGCTCTCCGCCCTGCAGTTCGCTCGGGCAGCCGGCGCCCGGGTCTACGCGACCGTGCGCAACAACGCCGCAGGTGAGGCCCTCGTCCGCCGCGGCGCTGCGGGCTACGTCAACAGCACGACCGAACATGACTGGGGCGATGCGATCTACGCGCTGTCCGGAGGCGTGGACAAGGTGGTCGACAGCGTCGGCGTGTCCATCCTGGCCCAAGCCCTGGCCGCCCTCGCACCGGGCGGTGAGATCGCCACCCTCGGCCTGTTCGATGCGGCTGGCGGGCCGCTGGACGGGTACGCCCTGCTCGGCAAACAGGCTCGCATCCGCGGCGTCGCGGTCGGCAGCGAGGCCATGCACCGCGATCTTGTGCGCTACGTCGAGACCCATGACATCCACCCGGTGATCGACCGCCGGATCCACTTCCTCGACGCTCCAGCCGCGTGCACGGCCCAGACCGCCGGCGGGCTGTTCGGCAAGGTCATCATCGAACTCGGCTGAGCCTACCGACGCCGACACGGCACAACCGGAGCCGAGCACCCGAGGATGGTGCTGCCGACGACGTCCGTCCAGTGGACAGTAACCGGTCGCTCAGGTTGGCATCGCGCTGCGTAAAAACCTGGCCTTGATGACGTAGACCCGCTGCGCAACACATCGTTGAGATGCGGCTCATAGTCAGGTGAGGGCCGCCCTCCTGTGTCTCGCGGGCGTTCGGCGTCGCGGTACGGAGCGCTGAAGAGAACTCGATGGGCTGCCGGCTCATCAGAGATCGAGGACGACCTCGGTGGTCGGTGCACTGCAGCAGACGAGGATGGTGCCGGCTTCGGGCAGTTCGAGGGGTGGGGTGGTGTAGGTGATGTCACCTGCCACGAGGTGGGTGACGCAGGTGTGGCAGACGCCGGTGCGGCAGGACCAGCGGGTGGGGATGTCGCAGGCTTCGGCGAGATCGAGGAGTGAAGCATGTGCGGGTGACCAGGGGGTGGTGATGCCGCTGCGAGCGAAGGTGATGAGGGGGCCGGTGCCCCTGGGACCGGCTGGTTGGTGCGGCCGGACGGCGACTGTGGGCGCGATGCCAGGGGTGATGGCTGGGAGGGCGCTGAATTGTTCCGCGTGGATCCTCTCGGGGCTCAGGCCGCGATCGCGCAAGAAGCCGGCAACGTCGTCCATGAAGGCGGGTGGTCCGCAGAGGTAGGCGTCGGCGTCGGCGGGGATGCCCAGGACCGCGAGGGACGAGGCAGTAGGGCGGCCCTGGGTGATGTAGGACCTTTCGGGGCGTGCGATTTCGCTGGTGTAATAGATGTGCTCGTGGGCGTTGGGGAGTTGCCCGAGAAGTGTGTGGGTCTCGTCCGCGAAGGCGTGGTGGGTGCGGTCGTGTGCGGTGTGGATCCACCAGACAGGACGTGGATCTCCTACGGCGGCTAGGCGGTGAAGCATGGCGAGCACCGGAGTGGCACCGATCCCCGCGGAGATGAGAGCGATCGGGCGGGTACCTTCTTGGAGTACGAACGTTCCGCGAGGGCTGGCGACGCCCAATAGGTCCCCTGGACGAAGCCTGGTATGGATGTAGCTGCTGACTTTCCCGTGGGGCTCGTGCTTGACGCTGATGCGGTAGGTGCCTTCTTCGGGAGTGGACGAGAGTGAGTAGGTGCGCACCTCGGGGGCGTCATCGGCGATGGGCAGGCGGAGGGAGAGGTACTGGCCCGGGCGGGCCTCGGGTAGGGGTGTGCCGTCGGTGGTCTTGAGGTAGATCGACGAGACGGCGGGGGTCTCGGGGACGATGCGGGCGACGCGCATCGTTTTGAACCCGGGCCATCCTGGCGCTTCTCTGGGCTGTTGGGTGGTGGCGCGTTCGCCGGGCCATCCCGGTTCCTGTCTGGGTTGCTGGGCGGCGGCGAGTTCGCGGAAGGACTGCTGCCATCCGGGGCTGAGGGCGGGGATGTTCAGGGCTTTGCGCAGCTTCGCGGGGTCGCGGTCGGGGAGGTAGAGCAGTGCGTCGGTGTCGGCGACGCTGAGTTCTTCCGGGCCCTTGCGGGTGAGGGTGATCTCGTCGCCGGCCTGGACGTGTCCCTCGGTGATGACGCGCAGGTAGAAGCCGGGGCGGTGGTGGGCGACGAGCAGGGAGGCCATGGCGGGTTCGCCCAGGCGCATGCCGACGCGGTAGCAGGTGACGCGTGGCTGGGTGACCTCGAATTCGGCTTCCCCGATGCGGTACCGGTCGCCGATGCACACGTCGGCGTCGGGCAGTCCGTCGACGGTGAAGTTCTCCCCGAACATGCCGAAGGTCAGGTCGTCGCGGCCGAGTTGCTTCTGCCAGTACTGGTAGGACTCCATCTGGTAGACGAGGACGGCACGGATTTCGCCACCGTGTCCGGCCAGATCTCCTTGGCCGTCTCCTTCGACGTTCAGTCGGCGGACCATGCGGGGGCCCTGGACGGGGGCCTTCCAGGCTCCGGTGCGGACGGTCCTTCCCTGCCAGGAGACATCCTTGGGCATGCCTACGTTGACGGACAGCAGCGTCGCCATTGCGGACCTCCTGCGGGGTGGCCGGCCGGGGCAGCCCCTCATGGCGCTGTGATCTGCGCCTTGGGGCCGATCCTAGTTCCGTGCCGGTGCCGCCGCGATTCCGTGATCATGAATCCGTCGGTGCTTCCGCTGGGATTCTCCGGAATGGAGGAACCGGTGCGGAAGACCGGACTACGGGCCCAGTCCCGATTTCCGTGTCGTGCAGCTGACGCCTCCCGGTTCCGCGTGTTCGGTAGAGATCGGAGTGGGTCTCACCGACGCCGAGCCTGGGTCCGTGCAGGGCCTGTACCTGGTCGTTCGTGATCTTGAAGCTGCGCGGGCCGAGCCGGCGGAGCACGGTGTTCATGTCGGGGAGATCAGGCACAAGGCACCTCTCGACACATGGCAGGGCTGCTTCGAGCCCGGCGTCGACCCGGAACGCCGCGACTACGCGAGTTTCGCCGAGTTCAGCGACCTGACGGCAACATGTGGACGCCGCAGGAGCGCGGTTTTCGTCCCTCGTGAGGTCGGAGCGGCCTCCTCTGGTCTCCTGGCTTCGCTCACGTTCCGCTCATTCCCGCTCAGCGATCCGGCCGTACGGACGGGTGCGTTCGCAGCCGATCATCAGGAATCATGCATGGCCACTTCGCGGGCGCTGGAGTGTCTGGTGGCGTGGGTCGACGAGGGCTCGGTGACCAAGGCCGCGGGTGTGCTGCACATGTCTCAGCCGGCCCTGTCCCATCAGATCGCAGCACTGGAGAAGGAGCTGGGTACCCCGGTGGTGGAGCGGCTGTCCCGGGGCATCCGGGTCACCGCTGCGGGCCGGGCTGTTGCCGAGGAAGCCCGCGTGGCCCTGGCGGGCGCCTCGCGGAGACGATGACGGCCTGCGAGCACCTCCGCGCACGTCGAGGTGCTGGGACGCTGGGAGTGACCATCGTGCCGGTGTCCGCTCTGGCGGGACGGCCCTCGGCCGTGGTGCGCCGTCTGGAGCCTCGGGTGCACCGCGATGTCCTCGCCATCACGATGGTTCCCTCCGACGCGCTGGTGCGCAGGTTCATCGCCGACCTGCGGCGGCGGGGGCTGCCCAGGGTGAGCACCGAGGCGCGGGACCGGCCGGGGGTGGTCCGGCCGCGGAGCAGTGAGCCTCGCCACCGGTGAGTGTCCGGGAGCTGATCCACGCGCCCGCCGACTGTGAACCGGAGCGTGTCGGCCTGCCCGGCTGTCACACCTACAGTGCTGGTGTTCGTTCCTGCACCACACGAGACATGCCGCACGGTTGCTCGCTAAGTGGCGTCCGGTGCCAGAGGCTGGGGCGATGATGGAGCCTGTTCAGGAATCAGGAGGGTCGACGCCGTTCGGCGTGGAGCGCGATCCGGCCCGGGTGGTCGCGTTCAGCGACGCTGTCATCGCCATCGCCATCACGCTGCTCGTCCTGGAGATCCGCCCGCCGCACGACACCCGCCACCTGTTGCACGGCCTCGCCACGCTCTGGCCGTCCTACCTGGCCTACGCTGTCACCTTCATGCTCATCGGGCAGGTGTGGGCCAACCATCACATCATGTTCGACCACATCCGTAGCGCCGACCGGGTGGTGCTGTTCCTCAACACCGTGCTGCTGATGGACATCGCGTTCCTGCCGTTCGCCGCCTCCGTGCTGGCCGACTCGTTCCGCGACGGGCACGGGCAGCGCACCGCCGTCGTCCTGCACGGCATTGCGTTCGAATTCGCGGCCGTTCTGTTCAACGTCATCTGGCGGTATGCATGTCATGATCGTCGGCTACTCGCCGCAACCATCGATTCCGCCGGCGTGACAGCCATCGGTCGGCGTTTCCAGCTCGCACTTATCTGGCTCGGTACCGGAACCCTGCTCGGTGCTCTGCTCCCCGTACTCGGCGTGGCCGTGATCGGCGCTTTCATCCTCTATTACTGGCTGCCCATCGCGGGCGAGATCGCCAAGGCGAGGCCTCGGCGCGGCCACGGGGATCACAGCTGACCACTGGAGGTGTCACCCGGCTGCGCCGTCGCGAGTGCGCTGGTAGTGGCGCCGTGCCTTCATGCGGTTGCCGCAGACGGCCATCGAACACCATCGGGCCTTGTTCGTCTTGCTGCGGTCGATCAGGAACAGCCGGCACTCCGGGTTGGCGCATGGCCGCAACCGGCCGGGCATCGTCTCCTGCAGCGCGCTCCAGGCCAGGACGGCCTCCACCGCGATCCGGCGCTCCGCGGGGGCGTCCAGCTCCCACGACACCCCTGCGGACGAGAGGTGCGGGCGGGAGGTGACGTCCTTGAGTAGTGGGGTCAGCGACGCGGCCGGCCGACTGCCACGTACTACGTCCTGGAGGGCATCACGCGCCCGCAGGAGGTGCCGACGCTCCTCTGCGTTGCCGCTGCCGCCGTGGGCTTGCTGCCAGGAGCTGGCCGCTTCGGCGTCTGCCAGCTGGTCCCGGACTTCCCCGTTGACCACCGGCGTGGTGTTGAGGAGCTCCAGCAGTGCGTCCTGCTGTTCCGTACCGGTCATCATCGCGCCCCCCTAACCAGCTTGATTCACTTGACAGGTTACACGAACATAGTGATTCTAACTAGAGAAATAAAGTTGATCAGTTAGCTTCCCTCAGGGACTGCGCCAGCCGGACGGGCAGCGGCGACAGGAAGGACAGGAACCGCGATCGCGTGCCGGAACATCGCCGACGCCCCTGAGATGCAGCGGCGCGAACGGCTGCGTCCGGCGGCGACCACCGGCCAGACGGCCGCCGCGGGCTGGCTCGCCCCTGGGACTCGCACGATGTCCGCGGGCTGAGCTTCGGACTGGGGAGCGGCCAGCTGGGCCTGGACCTGCGCACCGGGATCGACAGCGGGCTGATGACTTCCTTCTTCCTCCTGGTCGGCCTGGAGGCTCGTAGGGAACTCGACCTGGAGGAGCTGCGCGAACGCCACACCGGTCCCACCGCCCACGGCCGGGGGTGGCCATGTCCACCGACAGCGCCCTGACCCTCGGCGTCTTCAGCGTCATGTCCCGCCACCCGCCCGGCCGCATCCGTACGTTCCTGCTCACGCTGTTCGTCGTCGACGACCTGGTTGCGCTCTTCGTGATCGCCACCTTCTACAGTCATGACATCCGGCCGCTCCCGCCGGCTTTCGCGGCGGCGGCATTCGCGGCCATCCTCGTTGGGCAGCGGTGTCGATCCGGTCGTCGCGGGCCTGGCGATCGGCCTGGTCACCTCGGCGTACACACCTATCCGCACCGATCTGGAGCAGGCCACCGGCCTGGTGCGGCTGTTCCGCGAGCACCCCAGTCCCCGTCGCGCCCGTTCGGCCACGGCGGGCCTGGTGCCGACACTGTCGGAGGCCGGCTGGAGATGAGCGACCTGCTCGGCTACGCCGCCGAACTCGGCCTGGACGTACACACGTTCCGTGAGGACCTGCGCCGCCGGATACACGGCGGCCGGATCGGGCGCGACGTCGCCTCGGCCGACCGCAGCGGGGTCTCCGGGACACCCACCTTCTTCTTCAACGGTCAGCGCCATAACGGCACTCACGACCCCGGCACACTCACGCAGGCCCTCGACGCGGCGCACGAAGGCGCCGAGCACGCCTGTTTGAAGCCGGAGCCCAAAGAGCAGCTCTGCCTCCTGCGCCTGGCCGTGCGCCGGTACCGGACCCGGGCGCAGCGCGGGCCGATCCGGCCGGGCCGCGCGGGCCGCCGACCACGGACCGCGCGAGCGGCAGGCCGGCGTCCGGGCGTCTCAGGCCGGTCGGCCAGGAGGGTCCACGGAGCCGAGCCGACGCCCCCTGATGCAGTACACAGGCGGACAGGCGGGCGTCGACCGCCTGAGTGGGCCTGGGTGGGCGCCTGCGGTGGCTGATGACCTTCCCCAGGTGGAGGCTGGAGCCAGTCATGCCGTCCGGGCGCAGCGACGCCCCGGCCACTCGTAACCTAACCAGTTAAATCTTATTGACGGGTTAGATTGAGCGTGCTCCACTGGAGCTGTAACCACTAAAGCTCACCGGAGGGGTTAGGTACATGATCCCCGCAGTTCACCACCGCACAGCCACCGTCAATGGTCTTGAGGTCTTCTACCGGGAGGCCGGCGACCCGCAGGCACCTGCCGTGGTTCTCCTCCACGGCTTCCCGACCAGCTCGCACATGTTCCGCCACCTGATCCCGGCCCTCGCCGACCGATATCACGTCATCGCCCCCGACCACATCGGGTTCGGCCAGTCCGCGATGCCCACCTTGCGGGCCTTCCCCTACACCTTCGACGCCCTCACCGACGTCACCTCCGGCCTGCTCCAGCAGCTGGGCGTCGACCGGTTCGCCATGTATGTGCAGGACTACGGCGCCCCCATCGGCTGGCGGCTCGCGCTCCAGGCCCCGGACCGCATCACCGCGATCATCACCCAGAACGGCAACGCCTACGAGGAGGGCTTCGTCAAGCCTTTCTGGGACGGCGTCTTCGCCTACGCCCAGGCCCCGGGACCGGCCACCGACGCACCCGTGCGGGGCGCCCTGACCCTGGAGGCCACCCGCTGGCAGTACGTCAACGGTGTCACCGACCCGACCCTGGTCAGCCCCGACAACTGGGTACACGACCAAGCACTGTTGGACCGTCCCGGTAACGACGAGATCCAGCTCAGGCTGTTCCGCGACTACCCCACCAACGTGGACCTCTACCCGCAGGTCCACCAGTACTTCCGCGACTCCCGGGTCCCGCTGCTGGCGGTCTGGGGAGCGAACGACGAGATCTTCGGCCCCGCGGGCGCGGAGGCGTTCCGCCAGGACCTGCCCGATGCCGAGATCCATCTGTTCGAGTCCGGGCACTTCGCCCTGGAGAGCCACCTTCCGATCATCACCGAGCACATCCGCGACTTCCTCGCCCGCGTCCTCGCCTGACGCACAGGCCGTCGGAAAGGCTGCGGCGGTCGCCGGCCGTCCCCCTCCCGCAGCAGCCGAGGAAGGACCTGCCATGCGACACCTCGCTCAACAGACCGTCGGCGCCGACCCGCAGACCGTGCGCGACGCCCGCGACTTCGCGATGCGGGCCTTCGACAGCTGGGGCGGCTGCCGACGCGGTGACGACATCCGGCTCTGCGTCTCGGAACTGGCCGGCAACGCCGTCCAGCATGGAAGTCCGGACGGCCGGACGTACCTGGTCCGCCTCATCCGACCCCCGTACTGCCTCCACGTCGAAGTCCACGACACCACGCACCACTCCCGCGTCCACATCCCGCCCGCCTCACCGAGCGCGGAGACCGGGCGCGGCATGCGCATCATCCAGGAGCTGTGCGACGACTGGGGAATGCAGACCCTCACCGGGGGCAAGGCCGTCCGGACCTGCTTCCGCCGGCCCGAGGCCCCCACCTCACGCCGTTCCTGCACGCCCTGACCGCCGACAATCACCACCTCATCCGGGGTGCGGCCACTGGCGCACCCCGCACCCCGCACCCCGCACCCGGAAGGAACCCGTCATGGGACTGTCCTGGCAGCAAGGCCCCCTCTCCGCGGGTGCCATCGGACGCTTCCTCACCCCCGACCCCCTCCCCGAACGCCTCCTGTTCGCCGAGCGACTGCGCCGTCGCATGCGCGTGCAGTTCAACAGCGCCTGGATCGCCGACAGCGAGAACGTGATCCTGCTCCACGAGCCAGGCCGCTACCCCGTCGCCTACTTCCCTCGCGAAGACGTGAATGAACAGGCCCTGGTCGCCGGCGACAAGGTCACCCATCACCAGGACCTCGGCGACACCGCCTGGTACGCGGTGCACGCTGGGGAGCGCACCACCGAACGCGCCGCCTGGGAGTTCACCGCGCTCCCCGCTCACGTCGCCGAACTCCAGGGCCGTATCGCCTTCGCCTGGCGCGCCATGGACGCCTTCTACGAGGAGGACGAACGCATCCTCGGACACGCCGCGGACCCCTACCACCGCATCGACATCCGCAGCACCTCCCGCGCCCTGGAAGTCCGCCTCGGCGACACCGTGATCGCCCGCTCCGAACACCCCGTCGTCCTTTACGAGTCCGGCTTCGCTCCGCGCTGGTACGTCCCGCGCGCCGACATCGACGAAGCCCGGCTGCGCCCGGTGGAAAGCCAGACCTTCTGCCCCTACAAGGGCCTGTGCGACTACTACGACATCGGCGATGCGCGCCGCGCCGCATGGTCGTACCGCAACGCCTACCGGGAGGTCGACCGAATCAGCGACCTGGTGTCCTTCGAAGCCGACAAGGTCGAGGTCCATCTCGACGGCACGCGCCTGCATCCCGAGCCCGGCCAGAACGTCGTCCCGCACGGTATCGACCGCGGCCTGGACGCCGACGAGGTCAAGCCGCACTGACGACCGCGACCGCCGGCCCGTACCCCTCCCGGCATTCGAAATACCTGGGATCGCACACGGAAAGCCGCCCGCCAGCCGGTACGTGGCCGTGCACCACCCCACCGCCGACGCGGAGCGGGCGGTGGTGGAGCATGCCGACGACGGTGCTGGCGAGACATGGAACGTCACCTATCCGCACCACGACTACCGCACTGCGGCCATCAGGTTGCTAGGTGACGGTGAGCTCCGCCGGACGCCTGCTCGGCGTCTACTGCTTCGTGCGGCCGGCTGAAGCCTGCTCGGTGTCCGCGCCGGAGCTGACGTGCCGCAGGGTCTCCTGGGGGCCGTGCCAGTCCAGGCACATCACGGTGGCATCGTCTGCGAGCCGGCCCTCCGCGGCGTCGCGGACCGCGGACGTCAGCGTCAGCGCCGCCTCCCGCGGGTGTAGATCCCGGGTGCGCGCAAGCAGGGCGAGCAGGTCGACGGCTTCCCCATGACGTTCGAGCATGCCATCGGTCATCATGAGCAGACGGTCACCGGGGCGCAGATCGAGCTCCTGCACACGGTAGGGGTGGGGCATGGACACGGGCAGCCCGAAGGGATGGTCCACTTTGCAGGTGATCGCTTCCACAGCTCCCTCGCGCATGCGCAGTGGCCGGGGGTGGCCGGCATTGACGAGCTGGGTGTGACCGGTGTGGAGGTTGATGCGCAGCAGTTGGCCGGTGGCGTGACCGTGGCCATGATCGGCCAGGGCCTGGTCGGCCTGGTGGGCCTGCTCGGCCAGGCCGGCGCCTGCACGGCGGGCGCCGCGCAGGGCGCCCACCAGCACCGTGGCGGCCAGGGCGGAATCGATGTCGTGGCCCATGGGGTCGGTCACCGACACGTGCAGGGTGTCGCGGTCCAGCGCGTAGTCGAAGGTGTCGCCGCTGAGGTCTTCCGAGGGCTCCAAGTTTCCGCACAGAGTGAACTGCGCGGCCTCGCAGGACAGTGACGGGGGCAGCAACTGGTACTGGATTTCAGCGGCCAATGTGGGGGGCCTGGAGCGTTGGCCCCAGGTGTAGAGGTCGGTGAAGCGTCCGTTGGCGATCACGACGTAGGCCAGGATATGAGCGGCTTCACCGACTTCGTCAAGGACTTCGTCGCCGGGTTCGGCGGGCAGGAGCAGTTCGAGCAGTCCGATGGCGTCCCCGCGGTTGGTGACCGGCGCGATCACCCGCTGCCCCTGGCCGGTCGCCTCCTGATGGAGCCGCTGGGTACGGATCACCTGCTCGTAGACGCTGCCGAACATCGGGATCCGCTCCGCTTCCCGGCCACCCTCCACACCGACGGCAGAGGCCAGCCGCGCCACCGCCTTCCCCGTCAGGTCCACGATGAGAAAGGACACCTTGGTGGCCCCGAAACGCCGCCGCAGATCCTCAGCGACCACCGCGACGGCGTCCACCGGCGCCGCCCTCTCCGCTGCGGTCAGCAGCCGGGGAAGTCCACTCTGCCCACCGCTCATGACGAAGACCCCTTCCACCATCCCCTTCTCAAGCTTGGGAACCGTCACAGCAGGCGTCAATCCGCACCATCACGGTCGGTGGTCAAGCTGCACCTACACGGAGATGAATCGGCCCCCGCATCCGCCCCGGGATTCCCGCCGTCTGATCACACGAGGCCCTGACGTATCCACCCCCACCGCAACGCACGGCCTCAGTCGTTTCGCCGAGCCCGTGTCACACGAGACACGGCGAACTCTGGAGAAGGACGGTTACCGGGTCGTCGTCTTCGCCGGGCCAGCCCCGTACCTGTAGTTACGGCGGGGCGCACCGCTGAGCGGGGTGTTCCCGGAAATCGCCCGGGCAGCCGCCTCACTCGGCGTCGAGGCGGTGGTGGACGCCGAGATCGCCGTGAGCAGCGATGCCGGTGTCCGTTCCGAGATGCGGCGCGCGCGGGAGGCGGCCGTGCGTCACTGGGTTCTCGGACGAATTCTCCGACGACGCGACCGCCCCCGTGCCGATGCCGCTGCCCGCCGAACCGGCACTCGGGACCGGGCGGGACGCGGACGGCGGCGAGCCGGGAGCGGGAGGAAACCGGCGCTCCGCCGGGACCGCGACATCGGCGCGCAACAAAGACCACACGGGACCGGCACGGCCCGAGGGCCGGACGGCGAGGACCGGACGGCGAGGACCGGACGGCGAGGACCGGCAGGCGGAACGAACCGGGCAGCGGCCGGGTGGTCAGGCCGGCACACGGCGCCGGAGTACACAAGCCGAGCCCGGCGGCGAGGCCGCCGGGGCGGACGGGCCGGTCGCGCGCCCAGACGCCGACGGTCCCGGGGCCGGGTCCGGGGCCGAGCCGGGGGTAGCAGGCCGGGCGGCGGGCGGGACGGCGGCGTGCCCGCATCCCGCGCCGCCTGCGCGGACGGGACCTGGCCCACGGTCCGGGCCCATGGGATGTCCCGTAATGATCTTTGAGGGCCATCTCAGCTCTGCGCGGATTGCTCGTCGGGGCCTGTCTATCCGACGGAGGCGAGGTCGTGTAGGCGGGCGATGCCGAGCATGGCATGGTGGATGCCGTCGCCTTTGAAGCCACAGTCGCGCAGGATCTTCCATGTCTTCATGCGGGCGAAGGCGTGCTCGATGCCGGCGCGGACAAGCCGGTGTTCGGCGTTGTCTTCCTCCTGGCCGCGCAGGAGGGGTCGTCCGGCTCGTCTGCGGTGCGGGACGATCAGGCCGGTACCCAGGTAGGCGCCGTCCGCGATCATCGTGGTGCCCGCCGCCACGGCCGGCAGGTCCGACTCGCGCCAGACATGTGCGTCTGCCTTGTCGCCGGGTGCCGGCCGGGCGGATGCCACCACCAAGCGGGTCTCGGCATCGACGATGACCTGCACACTCGCCGAGAACCGGTAGGTACGCGAGGAGGCCGCCACCTTACGGTCACGGACCGGGATCAGGGTGCCGTCCACGATCCACAACCGGTCGACCCCGGCACCGGCCTGGGCGCCGGCTCCAACGCGAGCAGCGGTCGCAGACGCTGGATGACCCGGCAGGGTGGCAGGTGAGCAGCCGAAGAGCGGCGCGAGCTGCCGCATGGTGAGGTTCGTGCGGTGATACACGGCCACTAACAGCACCTGCTCAGCCAGCGGAAGACACCCCGGCCGACCACCACCTGGGCCGTTGCCGCACCATCCGCAACCCGGTGAACGTCTCCATCCACACGGGCCCAGCCCTCAACACCCCACCCGGCGATGGTGGCCATCGCGGCCGGTGACGCGCATGGGGCTCACTCCTTGGTGGCGCCGGCGAGCATTCCGGCGACCAGGGTGCGCTGCGATACCAGGAAGAGGGCCAGCACGGGCAGGATGGCCACGATGATCGCCAGCGCCAGCTCGGGGATGGTGATGTTCAGGCCGGCACCGGCCACGGGGTTGAACGACGGAGTGGAGGTCAACAGCTGGTTGAGGCCGACTTGAACGGGGAACTGGTCGCTGTTCGGCAGAACGAGATAGGGCAGGTAGAAGTTGTTCCAGTTTCCGACGAAGCTGAAGAACGCCACCAGTCCGACGACCGGCTTCGCCAGCGGCAGCGCGATCCGGGTGAACAGCTGCCATTCCGTGCACCCGTCGATGCGCGCGGCGGCCAACAGGTCTCTCGGCAGGCTGCTGCCGAAGTAGATGTAGACCAGATACACACCGAACGGGTAGAAGGAGAAGGGCAGGATCACCGACCAGACGGTACCGATGAGGTGGAACCGGTTGAGTTCCAGGAACACCGGCAGCACCAGGGTCGCCTGCGGCATGATCATCGTGACCAGCGTGATCACCAGCAGCGTCTTGCGGCCGCGGAAGTTCGTCAGGGCCAGGGCGTAGCCGGCCGGCACGCTGACGAGCAGGGTGAGGACCAGCGAGCCACCGCTGTAGATCGCCGAGTTGCGCAGCCAGGTGAGCATGGCCCCGTCCTGGAAGGCGAACAGGTGCCGCCAGGCCGCGCCGATCTGGTGGAAGGAACCGAAGGACAGCGGGTTGTCCCGGACCACTTCGCCGGCCGTCTTGGACGGTGCGAGCAGCAGCCAGACCACCGGGAGGACGAAGAAGACCAGCAGTACGGCCAGCAGCAGACCCACGATCAGGAAGGACAGCATGCGGCCGGGCCGCGCGATCCGGCCGGTGGCCTTCGAAGAGGGGGCGGTGAGCGTCATTTCTCATCCAACGTGAACAGGTTCGATCGGGCGACCAGGAGCCCGGCGGCCAGGAGTCCCACGACCAGCAAGCAGAAGGAGATGGCGGCGGCGCCGTTGAAGTCGCCCTGCTGGAAGGCGTACACGTAGGCCAGTTGGTTGGGCGACCAGGTGGGACTGACCCGGCCCAGGCTGGCGGTCTGCAGCAGTTGCGGTTCGACGAAGAGCTGTGTGCCCGTCGCGAACGCCATGATCGTCATGTAGACGATCCACTGCCGGATCATGGGGATCTGGATGTGCCAGGCGGTGCGCCACGGTCCCGCCCCGTCCATCCGGGCGGCTTCCAGCACCTCGTCGGGGATGTTGTTCAGCGCCCCGTACATGACGACGATCCAGCCGCCGGCCCCCGTCCAGAAGGCGATGAGCATCAGGACGAGGGGCAGGTTGCCGGGGGCGAGCACGGCGGCGAACGTGTGCATCCCGAGGGCGTCCAGCAGCCAGGACACCGGGCTGAGGTCCGGGTCCAGCATGAACAGCCAGACCAGCACGCTGGCCACGCCGGCGAGGGCGCCGGGGATGTAGTACAGGAAGCGGAAGAGCGCGGACGTACCCGGCCGTACCCTGCTGCGCAGCACCACGGCCACGAGCACGACCAGGACGACCAGGGTGACCAGCCACAGGACCAGATAGACCAGCATGTGGGTGAACGCGGGCACGAACCGGTAGTCCTGGGCCACCCGTACGAATTGGTTGAGCCCGGTGAACTGACCGCGGTCGTTGGTCATGGCCAGGTAGAGCGAGTAGGCCGTGGGGAAGACGCCGAAGGCGAGCAGCAACAGGGCGTATCCGGCGACGAAGAGGCAGCCCGCGGCGCTGCGGCCCCGCCGCCTCGGCACGGTGCCGGGGCGGCGGGTGGAGACGGCGACGCGCTCGGTCTCCAGCAGGGTCATCGAGTGACCGCCTTGTAGCCGTGCGCCTCGGCCTCGTTGCTGATCTCCTTCTGCCAGGCCGGCAGGGTGGAGGTCAGGCTCTTGCCCGAGGTGAGGGCCGGCAGCACGACGCTGGACCAGGCGGTGGCGTCCGAGAACCTCGTGTTCGACCAGCCGGTCCACACCGCGCCGGCGGCCCGCCGGAACGCGTCGCTCACGTCGCCCGCGAAGTAGTCGCTGTTGGCGGGATTGGCCAGCCACGCCTTGGCGGCCTTGGAGTAGGCCGGGTAGGTGGGCGCGGACGCCTGGTTCTCGTCCGAGGTGGTAAGCCAGGTCACGAGGTCCGTGGACGCCTTGAGGTTGGCGCTGTGCGAGGACACCATCCACACACCGCCGCCGACATTGCCGGTGGCGACGGTGGGGTCGCCTTCCCAGGTCAGGGGCGGTGCCGCGGCGATCTGCCGGGCGGGGGTGTGGAAGGCAGCCTTGAACAGGTACTGGCCGTACCACGACGGACCGTAGGCCATCATGACCTTGCTGCCGCTGTCCTTGGCGAAGCCCTGGCTGAAGAAGCCCTTCGTGGTGACCGCCTTGGCGGAGATCAGGCCGTCGAGCAGCTTGGCGGTGCGGGTGCAGTGCGGATCTTGCAGGTCGGTGCGCAGTGTGTCCGGCTTCACCAGGTCGAACGCCGGGCAGCGGCTGGACCAGAAGTACGACTCGTGTGAGTTGGTGTCGCCGACCGAACCGACGAGATAGCCGGGGTGTTCCTTGGCCACCCGCTTCCCGAGCGACTCGTACTGCTCCCAGGTGGTGGGCACCTTGTAGCCCCACGTGTCCATGAGGGACTTGTTGTACCAGAGGACGACCTGTGCGATGTCGTTGCGCATGCAGTAGGTGTGGCCGTTGAACTGGCAGGGCGTCAGGGATCCCTTGGCGAAGCCGTCCAGTGTGCTCTGCGGCACGAGCTTGTCGTCCAGGGGCGCGGCGAAGGGGAGCGCACCGGGCTTGGTGGGCTGCGACGCCCAGGTCACGTCGGTGGGTGAGCCGAAGACGACGTCCGGCCAGCCGTTGCCCGTCCGGTCGAACAGCTGCACCTTGGACTGCAGGTAGGTGGAGCCGTCGGCGCCGCCGTCGTACCCGACGATCTTCATCTTCACGTCCTGGTGGGACTTCTGGTACGCCTGCACCGACGGCAGCCGCGTGGAGTCCGTCCACACCGTGATCCGCGAGCCGTCCTTCTGCGCGGCCGGTTCGAACGCCTGCGGCTTGGCGGAGGACCGCGGGCTGGTCTCGGCGCTTGCGCAGCCGGCCAGGAGGGCGGCCGTGGCCAGGGAGAGAGCGGCGGCTGTCGTGCGCAGCGCGGTGCGGCGCCGGCCGGCTCTCGGAGATCCGGAAGACCTCATCGTCTTGCCTTTCTGTTCTTGCGTGGGACAGGTGGCGCGCCGGGTGGGGGCGCCGGCTGCGGTGGCCGCCCGTCGGAGACGGCCACCGCCCGGTCAGCGCGGCTGTTCGACGAACGGCGCGAGTGCCTTGCCGTAGTCGAAGTCGAGGGGAAGGGCTATGCCGGGCCCCGTGGGGGCGTGCACCAGGCCCTGGTCGTCCACGTGACGTTCGCGTACGACCTTCGTCGCGGTCACCAGGGACTCGTAGTAGGTGGTGTTGGAGATGGCCATGCACAGGTGGTGGTTCGGGATGTCCGAACCGTGCACCTCGGCCCGCAGCCGGTAGGCGTCGGCGAGGTGGGCGGTGCGCATGGCGCCGGTGATGCCACCGCGCAGGGTGGTGCCGGCCCGTACGCCGAAGGTGGCAGCGCCGGCCCGGATGAAGTCAGCGGAGTTCATGTGGGCCCCGTCGGAGGTCTCGGCCACCAGCAGCGGGATGTCCACGGCCTGGGCGAGCTGCTTGTACGCGGAGACGCTGAACTCGCGCATCGGCTCCTCGTACCACAGGTAGTCCGCCTCGGACAGGGCCCGCCCGAGGCGGATGGCGTCGGGCAGGTCGAAGCCCGCCGACCCGTCGTACATCAGGGGCACGTCGGGTCCGACGTGGTCGCGCAGGGCCAGGCACAGCTCGGCGTCACGTCGGGCGTCGCCCCAGGCGTGCAGTTTGATCCCCCGGTATCCCAGTGCGAGGCACTGGTCCGCGACATCGAGGAACTCCTGGATGCCGGCGAAGGTGGAGGTGGAGGCGTAGGCCGGGATGGCTTCCCGGAAGCCGCCCAGCAGGCGCCAGACCGGCTGGCCGTGGTAGCGGCCGGCCAGGTCCCACAGGGCGACGTCGATCAGGCCCAGGGTGGGGAGCGGGAGTTCGTGGATACGGTCCAGCTCCCACACCCTGTGCCACAGCCACTCCCGCCGGAACGGGTCCGCTCCTACCAGTTCCTCGCGGAAGACCCGGTCCACCAGCTCGTTCAGCGTGGCGAAGGCTCCGGGGCGGGCGAAGAGGGCCACCCCCTCGGCTCCTTCATCGGTGCCGATGCGCAGGACCGCGCCGTCGCCGGCCGGGGCGCTGCCGCTCAGGCCGTCCCGCCAGCGGAAGGGCGGGTCGGCTGCCGGAACGTCGATCCGGTGTACTTCGACATGGGTGATCTTCATCCTGGCTTTCGTTTCTTCCTGGGGAGGGGCCGACCGGGAAGCCGGGGGTCTAGAAGCCGCCGTACGCCTGGAGTTCGTAGACGCTGCCGCCGTTCCAGCTGGAGCCGGTGATGGTCAGGCGCAGGTAGCGCGCGGTGACCGGCTCGGCGGCGAAGGAGTAGGTGGTGGCCGTGACGGTGTTCTCGCCGGTGTGGTCGTCGAGGACCGACCATGACTGACCGTCGGTCGAATACTCCAGCCGGTACTGGTAACCGCTGGACTTCTCGAAGGTCGTGACCACGGCCGAGACGCCGGTGGCCTTGCCGAGGTCCACCTGGAGCCAGGACGGGTCGGGCAGTCCCAGCCCTTGGGCCCAGCGCGTGGACAGGTCGCCGTCGACGGCCTTCGCCGGGACGTTGCCTTCGGAGTCGGAGGAAGCGGTGGCGGTCTTGTCCAGGGTCAGGTCGTCGTCGGGCGGGGTGGTCACCTCGGCCGCCGGGCTGGGGTCCGAGCCGTTGAGTGCGGCGTCGCGGGCGACGACGGTGAAGGAGTACTGCTTGTCCGGGCTCAGGTTGGCGACCCTGAAGGCGGTGTCGTCGGTGACGCCGATCCGCTTGCCGTCCTGGTACACCACGTAACTGGTGACGCCGGTGTCGTCGGTCGCGGCCGGCCAGCTGACCTGTACCAGGCTGGGCAGCAGTGCCTTGACCGTGGGCTGTCCGGGCGTGGCGGGCGCGGTGTGGTCGGTGCTGGGCGGCCGGGGGGTGCCGTAGACCTGGAAGTCGTAGATGCTGCCGCCGTTGCCGCTGGAGCCGGTGACGGTCAGCCGTACGAAGCGGCCGGCGACCGGGGTGTCGCTGTGGGCGTAGTCGGTCTGGGCAGTGGTGTTGTCGGCGGTGCGGTCGGCGAGCGTCGACCAGTGCACTTCGTCCGGCGACACCTGGACGCGGTACTTGTACCCATCGCTCTTCTCGAAGGTGGTGATCGTTCCGGTCACGTCGTACGAGGCTCCGAGGTCGACCTGGATCCAGGACGGGTCGGGTAGCCCGAGGCCCTGCGCCCAGCGCGTCGACAGGTCACCGTCGACGGCCTTCGCCGGGACGTTGCCCTCCGAGTCCGAGGAGGCGGTGGCCGGCTTGTCCAGCGCCAGGTCCCGGCCTCGGGGCATGGTGACCGTCAGGGAGTGGCTGGGCTCGGACTCGTTGCCCGCGGCGTCCCGTGCGGTGACCGTGAAGGTGTACGTCTGCCCCGCCGTGAGGTGGGGGATGCGGACGGACATTGTGCCGGTGGCGCTGACGAGCTTGCCGTCCTGGAACACCGAGTAGCCGGTGACGCCGGTGTCGTCGGTGGCGGCGGGCCAGCCGAGGTCGGCGACGGTCGGGAAGTCGGTGGCTGCGGCCGGGGTGCCCGGCGCGGTGGGCGCCTGGTGGTCGGTGACCGCGGGTCCCGGGTCGAGGTGCCGGTAGCCGGGCTCCAGACCGGCGTCGTCCACGATCGAGGCGGGCAGCTGGTCGCAGGCGCCGACGGTGACGTTGCCGTTGACCTCGTTGTTCTTGCTCAGGTACTGGACGCTGAAGTTCGGCTTGGTGGTGAAGTTGCCCTGCGCCTTGTTGTCCTCGGCGTGGTTCATCAGCAGCCACTGGTAGGCGACGTCGCAGAAGGCGTTGCCGGTGTTCTTCCAGTGCCGACTGCCCTCGTCGTGGTAGACGGCGCCGTAGGCGTACTCGGGGACGCCGTGGATGTAGTTGCCGGAGACGGTGCCGCCGGGGTTGCTGCTGAGGGTGTAGACCGCTCCGCCGTCGGCCTGCGACTTCATGATGTCGCTGATCTCGTTGTGAGTGACAACGGTGTCACGGCTGATGGTCGGGGAGTCGGAGACCGGTACGCCGGCGTTGTTCGGGTAGGCGGAGTTGCCTCCCTGGTCGGTCAGTCCCCAGCCCCAGCCGACGGAGATGCCGCTGTAGGGCAGGTCGTAGACCTTGTTGTGGGTGATGGTGGTGGAGTCGGTATAGCCGGCGAGGATGCCGAGGGAGCCGTTGTACTGGTCGGCGGCCTGGGTGACAACGTTGTTGTCGACCACGGTGTCCTTGGTGATGTCGCGGGGGTCGTCGGGGTGGGCGTCCCTCCATTCGACACCGCCGACCTGGATGCCGGTGGCGGCGATCTGGCGGAAGACGTTGCCGGTGATGGTGGTGTGCTGCGTCCCGGTGTTGAGGTTCAGGCCCACGGCACCGAGGTGGGTGAAGGTGTCGCCCTCGAACGTGATGTGCTGTCCGTGGCTGACGTTGACGGCACCGGGCGTCTTCTTCCAGTGCAGGCGTGTGGAGTCGAAGTCGGGGTTGTCGTCGCCGACCATGCGGAAGCCGGCCTGGCCCTCAATGTGCCCGTCGGGCGAACTCGGTTCCAGCCAGGTGGAGTAGGCGAAGGTTATGCCCTTGAACGCCACGTCGCTGACGGGGGCGCCGCGGGTGCCGTTCAGGTCGACCAGGTCCTGCACCGCGGGGACCGTCACGTCCGCGGCCGACATGTCCTCGCCCTTCTCGGGCATGTAGTAGACCTCGCCCACGCCCTTGTCCAGGTACCACTCCCCCGGGCTGTCGAGCAGCTCGCGGGCGTTCTCCAGCCAGGTCGGGTTCTGGATCTCCTGTCCCTGCTGCAGGTTGGCGTTGTGCCAGCAGGGCTGCTGGACCGTCATGGCGTTGCCGGAGATCGACGCCACGGGGCAGCGCATCAGCTTCCAGCCCCAAGCGCTGACGACTTCCAGGTCCGAAGGGCGTTTGTAGTCGTCCAGGCTCTTGTCCGTGAACGTGTAGCCGGTGGACGTCTTACTGAAACCGGACGGGTTCTTCTGGCTGCGGGCACGTGTCTTCAGCTCGCCGTTCACGTACAGCTGCCGGGTGTCCAGGTTGCTCAGCTTCGCCTTGTAGACCTTCTGGTCGGCGTCGACGGGCGTCCAGCCGGTGACACGCCGGCCGCCGCTGATCACAGGGTGGGCGCCGGGAGCGGCTTCGTAGACGACGGTCCGTCCGTCCGCGCCGGAGTCCTCGGCGGTCAGGGCGAAGGTACGGCTGAGCCGGTACGTGCCGGACTCCAGCCGGACATGGACGTCACCGCCGGCCTTGTCCTTGACGTCACGCACGTGGTCCCGCGCGTGTTCCAGCGTCTTGAAGGGATGCCTGGCAGTGCCGCGGCCGGTGTCCTTGCCGGTCGGTGAGACGTAGATGTACAGGTCGGCCGGCTTGGCGGCCGCGTGGGACGGCACGGCTGTCAGCGGGGCTGACGCCGCTGCCAGTGACAAGGCGGCTATGAGACTTCTTCGCAGTGGCACTGTTCTGCCTCTGCGAACAGACGGAAGAGACACGGGTATCCAATCGCCTGGGGGTGGTGGCTCGGGAGGCCGGTCGTCCACCGGCCTCCCGGGCCGTCGGGGCGGCACCGCGCCGGTGCGGTGCGGTGCCGGCTTACGAGGCCGACGTCCGCGGGGGCGGCTGCCGGTCGTCGGGGCGGGTGCCTGTCGACGGCCGTGTGGGCGCCTCGGTGGCGGTGGCACGGTCGCCGAGGTTGAACAGCCGGTCACGGATCTTGCGTTCGAACTGGCTCCGCGTGGTGGCGATGTGCTCCACCATCAGCTTCTGCGCGAGATCGGCCTCCCCCGCGGCGACCGCCTCGGCTATGGCGAGATGCTGACGTGCGGCGACCTCCAGCGAACCCGGTGCGTCGCCGTGGAAGAGCAGCACGTCGGACTGGGACGCCAGGCGGCGTACGCCGGCGACGCTGGACCGCAGGAAGAGATTGTGCGAGGCGGCGCCCACCGCGTCGTGGAAGGCCTTGTCGCCTCGGGCGAACTCGTGGCCGTCGTTCCGTTCCGCCGCTGCCAGCGAGGCCTGCGCGGCCTCCCGGATGTCCCGCACCTCGATGGGTGTGGCGAGAGTGGCGGCCCGGCGGGCCGTCTCCGACTCGATCACCGTGCGGTAGTCGAGGAGCATCAGGACGTCTTCCATGCTCGTCGGCCGGAAGTGCGACAGCGAGTCCTCGACCAGTCCGTTGGACGTCTCGGCGACGAAAATGCCGGCGCCGCGCCGTACGCTCAGCCGACCGATGGCTGCCAGGACCTTCACGGCCTCGCGGGTGACGTTGCGCGAGGCGCCCAGGATCTGGGCCAGGCCCTGCTCGGTGGGCAGCCGGTCGCCGGGACGCAGTTTCTGCTCGGCGATGTAGTCCAGCAACTGCTCGGCCACCAGCTCGTAGCCGGGCCGGTAGGGACGCGACGCCTCGTCATCTCCGGCGTCGGAGACGCGTGACGGATCCGCCACTGTGTACCCCCTTCTTACCCGTTCAGATTAATCAGGTTCATCGGAGGTGGTCACTATGGCACCCGCGTTACGTGGTGGGGAAGGTGTCGAACAGAACCGAATTCTTGGACGAGTTGAGGCGCCCCGTGTAGGAATAAATGGGGCATCTCGTCATGCCTGTTGCGTACGATAGATCGCATCCCTAGGGTCCTGCCCATCAAATGAAGCAGATCCTTTGAAGGGGAGTTGGGCGGAGTGCCGCGGCAACGGCTCTGCGCCCGCCACGGGTCGGCTACGTGAGCCGCAACTGCAACTCGGGCCCGCACGGGGCACCGTCAGCGCCATGCGGCAGCCTTGTCCCATACACACGCGTGGGACCGCGATGAGACTGGCCCGGCACGGCGCGCCGGGAGCCGAGACCCCGTTGCTGTCCGCAGCCGACGGCGTAGGGAGGGACCTGCGTCGCGTCGTCGACGGCCTGACCCCTGGTGCCGCGAGGCCCGCTACCTGACCGACGAAGCCGCCGCGGCCGCATGCGTCGCCGGTTGCGCGATCAGCAACGACGTGTCCGAGCGGGAGTTCCAACTGGAGCGCGGTGGCCAGTGGGACAAGGGCAAGAACCGCGAGACGTTCAACCCGCTGAGACCGTGGCTGCTCACAGCGGACGAGGTGCCCGACCCTCAGGCACGCGCCCTACGGCTGAGTGTCAACGGTCGAAGTCCGCCAGGACGGCAGCACCTCCGACATGATCTTCTGCTTCTTCGAACTGGTCCGCGACCTCAGTCACTTCATGGTGCCGACGCTCCGGAGACGTGATCCATACCGGGACCCCGCAGGCGTCGCTCTCGGTCTGCCCGGCACCCCCTATCTGCGCGCGGGAGACGTCGTGGACGTGGAGATCGACGGTCTCGGCCGTCGGCAACAGACGTTCCAGGAGGTCTGACATGGGTGCGTTCGCAGTCGCTCGCCGCCCTGGTCACCGGCGGCGCCTCCGGCATCGGTCCGGCCACCGCCCGGCTGCTCACCGACGAGGGCGCACGCGTGGCCGTGCTCGACGTCGCGGCGCAAGCACCGGGGGAGTTCGCCGCCCACCTCAACGGCGGCATCAGCGATGACGCATCGGTCGTGGCAGCCGTCCGCGACGCGGTCAGGGCTCTCGGCGGTCTGGACGTCCTGGTCGACAACGCCGGGATCGGCGCCCAGGACGATGTCGAGGACAACTCCGACGAAGAGTGGCACCGGGTGCTGGACATGAACGTCGTAGGGATGGTGCGCGTCACCCGAGCCGCGCTGCCGGCACTGCGTGCCTCCGCGCACGCGGCGATCGCAGAGCCGCGGATCGAGGCCGAACTGGTTCATCACGTCGGTGAACAGCTCCTGCCCGGCCAGGAGCAGAGCATCGGGGCTCATCGCGGGAGAGGGGTGGCGCCGGTCGCCGCGACGGACAGGTCCCACAGCCGTGCAGCCGCGTCGGGGTCGATGGCGTAGGCACGGACGCCACCGTCGTCCATGGGCGCGGTGGGGGCGGAGACGCGTGCGACGTCGCAGTCCTCAAGGTAGAGCCCGCCGCGGTCGTCGAGGAGCGGGGAGGTGGCGGCCCACAGGCCGGTGGCGGCGCCTTGGGAGGGTGTCTTGAAGTCGGCGCCGATCACGGTGCCGTGCTCGTCCACCCAGCCGCGGTCGATCTGCTCCTGGAGAGTCATCTCTCGCTGGAGGCCGGTGATGATCTTGCCCGGGTGCAGAGCGAACGTCCGGACGCCGTCGTCGCGCCCGAGGGCGTCGAGGTGCACGGCGAACAGGGCGTTGGCGGTCTTGGCCTGGCCGTAGGCCAGCCACTTGTCGTAGCCGGTGCGGAAGTGCGGGTCGTGCCAGCGGATGTCGGTCAAGGTGTGCCCGGCGGAGCTGTTGACGACGACGCGCGCACCGCCGGCGGCGGCCAGGAGCGGGTAGAGCTCGCAGGCGAGGGTGAAGTGTCCGAAGTGGTTGACGGCGAGCTGGCTTTCCCAGCCGGGTCCGACGCGGCGCTCCGGGGTGGCCATGACGCCGGCGACGGCCATGAGGAGTTCGAGCCTGCCGAGGGAGTCGTTGATGTGTGCGGTGGCGGCGCGCACGCTGTCGAGGTCGGCCAGGTCCATGGGGATGACGTCACAGCCTTCCACGTCTGCGAGAGCGGCGCGGGCGATAGCGGGCCGGCGTGCGGGAACGATGACGCGGGCCCCGGCGGCCACCAGGCCCCGGGTGGTTTCCAGACCGAGTCCCGAGTAGCCCCCGGTCACGATGGCGGTTGCGCCGGAGAGGTCGGTGCCTGCGATGACGTCCTCGGTGGTGCTGGTGGCGGAGAAGGGCGAGCCGAGCGGCTGCTGATCAGTGATGGTCATGCCGACGACGCTAGAAACTAGAGCGAGGTCTAGATCAAGTCCTAGGCT
The DNA here is from genome assembly GCF_001514055.1 of Streptomyces corchorusii. Classification (NCBI taxonomy): domain Bacteria; kingdom Bacillati; phylum Actinomycetota; class Actinomycetes; order Kitasatosporales; family Streptomycetaceae; genus Streptomyces; species Streptomyces corchorusii. The sequence goes on along the minus strand of NZ_KQ948366.1, from coordinate 189,198 downwards.
GGGCGGCATGGCGAGTGTCGAGACCCGTGCGGAGCAACTGAGTATCGGCGAGGTGGCCGAGCGGACCGGACTCAGTGTGCATGCCCTGCGCTTCTACGAGCGCGAGGGCCTGCTGGTCGGGCCGGTCCAGCGCAGTGCGGGCGGTCGGCGGCGGTACACCACCGCCGATGTCGACTGGCTGCTGATCTGCGTGAAACTACGCGAGTCCGGCATGCCGCTGGCCGACCTCAAGCGGTTCGCCGAGCTGGTACGGCATGGCCCGGGCAACGAGGCAGAACGACTACAGCTCCTCGACGCGCATCAGCAGCGTGTCGAGGCACAGATCCAGGCGCTGGAGGAGTGTCGCTCGGTCATCGCCTGGAAGGTCGGCGTCTACGCCGAACACCTGGCCCGCGGCGAGGCCGGCGGACTGTGGGACCCGACGGTCTGAGGCAAGGAGGCATGATCGCGTTAAGCGGATGTCGTCCAGGTCGACGCCAAGGACCAGGCGCCGCGCGTCGGGTGCGGTCTCCTCCACGTCGCGGCGGACCAGACCCGCCAGGGCGAGCCGAACCGGCCGGTCCCAGCAAAACTGCTTCCCGCCGCGGGATGAGCGCTGCACACCAACTCCCGTAGCGGGCCCGCCGCTTGGTAGCCGGGTAGACGGCCGGCGCGCCGCAGCGACGTCACCGGCGGACGACCGCGGCGCCGGGGCCGCCCACACCGCCGCCGGAACCGCGTCACCCCATACCCCGTCTCCTTCCTCCTCGTCCGGCACCCAGGCCGACGCCGCCTCAGCACTGCGGCCGACAGGACCCTGCGGGCCGAGCGCAGGACGCCCACCTCGTGCGCCCGGGCCGCGGCCACCGAACAGCCCCTGATGCCGCCCGGCGCCGGGCGGGCTCCAGCCACTGCACCGCCGACGCAGCGTCGGTGCGACCCCCATCCCCCCCAACACCCGCACCGCTCACCACACCACCCCGTCTGCCAACCGGCAGACGGGGCGCAGGTCCGTGAACAGACCCCACCAGATGGCGCGCGCTGGACGCCTTCAACCCGGACCGGTACGGCCCCGCGGTTGTCCGAGGCGGCCGCTACGATGCCAGGAGCACCATCGGGCAACCGCGCCGCGCCCGGTCCACAACCCCGACGCCCACACCGCCGGAGGGGACCGCAGAAGTCCGCGACTCGCGCGAGCGACTTCGTCATGCCCTCCCTTCCCAGACGGCCTGCGCGTGTGGGGCACTGGCCGATCGAGGACGTGAGGCGTCATGGCCAACCGCATCACCTGGCATGGGCGTCGCGGGCTGCGTCTCGTCAGCGCGGTGCAGGACGACGGTGTGGCGTGCGCCGCACTCCGGTGTGGCCTGCGCGCGGTGCCGGCCGTTGGTGTAGCCGGTGCCGCGGGAGGGCGATTCGCGACGTTGAACGGGGCGGCCGGCGCCCCGGTCTCCCAAGCGGTGGCCTCGGCCGTAGTCGCGTGGGCGGTGGCGAACTCCTCCAGGCCGTCGGGGTCCACGTCTTGCGTCCGGGCCCGTCCGAGGGCCTCGATCGCCATCGCGTTGACCCGGTGCCAGTCGCCGCCGTCGTACCAGCAACACGACCGGGCACCGCTGCGGCACGACAGCGCCTGACGCAGCAGGCGGCGTCACCAGGGCACCACGGCCGGCATGCACGTCGGCTCGCGCAACGGGCGGGGCGGGCGAGGCGGGCCACCGGTGAACCCGGCGAACAGCATCTGCGGTTCCGGCCTTGCGGCGCGCGGCACGTAGCCGGCGCCGCGTTCCGCGGCGACCAGCGCGCTGACCAGGTCCCGCAATCAGATCGCGCACCGATGAGTTTCCTGCGCCGCGCTGGTCCATACACCGGACACCGATAGACGGAAAGGCTGGGCCGTGCGGAAACTGATCTACGGCATGAACCTGACCCTGGACGGCTACATCGCCGCGGCCGGCGACGACATCAGCTGGGGCGGACCACCGAGCGACGAGCTGTTCCAGTGGTGGCTCGACCACGAGCGGGCGAGCGGCCTGTCGCTGTACGGGCGCAAGCTGTGGGAGACGATGAGTTCCTACTGGCCGACCGGCGATCAGAAGCCCGACGCCACCCCGGCGCAGATCGAGTTCGCGCGGAACTGGCGGGACACGCCGAAGGTGGTGTTCTCCTCGACGATCGCCAAGGTCGACTGGAACACCCGCCTGGTCACGGATGACGCGATCGCCGAGATCAGTCGGCTCAAGGCCGAGGACGGCGGCCCGATGAACATCGGCGGCGCGACGCTCGCCGGGGCGGCCATGCGCGCCGGGCTGATCGACGAGTACGTGATCGCCGCACATCCGGTCCTGGTGGGCGGCGGCACGCCCTTCTTCACCGCTCTGGACAGCTGGGCGAACCTGCACCTGGTGGAGACGCGGACGTTTCCCGGCGGCGTGGTCCTGACCAGGTACGAGAAGAGACGCTGAGCAGCTTGGCGCCGGCTCGCGGCCGGGGGGCAGCGGCGGCTTGCCATTCACGTACACCGCCCCGACGGCGGGCAGCGCATCGGTTCCCGGTCCGCCGATGGTGATCACCACCTGACGGACGAGGGCGTGTCCGCCGGTCACAGTCTGCCGCTGACCGTCACCGACAAGCCGGCCTGCGCCGTCCGGGCGTACCTGGTCCACCGCGCGCCGAACGGCCGTCGGCTCACGGCCACCGCGCCCGAGGACTTCGGAACCGTCTTCGACACCCGGGACTCCTCAGGACCGCTCACCAGGGCTTCGGCGCGGCGCTGCTCAGCGGATGCGTCGGCGTCGTCGGCCGGCTCGGCGACGACCGGGTGCTGAGCCGCGTCTCCCCCGGCGTCTTCCGGGCCATGGACGCCCGTACCGGCCGTGCCGTCGGCCCCCCGTCGGCGTGGTCGGGCCGCAGGACGGGACGGTCGGGGAGGGGATGCTGGTGTCAGCGGACGGCAACCGGTTCATCGTCTGCGCCCACCCGCCCCACGCCCGGCAGAACGACAGCGACTACGGGTGCGAGGACCCCGGCTTCAGGTCGGTGCCGACTGCTGGGGGGAGGGACGTCGACCCACGTCGCCGCCCCCTTTCTGGACCGGCGCACGGTGTTCGTGAGCTGGTCGTAGGGGGGCTTCGAGGCCGGCGCGGTGGTCGTGTCGGTGGAGGGCGCCCCGGTCGGTGAGGGCGTGGGCATGGGCCGCGCGTTACGGTCGCCCCCCACCGGATCCGCCGCCCCACCGGATCCGCCGCCCCGGCGGATCCGGACCGCCGGATCCGGACCGGCGAGTCGTCAGGCCTGCGGCATCAGGGGGTCAGAGGTTCGGGCTCTTGTCCGGGTGCAGGCAATCCCACGTAGCCGGGCGCGCCGCGGCCTTCATCCCTCTGGGGCGGCAAGCCGCTGTACCCGGACGTGTCAGGAGGGTCCTTCATGGACTCCGACGGGCTGAAATGACGTCCAGGTGAACCGTGTGGCCGGGGTAGCGAGCCACGATCCGTGCGGGCGGGTACCGATCAGTTGGTGCGGTCGGCGAAACCCTCGGGCAGGTCCTTCGGACCCACCGCGACGACACCCTCATCATCCTCGCCCACGTGCTCGAAGAGGGTGATGCGGGCGAATTCGGGGACGACGTAGATCGGGTAGGTGGGTCCAGCGTCCCGGTAGGCGCGCATGTCGTCCAGGTGCTCGTTCTGGAAGAGCACCGTCTTGCTGCCGTCCTGTTCGATCCACTGGGGGAAGAAGATGGTGCCGTGCAGGACCCGCCGACGGGGCAGCACATTGACGACGACCGAGGTGCCGGTCGGCTCGTTCCACGACACCTTGTACACGTCGTCGGCGAGCTGCACCAGATCGACCTCCTGGTCCTTCACCCAGCGGCCGCCGACCATGCCCGAGTGGATGCGGTAGTCGATGGTCGTTGCGTTCTTCACGTACATCTCGTACTGCCAGCCGTTGGCGTACGTGTAGATGAACCGGTGCCCGACGATGCCGGACAGGTCCTGCGGCGGGACGGGGTTCTCGACGGTGGTCGGAGTGTCGTAGTCGACGGTCATGGGTGGTGCTCCTTGCAGTGCTTCAGGTGGGGGCGTTCGGCATGCGGCACTGGGCCGATCCCAACAACCCAGAAATTATTTTGCTACAAAAATGTATGCGATGCAAAACTGTGCGGTCGCAGGTCACAATGACGGCATGCGCGACACAGATGGAGTAGGGGCCTGGAGGCACGGCGAAGGTGCGCCCACGGTGCCGGGATCAGCCCGGGTGGCTGTCGCACTGGGCGGGCTGCTGGGTCCGCTGCGACGCGCCGTGCTGCGCGCCACCCGGAACGCCGAGGGGCTGCCCGACCTGCCGGAGGCACAGATCGAGCTGCTACGGGCCCTGTCCTCGTCACCCGAGGGCCTCAGCCCCGGCGCGGTGGCAGAACGGTTGCGAGTGGCTCCCTCCACCGTGAGCAACCTCGTCCGAACGATGTCCGGCGCACGGCTGGTGGAACGAGTCCGCCCTGAACACGACCAGCGAACCGTGGTACTCACCGCGTCTCAGGAGGCCCTGAACCTGCTGGAGCGCTACGACCGTGCCAGTACCGCAGCGCTCACCCAGGTCGTCGAGGAATTGCCCGACTCCGACCGGGCGGCCCTGGACCAAGCGCTGCCCGCCCTCGGTCGGCTGGTCACCGCGCTGCAAGCCGTTCACGGCACCGGCAGCGGCAGCGGCATGCCGACATCGTGACCCGAGTCGGCGTACACCGCGGAGTTGCCGGACCTCACCGGGCGAAGGACCGAGCGACCCGAGGCCGGCATGCTGGTGGGCGTCCGGGGCCTGGCGCTCACTCCGGAGGGGCGCTGGCTGGTGACCTCCTCGAAGGCGGGCGGGGCGAACGGACGGCTGGTGGTGTGGGACGCGCGGACGGGAGCCAGGCACAGGACGATCCGCGGCATCGGCGGCGGCAGTCTGACGGTGACCGCCGACGGACGCCGGGTCGCGGCCGGCGACGGCAGCTACGCGGACCTGTCCACCGGGCGGGTGGGACGGATGCCCCTGGACCCGGACTCGCACGGCGGCCCGACCGGCGACGGCGGGCAGGCGGATCCGGGGGCCGGCGGCGACGTCTCGCAGTTCGCGCTCAGCCGTGACGGCCGCTACGTGGCCGTCGGTGACGGGTCGGGGCGGGTCACCCTGCTGGACGGCACGCTGACGCGCTGGCGCGGTGCGCTCCCCGGTCTGTTCACCAGTCACCAGCAGGACGCAGCGGCCCCGGTCACCACGCTCGCCTTCTCCGCGGACGGAGCCGTCCTGGCGGTCGGCGGACTCGACGGCACCGTACGGCTGTGGGACGTCAGCTCGAATCAGGCGCTCGGTACGACGCTCCCCGCGTCGGCCGACCAGGTGCTGAGCCTGGTGTTCCGGGGCGACGGTAGGGGTGACAGCCTGTACGTGGCGAACCAGGACGTGCCCTCGCACGCCTATGCGCTGGCGCCGGCCTCCGTCGCGGCGGCGGTGTGCGCACGGGCCGGCGGCGGCCTCTCCCGGACGGCATGGGCGGACTTCCTGGCCGAGGTGCCCTACCGGAGGGTGTGCGCGTGGGCTCGACGGTGGGCGCCGGGGGCCGGTCACGTCGTACGGGCCACGCAGTTCTCCGTGCCGTGCGTGGGTGTGTGACACCGTCCCGCCCGCCGGGCGGCGGGCGGGACGGTGGGGTCCGACGTGCCGGGAGCGGTCGTCAGTAGTCGATCAGGCCCGACGCGCGAGCGGTCCCGCTGAACTGCAGGAAGAACTTGGTGCCGTCCAGCACGTCCTTGGCTGCCAGGCCCCAGCTGCCGGAGCTCAGGGTCCGCCAGCCGTTGCACGTCCAGCTGGACCCCGACTTGAAGCACGTGCGCACCGAGCGCGTCGTGTCCAGCTTCAGGTTGATGTCGCCGCATCGGCTGGTGGTGGTGGCGTAGGTGCCCCGGGCGGGCCAGTAGGCGGGGTCGTTGGACCCGGTACCCGCGTAGCTGGTGAAACGCGGTGCGTCGACCGTGCAGGCCCGCGCGGGGGCGCTGCCGGATGCCGGGGCCGGTCCCGCTGTCGCGGCCGTCCCGTGCGGTCCGGCAGCCGAGGTGGCGGCCTCGGCGGTCCCGGCGGCCGAGGCCATGGCGAGCAGGGCGGCCGCCACGAGGGCGGTGCGACGGATCTGGTGGCGGCTCGTCGTGAGCCTGGCTGTGTGCCTCATCGCTCTCTCTGCCTCCCAGAGGTTCTCCGGTGCGCTTCTGACGTGGCACCGACCCGTCCAGTCTGGGAACGGGCGCCGCGCTTCGCGTTAGCGCGAGGCGCCAGACCGTTGGCACGGAGCGCCAGGGGACGAGGAAGCGTCCTCAGCTGGTGGGGCCCCGTGAGGGTCATTCGCCCCAAGTCGCCCCGGCACCCGGGCGAGAGAGGGCTTGGCGCCGATAGTCGGCGGGCGCGGCACCGTAGGCGGCACGGAAGGCACGGGTGAAGTCGGCGGGGCGGGGATATCCCCAGCGAGCGGCGATGGCTCTGATGGGAACGTGCCGTTGCGCCGGATCGCTGAGTTCGCGGCGGCAGCGTTCCAGGCGTTGTTCGCGTATCGAAGCGCGGACGCTCGCGCCGTGGGCCTGGAAGAGTCGGTGCAGTGAGCGGGTGGAGATGTGGTGGGCCGCCGCGACCTGGTCGACGGTGAGCGCGGGGTCGCCCAGGTGCTTCTCGATGAACGACGTGACACGGGCGTACAGCACGCGTTGCCGGCTGTCGGCCGGGACCTCGTTCTCACGCTCCAGATGATGGGCGAGAACGGCGGCCGCGAGGTCGAGGCCGATCGTGCCGAGCCGGAGCATGTCCGGGGGCGTGTAGGACGTGTGATCGACCGTCACGCGGGCCAAATAGTCGGCCAATAATTGGCCGATCCCTTTGTCGCCGGGCAAGCGGCAGGCGACCAGTCGGTCAATATGACGAGCGCCCGCCGGTAACAGGGCGATCGGGAACTGCATGAGCGTCGCTTCGCCTATGGCGTACGACTGGAACGGCCGGGAACTGCTCAACAGCACCATTTCCCCGGGTTCGACGAGAGTGCTGCGTCCGTTCTGCTCGATGAAGTGCGGGCCGCGGCGGGGCATGACGATCTGCAGGCTCTCGGGGTCGGACACGCGGATCGACCTGGGCGTCCGTGACGTGGTGATCAACGAGTAGGCCACCGAGGAGACCTGCACCGGCCCCAGAGCCATTTCGTCGAACCAACCGCGGAACACCTCACCGTCAACAACACGGAAGGCCTTCGGCATGATGTCCCTGTGTGCCATTTCCGTCCAGGCGTCCAGAGCCTCTAGTCCAAGGAAGTCCTCGCTGTCGAAAACCCGTTCCATAATCCTCCCTCTGGCTTCTCTGGACAACGCTTACACACGTACCCATCGCTGTCTCTGACGGACAGGACGAAATCGGGCAACGCCATGGGTGAGTACTGTTTCGGCCAGCCGAAATGCCCGGTCAGCCGTTCAGTGTGCGCACGTTTTCGTGAGGTGTTCGGCCGGCGGCTTGCATTCGCCGGGGCGGTTGCAAGTTCCAGCGTTGTGCGGCTGGTTGGGGAGTGGCCGGTTGGGGTGAAGAGAAGGCAGGCACGGGCTTCGTGGTCATTGTGGTGTCTGAAGCCCAATGATCACGAAGCCCGTGCCTGCCGCTGTATCTTCTCCTGCACCGAGGTGGACTTCGCTGACGTGTGGGTCCGGCTGGCGGGCGAGGCCGTCAAGTGCCACCTGTTCACGCTCGCCTTCTTCACTGATGGTTGAGCACGCATGCCCTGGCCGCGGTAGCCGTCCTACACCTGCACAACGTCGCACGGCACCCGGACGGCGGTGCTCCGCGCTGAGTACGCGTACTCATGTTCGCAAGGACGCCGGCTGGCAGGCTCCGCGATATGAAAAGTGGCAGGGGGGCGTTGACGGCCCTGCATCTCTTCCTGGTCTGGGCGGCGATGGCGACCGCGGTGCCGGCGTTCGGCTTCGAACTGGTGATGGCGGCCTGGGGTGGTGCGGCCGATGCGACGGATCCGGTCTTCGCGGTGGGTTCGACGACGCCGGTCTTCGCGGTGGGTGTGCCGCTGATGGTGGGACTGCTGGCCACGGCAGGCATACCGGTGCGGACCGTGGTGCCCCTGTGCGGCTCCATGCCCAAGCGGCTCGGCTGGGCGGTACTGGTCTTCGCCCTCGGCACGCTCGGCGTCCTGGCAGGTGTGGCCGCCTACGCCGAAAAGGTTGACCTGGGGAGCGCCAGTACCCGCATCGCGCTGACAGGGGTGCCATATGCCGTGGCAGCGGCCTTCTTCGTGCCGAGCCGGTGGGTGCGGCTGGGGGCGCTGGCCGTACTGGCGGGCGGGGTGGCCTATGGGGGCTTCGTCGGCCCGGCGCAGGCACAGCAGCGCCAGGACGAGGCAGAGGTCGCGCGGTACCGGGAGCATCCGGAGCTGCTGTTCCTGGGCACTGCGCCGCCCGGAATGCAGCTGTCCCGTGCCGAGGTCGGCCCCGCCTACTTCCACGTCGAATACCGCCCCGTCCATCACGAGTTGGGGTATGTGGACCTCATGGTGCGCGGGCCGCTCACGCCGGCACTCCGATGCCCAGAGCCTGCGGAGAAGGGCGTGACCTGCACAGTAGACGCGCACGGCGAGATGCTCACGGTCCGCGACTTCCCCGGCAGCGGCCGCGCCGTCACCCTCATACGCCGCCACCAGAACGCGGAGGTCGAGGTCACCAGCCAGACCTTGGACGAAGCCGGGCTACGCCTCCTCCTGGACACTCTGCATCCACTGTCGGGCACAGAGCTGGAGAAGCTGATACGGGAAAAGAAGATCGAATACAGCCTTCGCTGAGCATGCTCAAGCTTCGCTGCGAGAGGTCACCTGTGCCATCGAAGTCTGATGAGTTACGGAGTGCGGGTGGTCGGGGCAGCTCGCGGAGGCGTACGCAGATCCGGACCTGGCCGCGTTCGAGCTGGGCCCTGCAAGGATGACGCCGTTTCACCACCGCACCTCCCGCCTCGCCGAGCTGTTGAGCGAGGACGAGTACGCACAGCTCCAGCCGCTCCAGCGGGAGCTCCACGACGAGGAACGGCTCGACCACCATGCCCGGCTACGGGTGGTCGCCACGTCCACGGACCGGCACACCGTCACCTGCGGTCGGCGCCTGGTCCTGCTGAACAAGCATGCGATCAGCGCTCGGCGGGGTCTGATCGTCTCCGGCCCCGCCGACACCGGCAAGACCATCGCCCTCACCCAGCTGGGACGCGCCCACGAGCTCCTGGACCAGACCCGGCACCCTGAAGTCGCCGACCGCATCCCGGTCCTCTACGTCATCGTCCCGCCCGCCGCGACCGCCCGCATGATCACCGCCGAGTCGTGCCGCGGTCGGCCATGCACGAGGACACCTGCCACGCCGCCTCAAGTGACCACGTTGACCGACCCGGCTCCAGCCTCCGAGCGGTGTCGGTGGTCGGCGGCAGACTGCGCGCATGGATGCTTCTCACGACACCGATCGCTGTGGCCGTGCTGGGCTGGTGTGGGTGCGGTCGATGGGCGGCCCCTTGGTCGTCGTTCCGGAGTCCTCGGTAAGCGCCTGGGGTGGATGCACGGAGGACGGTTCCGTCCTCGGTGATGCCGATGGCCGTGATGACTACGACCGCGCCTGCGAGGTGGAGGACTGGGCCGGTGTGATCGCCGTGGGTGCGGGCGCCGTCACTGCGCTTGTCCTGGCCGATGAACCTGCAAAGACGTGCTTCCTGCCGGAGAAGCTGCTGTTCGTGCGGTGGCTGGCTGCGGACTCCGAGGCCGAGTTGTTCACGGCAGCCGAGGCGGTCCTGGCCGATCCGGACACCGCTTGGGAGGATGGCGGACTGTGGGTCACCGATGGCCCGGCGGTATTGATGGATTCGGCCGAAGCGGGCGCCGATCTGGGAGTGGACCATCCCGACGGGGGCCGGCCGGACCAGGCTCCAGTGCAGCTCCCAGCCGGCCAGTGGAGGGTGCGCGCGGTCCATAAGAGCGGCGAGTTCCCATGGGTCGGCTTGGTGCAGCTCGTCACCGAGGACGGTCGCTCATGACCCTCGACACCCCAGCCACTCGAACTTCGGTGGCAATCGGTCAAAGTGTGATGACACAGGACAGTGTTCTTTCTCTGCGATATGCAGGCATGTGCGCCCAAGTCCCGGTCATCCGAGCCCTGTGCTGGGCTGCGGCGTGGGGAGCATCGGCCTGGCAGTGGCACTCGGTGCGGGCCTGCTCGATCGCGGCCGACCGGTCGCCGGTTCCCGCCGTTCCAGCTCAGGGACATCGGCGGCTGAGTTGGGACATCGCGGTGGTCCACCGCTCCATCGCCTTTGCGCGGCCGGGTCCACCCGGGGGCGACGCCGCCGCCTCCTGGCCGGCGACGAGCGCGCGGCGGCAGCCGAGCGGGGTGCAGTCTGAGAGCCGTCTCGCGCTCCGTTGTCACGCCAGGGCGTACGCGAGGCACCCCGGGCGGCGCACCTTGTGATGTGGCTGCCAGATGCCGGCGCGGGGCGGTGGAGCGCGACGAGTGTGACACCAACCGGCGCATCCGTGGCCGTGCCTTCGCCCGGCTGCGGCCCTGCCGCTGTCCCTGCCCGTGCCGGTCTGCCTGCCTCACCGGCGGCGTTCGAGCCTGTGGATCACCACTCCGAGGATGTCGCCGCCTTCGACGTAGCCGGTGTGGCGAGAGTCGTGGCTATGAGCAGCGTTGTCGCCCATGACCACGAACCGGTCCCGCGGTACGGGCTTACCGGTCTCAGCGATAAGGGCGGGTCCCAGACCTCCGGGAATCAGGTCGCCAGGGCCTGCCACGACGCGCTTGATCATCCAGCGTCGGGCATCGAGTGGCTCGCCCGTCGGCTGGCCGGACGCGCCGCGCGGCTGCGCGGGCTCTCCCGGCGGGTCACCGGAGGGCAGTCGCCACGTTGCGACGACGACCCCTCCCTTCTCGATGCCGGTGCGCCCGCTCTGGCTGAGCCGTCGGACCAGCACCCGGTCGCCGCTTCGATAGGCCGGTTCCATGCTGGCACCGGCGACAGTGATCACCGCGAAGCGGCGCCGTGCCAGCAGTACGCCCAGCAGGGTCGTCCCGACTGCCACAAAGGCGAACGGGAACAGCCGTCGGCCGGATGGCCGCATGGGAGCACCTCCCCAGGTGTCGAAGGCGGTTACCGGTGTACCGGGCCGGTAGCCGCTGGCCTGCATCGCGAACAGCCGGGCAGGCGGCGAGCGCATCGCCGGCCCACGCCCAGCCCCGGCGTTCACCCAACAGCTGACCGAGCTCAGCCCGTTGCGGAGCTGTTGGGAATCGAGCGGGAGTGGTGTCTTCACCGTGCCGGGGCCGTCTTCGGGAAACCTTCGGGACGTCTGGAATCGGGCTGTACCCGGTGGTCAGCGGCGGGTAAGCAGAGTGACGTGACCATGAAGGGCGTAGAGGTGGCGGTGCGCTTCGGGGTCCTTGGCGCCATCGCGGTGTGGCGAGGCGGGGTGCCGGTGGATGTGGGCCATGCGCGGCAGCGTTGGGTGTTGGGGGCGTTGATCGCCGACGCTGAGGGTGTGGTGCCGGCGGATGTCCTGGTGGACCGGGTGTGGGGCGCGGACGCACCAGGTCGGGGCCGGGAAGCGCTGTACGGGTATGTGTCCCGGCTGCGGCAGGTGCTGTCCGGGGTCGGGGTGGACATCGTGCGGGACCAGGGCGGCTATCGGCTGAAGGTGCCGGCCGGATCGGTGGATGTCCACCGATTCCGGGGCCTGGCCGGCCAGGCCCGCGCGGTGTGCGATGACGAGCGGGCGGCGTCGTTATGGGAAGAGGCTCTGGGGCTGTGGCGCGGGGAGGCGTACGCCGGGGTGGACACCCCGTGGTTCAACGCCCAGCGCGACTTCCTCGCACGGGAGCGGCTGGCCGCGCAGCTGGACCTGGCCGACATCCGGCTGCGTCTGGGACAGCACGACCGGGTACTGGCCGAACTGTTCGCGCGGGCTGAGGCTCATCCGCTGGATGAGCGGATGGCCGGTCAGCTCATGCTGGCGCTCTACCGCGGCGGCCGGTCCGCGGACGCCCTGGCGCATTACCAGGAGATCCGGCGGCGATTGGCGGAAGAGCTGGGCACCGACCCCGGCGCGGCGCTGCGGCAGCTCCACCAGCAGGTTCTCGCAGCAGACCCGGCGCTCACCACACCTGTCCCCAAGTCCGCGGCCGGGACCGGACCGGAGTCCGCTCCGGTGCCCCGGCAGCTTCCTGCGCCGCCGCCGTTCTTCGTCGGCCGGGACCGCGAGCTGGCCAGTCTGGATCGCCTGCTGGAGTCACAGGCTGAGCGGGGCGGCACGGTGGTGATTTCCGCGATCGGGGGTACTGGCGGCATCGGTAAGACCTGGCTCGCTCTGCGCTGGGCCCACCAGCAGCAGGAGCGTTATCCCGACGGCCAGTTGTACGCCGACCTGCGCGGCTTCTCCCCCACCGGCGAACCGGTACCGCCAGAAGCGGCGCTGCGCATGTTCCTTGACTCCCTCGGCGTAGCCCCCGCTCAGATCCCCGCAGACTTGGACGCCCAGGCAGCGCTCTACCGCAGCCTGGTCGCAGACAGGCGCCTTCTCATCGTTCTTGACAACGCCCGTGACACCGCCCAAGTGCTGCCTCTGCTCCCCGGAAGTCAACATTGCACCGTCCTGGTCACCAGCCGTCACCAACTCGTCGGCCTGATCACCACCCACGGCGGGACCCCTCTCACCCTGGATGTGCTGACCGACGCCGAGGCACACGAGTTACTCACCCGCCACCTCGGCCCCCAGAGGATCGCCTACGAACCCGAGGCCAGCAGTTCCCTCTTGAAGCACTGCGCGGGCCTGCCACTGGCGATCAGCATCCTGGCGGCCCGCGCCACCATGAATCCCGCCCTCACTCTGAAAGCACTGGCCGCGGAACTACAGGAGACCACGCTCGCCCGGCTCGATGCCCTGGACGCCGGCGAAGCGACTGCCAACCTACGCGCGGTCTTCGCCGCCTCTTACCGCGCCCTCGCCCCTCAGACAGCCGACGTGTTCCGGCAGCTCGCCCTGGCACTGGGACCGGACATCGCTCTGCCCGCCGCCGCCAGCCTCACCGCCCTTCCCCTCCCCCGCCTCCGCACGCACCTGCGCGAATTACAAGCCGCACACCTGCTCCAGGAACACACACCCGGCCGCTACAGCTTCCACGACCTGCTGCGCGCGTACGCCACCGAACTCGCCGAAACCCTCGATTCCGACACGGAGCGAAGCGCGGCCGTGGGCCGGATACTCGACCACTATGTTCACACCGCCCACACCGCTGACAGACTGCTGTCACCGCACAGGTACCCCGTCAGCCTGTCACCTGGGGCGGACGGCGTCTCTCCCGAACGGCTCACCACCCATCGCCAGGCCCTGGAGTGGTTCACCCGCGAACGAGCGACTCTGATCGCGGCTGTTGAACATGCGGCGCTAGCCGGTAGCGACGCGTGCGCTTGGCATCTGGCGTGGACAACCATCACCTTCCTCACCCGGGGCGGCCGGTGGTACGACGTGGAGACGGTCGAGCGAACGGCCCTGGCAGCCGCCACGCGGCTCGGTGACCGCTCGGCACAGGCTCAGCGCCATCGAGAGCTCGCCTACGCCTATGCCCTGACGGGCCGTGGCCTCAAGGCCCGCAGTGCACTTGCACGGGCACTTGAACTGTCCACGGAGGTCAACGATGTTTTGGGGCAGGCCCACACCCACATCGCGTTGGGCTGGCTGCACGAGTACCAAGGCGACCAGCAGACGGCTTTCCGCCACGATCTCAATGCTTTGGAGCTCTTCACCTCGCTCGGTCACCGGTCCGGACGCGCCAGAGCGCTCAACGCGGTCGGCTGGGACCACATCCAGCTCGATGACCACATGCAGGCTATCTCCCACTGCCGAGAAGCGCTGGCCCTGCAACAAGAACTTGAGGACGAACGCGGTCAAGCCGGCACATGGGACACCCTCGGCTACGCGTACCAACAGATTGGCGACTACCGCAACGCCATCGACTGCTACCGGCACAGCCTGGAGTTCAACCGGAAACTGGGCCATCGCTACAACGAGGCAGAGACGCTCGTGCACTTGGGGGAACTAACTACACCGTGCCACCGGTGCCCTCGACGCGGCACAGGACGCCTGGCAACGGGCCATCGCCATCCTCACCGACGCCGGTCGCCACGACACCGAACTAGACCGGATACACACCATGCTTCAGGACCTCAACAGGTCCCTTGCATGAAGCAGACATCGCGGAGGAGCCTCCCTTCAAGAGGGCTACGACTGCAACCACTTGCGACGATGGTTACGCAGCCGTGAATTCACGCCTCGGATCGCATGCAAGGGCACAGACTCCAGCCAACTGCTGGGACAGTACCGCTGGACCGTCGAACGCACCCTGGCCTGGCTCGTCGGACGTCGACGCCTCCATCGCCGCTACGAACGCAAGGCCAGCCACTTCCTGGCCTCCACCAGCATCGCCTGCACCCTTATCTGCTATCGACGAGTCACCCAAGCGGACGACTCCTAGCTAGGAGGCGTCGGCATAGGCGAGATAGGTGCCGCAGACGGTGCAACGGAAGAGCATTGCGGTTGCCCCCTCGCCCAGGTTGACGAGGAAGTGCTCAAGCTGGCTTTCGTCGTGCCAACCGGCCGTGCGCATGTCGGCCCGCAGCTGGTCGAGGGCTTCGGGATGCGCCGCAAGCTCGGCGTACCCGACTTCGCCCACGAAGGCGGCCGCGTCCTGGCAGTGGACAAGCCAGTGCGGATCCTGCCAGGCGTGAAAGCCAGGGGTGCGGCGGGTGACCTCATGCAAGACCTCCTCGCTGACACCGTCGAGCCCGTACGCGTCGGTGAATTCACCCGCGAAGCGTTCAGCCGCGCTCCCGTCTGCGATGCACCATGGGCAGAGTCGTCCGCTGACGTCCTGGGCCGTGTAGAAGGTGGCCGTGTAGATCCAGCCTCTGTTGCCCTTGCAGCAGGCACACGTCTCGGAGGCCGCCCGGATGGACCCACTTGCGAGGGGGTCTGGGTGATAGCGAAAGAAGGGCAGGCTGGCACTCATCGCCGGTTCCCGATCTGCACCCTGGTGGCCATGCCTACTGATCTCATGGAGAGCAGTCTGTCCGCGAGCAGGTCCCTGATCAAGCGCGGTGCCCGACTCCTCGTGGCCCGGCCAATCGAGACATCTTGTTAGCACGCGCACATCGTTCTCGTGTCCCGGTTCCTCGTCATCGTGAACGTGGAGGAGCCCGTAGGAACCAGGGGCTACCGCGGCCACATACTCGAACAGTTCGACCAGGTCAGGCGACGATCGGTGATTGGAATAGCCGCCGCGGTGGATGAACGGCGCGCCGTTCATCCACCTGAGGTCAAGCAAGTACAGGCTGTCTGCCCAGTTCCCCGACCTGCGACGACCGAGCCCGCCGCCGCCCCGAACGGCGCATCAAGGCCGCCCAGCTCCCACGCGAGAAATCACTGCGGGCCTTAGACTTCGAGGCGAACCCCAGCGTGGACCCGGCGGTCATCCACACCCTGGCGACCTGCGAGTGGGTCAAGAAGGGCCTGCCGCTCTGCCTGATCGGCGACTTCGGCACCGGCAAGTCGCACCTGCTGATCGCGCTGGGCACCGAAGCCGCGATGGCCGGCTACCGGGTCCTCTCCACACGCGCCACCGAACTCGTCAACGAGCTGGTCGAGGCCGCGGACGAGAAGATCTGACCAAGACCATCGCCCGCTATGGCCGAGTCGATCTTCTCTGCATTGATGAGCTGGGTGATATGGAGCTCCACTCATCAGCTCCCCTCGGAATTGGTCATCTAGGCTGGCGCGGTGACTGATGAGCAGGAGCGGGTGCAGCCGTCGGGAGTGTGGGCCACGGCGGTGGGGGTGGCCAGGGTGCGGGCGCTGGAGACCGAGCGGGAGAACGCGCTGTTCCGCGACCCGCTGGCACAGGCCTTCGCAACCGCCGGCGGCCTATGGCCCTCCTCGCCGCCGCTGCCCGATGACGAGGCCGCGCGCCGCCGCCGGCTGGCCGTGTCGTTCTCCATCGTCATCCGGACGAAGTTCCTCGACGACCTGTTGCAGCAGGCCTCCGCGTCCGGGGTCCGGCAAGTCGTGCTGCTCGGCGCCGGCATGGACAGCCGGGCCTTCCGGATGGACTGGCCCGAGGGCACCCGGCTCTTCGAGGTCGACACCGCCGCCCCACTGGACTTCAAGGCTTCGGTGCTGCGCCAGGAGCGGGCCGTCGCACGCTGCGAGCGGATCACCGTCGCGGTGGATCTGCGCGAGGACTGGCCAGGCGCGCTGGCCGCCGCAGGGCACGACCCGGCGGTGCCGACCGTGTGGATCGCCGAAGGACTGCTGATCTATCTGCCCGAGGACGCGGTGGAACTGCTGCTGGCCCGGATCAGCGCGCAGTCGGCGGCGGGCAGTTGGATGGGGCTGACGTTGGGCTCGCGCGGCGTGATCGAGCGCTTCGGCGCGGACGCCGTGCCAGGATCGGCGGCGTCCATGTGGATCTCGGAGATGCCCGACGACCCGGTGGGCTGGCTTGCCGGGCACGGCTGGGAGGCCGACAGCCACACCCTGCGCGAGCTCGCTGCCGCCTACGGCCGCCCGATCAGCACCCCGCCGCAGCGCGAGGAGCGGCCCGGCGGACTGATCGCGGCGGTCCGCCGGTAGAGCGCCTCCCGGTTCCCCGGATGATCGATTCCAAAGGGGCCTGATGAGTGGAGGCGGGTTCAAACGCGCACTGACCGCCTACGACACTGAAGTCCGCCCGGAAATCGCCTGGCTGGATGGCGGTGTGGTCGACAGCCCTTCGCCGTGAGCCTGTCCAGGGTGCGGGCGCTGGTCGGGGCGAACACGTGGCTGCTGACGGCGATTTCCTCGTGACCTGCCGACAGCGGGCACGTTCGTCGTGGTGTCGTTGCGGGTGCGGAGGTTCGTCTGCGGGGGTTCGTCTGCGGAGGTTCGTCTGCGGGGAGGAATTCTGCGAGCGCATGACCTTTGCCGAGCAAGTACCCGGTCTCACCCGCGGGGTCAGGGCGATGGACCGAGCGGCTGCGGTCGACGCCGGTGTCGGTCGGTCTTGCGCTCGCGGTCCGGGCCGGCGCCCGGATGACGGGGGCCTTCAAGGTGCCGGTCAGCCGGAACACCCTGGTGAGGCTGATCGCCTCGCGGCCGGACCCGCCACCTCCGTATCAACTGCCCTCACGCGGGTGCGTCACACCGGAGGGCCAGGAGGCCGGGTACGGTCGGCGGCGCCCCGCCGCTGCACCCGCGAGGGCCCACGCCGCTCCCCCGAGACGGCCCTGGCTCCCCCCATGAGACGGCCTGCCTGCCCTCCTGAGACGGCCCTGCCTCCCCCCCCTGAGACGGACCCTGCGGCCTCAAGCGACCTCCGCTCGCGCTGCCCGTGCCACTCGGCGGAGTGAGGCGTGGACTCACCAGGGGGATGCTGGCCCCGAGGACGAGGCCGGTCGGAAGGCCGTAGCCCCTACCACGCACGCGCAGTGGCATGTGCGCCGCGTTCGCGGCGGGCCGGCCGGGTCACACCGCACCCGGCACCGGATACACGAAGTTAACGCCCGGGACTCGGGCGCGAGACCGGTGCGGTCGAGCATCGCCATACCTGTCAATCGACAGGTATCCGCGACCGATCGGAGGTGCGGCGATGAGCCGGCCCGAATTCGTCTCTCGGCAGCGCCCTGACGGTGACGTCACGACCAGTGCCGCCGACGTCGGCTACCAGCAGGAACTTCGCCGCGGAGTCGGCGGCTTCGCGTCCTTCGCCGCGGGCTTCTCCTTCGTGTCCATCCTCACCACCGTCTTCCAGCTCTTCGGCCTCGGCTACGGCCTCGGCGGCGCGGCCTTCTTCTGGACCTGGCCGCTGGTCTTCGCGGGCCAGTTGCTGGTCGCGCTCTGCTTCGCCGAACTGGCGGCGCGCTGGCCCATATCCGGGGCGATCTACCAGTGGTCGAGCCGGCTCGCCGGCACCACGGCGGGCTGGTTCACCGGTTGGATCATGATCATCGGGCAGATCCTGACGGTCGCGGCGGCAGCGATCGCGGCGCAGGCGGTGCTGCCGGGCATCTGGTCCGGCTTCCAGCTCGTCGGCGGGCCGGGCGCCGATCCCTCGCTCGGCTCCCCGACCGGCGCGCGGAACGCGGTCCTGCTGGGCTGCCTGCTGCTGGTGGTCACCACCGTGGTGAACATCCTCGGCATCCGCCAGACGGCCGCCGCCACCAGCTTCGGCGTCACCGTCGAGATCATCGGCGTGGTCGTGCTGGTGCTGGTGCTCTTCTTCCTGCCCGAGCGGGGCCCGCAGGCCGTGCTCCACGACACCGGCTGGTCCGGCCACGGCGGCTACGCCGGTGCCTTCCTCGCCTCCTCGCTGATGGCCGCGTACGTCATGGTCGGCTTCGACTCGGCGGGCGAACTGGCGGAGGAGACCCACAGCCCGCGCCGGACCACCCCCCGGACCATCCTGCGGGCGCTGATCACCTCCGGTGTCGGCGGGGCGCTGCTGATCCTCGCGGGGCTGCTGGCGGCGCCCAGCCTGACCGACGGCAAGCTCGCCGTCGGCGGCCTGTCCTGGGTGCTCACCGACCGGCTCGGCGGCGTCCTGGGCCGACTGCTGCTGTGCTGCGTCGCGGTGGCCGTGTTCGCCTGCACCCTGGCCGTGCAGAGCTCCGGCGCCCGGATGATGTACTCCATGGCGCGCGAGGGCGCCCTGCCGTTCCACCGGCACCTCGGCAAGGTCTCCGCCCGTACCGGCACACCGGTCGTCGCGTCGGTCGTCGTGGGCGTGGGCGCCGCGATCGCCCTGCTGGTCAACGTCCGCCAGTCGGCGATCTTCACCGCCCTCTCCAGCCTCTGCATCGCCATGCTGTACCTGGCCTATCTGGGCGTGACCCTGCCGCTGCTGGTCACCCGGATCCGGCACCGGCGCACCGGCGGCCTCCCCGGCGGCGTCGACGAGACCGGCCGGCCGCTGTTCTCGCTGGGCCGCCGGGGGATCGCGGTCAACACGCTCGCCGTGCTCTACCAGACGGGCATGACGGTCAACCTGGCCTGGCCCCGCCCGGAGATCTACGACCTCACCGGCGGGACGTGGTGGCTGCGGTGGAGCGCCCCGCTGTTCATCGGGCTGAGCCTGGCCGTCGGCGCCGGCTACTTCCTCGTCCGCCGGCTGCACCGCCGTATCGAGCTGAGGCACGTACCCCACACGCACGTCGAGCCGCCGGCCGAGGCGCGGGCCGTCACCGAGCCGGCGTGACCCCGACCGCCCACCGCCCACCGCCCGACCGCCTGATCGCCCGACCACCTGGTCGCCCGACGTACAGATGACTCACCGACGAGAGGATGACGGGACATCCATGAACACGGCCGAAGGGTCGACGGCCGGCGCGCCGCCGTACGACCAGCACCCCACCGCACCGCTCACCGCCCCGCTCTCCGGACAGCCGGACGAGGGGCGGGCCGCCGCCCGGGTCCGGGATCTGCACCTGACCGACAGTGTCCGCAGTGCCCGCGTCGACGCCCGCGCGCAGGGCGGGCAGGCCGGCACGTGGATGCCGTACCTGCCCGCGTCCGGCAGTCCGTACTGCCCGCCGGGGGTGGACCCGGCCGCCCTCGTGTGGGCGGAGACGGTGGCGCCCGGCGGCTACACCCACAAGGTCCTCGCCCGCGGCACCCGGCTGCGCTTCGACGACCCGACCGGTGACGCCTGTGCCCACCTGCTGCTCTTCAACGCGCTGGAGCCCGTCGAGCGGCTCAACGTCGCCGACACCCAGAAGATCCCGTGGCAGGCGTACCTGGGCGAGAACCACCCGTTGCTGTCCGGCGACGGCCGGGTCCTGGCCGTGGTCAGCGGTGACTCCTCCGGCCGGCACGACGCCTTCTGCGGTACGAGCACCGACGCGTGGAACGCGCGCAAGTACGGTGACGCCCGCCCCGAGGGGCCGTCGCCGTCCGGCCGCGGACTCTTCCTCAAGGCCGCCGCCAAGCACGGTCTGAGCCGCCGCGATCTGCCGCCCGGCGTCTCCTTCTTCCAGGGCGTACGCGTCGAGGCGGACGGCACCCTCGCCTGGCAGGGCAGCGCCGGTCCGGGCACGTATGTCGAACTCGTCGCGGAACTGCCCCTGTTGGTGCTGGTCGCCAATGTCGCCCACCCGCTGGACCCGCGGCCCGGCTATGTCGTCGGGCCGCTGCGGGTGCACGCCTGGCGCGGCGAACCGACCGGCCCGGACGAACCGCGGTTCACCGCCACGCCGGAACTGCACCGGGCGTACCTCAACACCGCTGACTACTGCGAAGCCAGGGGGCTGTGACATGGCGACCACGACTCGGACCGAGAACACACCGACCACCCGTCCGACCGCCGCGGGCGGCACCCTCGCCTCCACCGTGCCGGTGGGCGCCGTGTACGCGGAGGGCTCCGCCCTGGACTGGGGAACGAGCCTGGTCGAGGGCGCCGTCGTCCTGGACGAGGTGGTGGCCCCCAACGCGCCGTGGTCGGCGGTGGTGGCGAAGGGACACGTCCTGACCATCGTCGACGTCGGCGGGAACCAGTCGGCCGACTGTCTGCTCTACAACGCCGCCGATCCCGGGGAGCGCTACAGCGTCCCTGACACCCTGGCCTGGCAGGGCAACGCCTACGTGCGCACGGGGACCGTGCTGCGCAGCGACGAGGGGCGCCCGCTGATGACCGTCGTGGCCAACGAGATCGACCGCCAGGACACCATCGGCGGCGCCTGCGGCAAGGAGTCCAACACCCTGCGCTACGGCCACCACGTGATGTTCCAGCACGGCTGCCGCGAGAACTTCCTCGCCGAGGCCGGCCGGCGCGGCCTGGGGGTGCGCGACCTCGTCTCCAACCTCAACTGGTTCATGAACGTGCCCGTCGAGGCGGACGGCGCGCTGGGCATCGTGGACGGCATGTCCGCACCGGGCCGCCGGGTCGCGGTGCGCGCCGACATGGACGTCCTGGTGATCGTCTCCAACTGCCCCCAGATGAACAACCCGTGCAACGACTTCAACCCGACCCCGCTGCGCATGATCGTCACGGACCCGACGAAGGGCGACGAGCCGGGCGGCCGGGATGGGGGTGGGCCAGTGAGGGGTGGTCCGGGCAGGGAAGGGCCGGTGGCCGGGGGCCCGGACCCGGCGGCCCCCGGCGGCCTCGGCGTGTTCGCCCCACCGTGCCCGCACACCGCCCGCACCACCTCGGAGGACGCCGCGTGACCCGCCCCACCGCTGTTCTCGTCGCCAACCGCGGTGAGATCGCCCGACGTGTCATCCGTACCGCCCGGAAGATGGGCCTGGGCACCGTCGCCGTGTTCTCCGACGCCGACCGGGCCGCGCCGCACGTGCGCGAGGCCGACCATGCGGTCCGTCTGGGGCCGGCGCCGGCCCGGGAGTCGTATCTGCGCGGCGACGCGATCATCGAGGCCGCGCTCGCGCACGGCGCCGGCATCATCCACCCCGGCTACGGCTTCCTCTCCGAGAACACCGCCTTCGCCCGTGCCGTGGAGGAGTCCGGACTGCGTTTCGCGGGACCGACCGCCGACCAGATCACCGCCTTCGGCGAGAAGCACACCGCCCGCGCCCTGGCCAAGGCGGCCGGAGTCCCGCTGCTGGCCGGTACCGAGCTGCTCGCGACCGCGGAGGAGGCCGTCACCGCGGCCGGCTCGATCGGGCTGCCCGTGATGGTCAAGGCCACCGGCGGTGGCGGCGGCATCGGCATGCAGGCCTGCGCCACCGCGGACGAGGTGCGCGATGCCTTCGCCCGCGTCGCCGCCCTCGCCGAGTCCAACTTCGGGTCGGCCGGGGTCTTCCTGGAGCGCCTGGTACGCCCCGCCCGCCACGTCGAGGTGCAGGTCTTCGGCGACGGCACCGGCCGGATCGCCGTCATCGGCGACCGCGACTGCTCGCTGCAACGCCGCAACCAGAAGGTGATCGAGGAGGCCCCGGCCCCGGCCCTGCCCGCCCCTGTCCGCGCGCTGCTGCACGACTCCTCGCGGCGGCTGCTCGCCTCGGTCGGCTACCGGGGCGCGGGCACCGTGGAGTTCGTCTACGACCCCCTGCGCGAGGAGGCCGCGTTCCTGGAGGTCAACACCCGGCTCCAGGTCGAACACCCGGTGACCGAGCAGGCGTACGGTGTCGACCTCGTCGAACTCATGCTCACCCTGGCCCGGGACGGCGCGGTCGACGACGCGGTGTTCACGAGGGAGTGGACGCCCACCGGGCACGCCGTGGAAGCGCGTGTCTACGCGGAGGACCCCGGCCGGGACTCACAGCCCTCCTCGGGCCTGATCACCCGGGCGGCCTTCCCCGGCCAGGGCGCCGACGGCATGCCCGGCGTCCGCGTCGACGGCTTCGCCGAGACCGGCCTGGAGGTCTCTCCGTACTACGACCCCATGCTCGCCAAGGTCATCGCCCAAGGCCCCACCCGCGACGCCGCGTTCGACGTCCTGGGCTCGGCCCTGGCCGCCAGCCGGGTCGACGGCGTCGTCACCAACCTGGGCCTGCTGCGCGCGCTGACCGTGCGGGAGGAGGTGCGCGAGGCCGTGCACAGCACCAGCACCCTCGCCACCACCGCCGATCCCGATCCGCGCATCGACGTCCTGGTGCCGGGAGCGATGACCACCGTCCAGGACCTTCCCGGCCGGCTCGGCTACTGGCACGTGGGCGTACCGCCGAGCGGCCCCTTCGACCCCGTCTCCTTCGCCGAGGCCAACCTGGCCGTCGGCAACCCGGCCGAGGCGCCCGCACTGGAGGTCACGGCGGGCGGGCTGACCCTGCGCTTCTCGGACGCCACCGTGGTCGCCGTCACCGGGGCGCCCGTCCCGGTCACCGTGGACGGCGCCGCGGCGGCCCTGTGGGAGCCGGTGCCGGTCCCGGCCGGCGCCACCCTCGTCCTCGGCGCCTGCCACGGTCCCGGCCTGCGCAGCTATGTGGCCGTCCGGGGCGGCATCGACGTACCCGAATACCTGGGCAGCGCCTCGACCTTCACCCTCGGCGGCTTCGGCGGCCACGGCGGCCGGGCCCTGCTCGCCGGAGACGTCCTACGGCCCAGGGCCGGCGCGGACGCGGACACCACCACCGGCACCACCGCCCATACGGCCGCCGACACCACCACCGATACGGCCACCTGCCCGACCACCGACACGACGGACCGCGCGACCACCGACGCCATCGCCACCACCGGTAGCCCCACCCCACCCCACCGCCGCCCCGCGATCACCCCTCACTGGCAGATCGGTGTCACCGAAGGACCCCACGCCGCACCGGAGTTCTTCACCCGCGAGGACATCGACACCCTCTACGCCACCGACTACACGGTGCACCACAACTCGGCCCGCACCGGAATCCGGCTGATCGGGCCCAAACCCCGGTGGGCGCGTCAGGACGGCGGTGAGGCCGGACTGCACCCGTCCAACATCCACGACACGCCCTACGCGGTGGGCGCCCTGGACTTCACCGGTGACACGCCGATCATCCTGGGCCCCGACGGGCCGTCCCTCGGCGGATTCGTCTGCCCGGCGGTGGTCGCCAGCGGCGAGCTGTGGAAGCTGGGCCAGCTCCGCCCCGGCGACACCGTCCGCTTCGTACCGGTCAAGGAGGCCGAGGCCGCCGCCCTCGACGCCCGCCGTGCCTCACCCACGCTGATCAGCGGCGGCGGAGACGGCGACGACGGCGTCCTCGGCCGCCTGGCGGCCACCGACGACCGCCCGAGCGTCACCTACCGCCGGGACGGCGACGACAACGTCCTCGTCGAGTACGGCCCCATGGTGCTCGACCTCGGCCTGCGCATGCGGGTGCACGCCCTCCAGGAGACCCTCGCCGCGCACGCGCCCGCCGGCGTCCTCGACGTCACCCCGGGCATCCGCTCCCTGCAGATCCACACCGACGCCCGCCGGCTGAAGGCCCGCGACCTCGCCGTCCTGCTGCGCGAGCTGGAGGACGAGGTCCCGCCCAGCAACGAGCTGGTGGTTCCTTCCCGCACGGTCCGACTGCCGCTCAGCTGGGACGATCCGGCGACCCGGCTGGCCATCGAGCGGTACATGGCGGGCGTGCGCGACGACGCCCCGTGGTGCCCGTGGAACATCGAGTTCATCCGCCGGGTCAACGGCCTGGAGAGTGCCGACGACGTCTACCGCACCGTCTTCGACGCCTCCTACCTCGTCCTCGGCCTCGGCGACGTCTACCTCGGCGCCCCCGTCGCCACCCCCCTCGACCCGCGGCACCGCCTGGTGACCACCAAGTACAACCCGGCGCGCACCTGGACCGCGGAGAACTCCGTCGGCATCGGCGGCGCCTACCTGTGCGTCTACGGCATGGAGGGTCCCGGCGGCTACCAGTTCGTCGGCCGCACCGTACAGATCTGGAACCGCTTCCGCACCGGCGGCCTCTTCCAGGACTCCCCGTGGGCGCTGCGCTTCTTCGACCGCATCGAGTGGTACCCCGTCACGGCGGAGGAACTGCTCGAACTGCGCGCCGAGACGGACGCCGGCCGCGGCGCCTTCCCGACCGAGGAGGGCACCTTCTCGATCGCCGAGTACAACGCCTTCCTGGCCGCCAACGCCGGCTCGATCGCCGCCTTCCGCGCCCGGCAGAGCGCCGCGTTCGAGGCCGAGCGGCAACGCTGGCGGGCCGCCGGCGAGTTCGACCGGGACGACGATCCCGAACCCGCCACGGCCACCGGCGAGGGTGCCACCGTCACCGTCCCGGACGGCGCCGTCCCGGTCACCGCGCCGTTCACCGCCACCGTCTGGCAGACCGTCGCCGAGCCCGGCGCCACCGTCGCCGAGGGCGACCCGATCCTCTCCCTGGAGGCGATGAAGATGGAGTCCAAGGTCAGCGCCCCCGCCACCGGAACGCTGCTGGAGATCTACGTGAGGCCCGGTCAGCAGGTCGCCCCCGGCCAGGTCCTGGCGGCGGTGCGGGCATGAGCGCCATGACACCGGCCGCACGCGCCGAGGCCGCCTACGACCGCATCCGCAGCGCCGGCCGGCCCGAGATCTGGATCCACCTCAGACCCCGCGACGAGGTGCTCGCCGAGGCCGCCGGGATCGATCCGGCGCTGCCGCTGGCCGGCCTGGTCGTGGCCGTCAAGGACAACATCGACGTCGCCGGCCTGCCCACGACCGCGGGCGCCCCGTCGTACGCCTACCGGCCCGCGGCCGACGCGCCCGCGGTGGCGCGGCTGCGCGCGGCCGGCGCGGTCGTCCTCGGCAAGACCAACCTGGACCAGTTCGCCACCGGCCTGGTCGGCACCCGCAGTCCCTACGGCGCCGTACGCAACGCCTGGGACACCACCCGCATCTCCGGCGGGTCGTCCTCCGGTTCGGCCGTCGCGGTCGCCCTCGGCATCGCCGACCTCGCCCTCGGCACCGACACGGCCGGCTCCGGGCGGGTGCCCGCCGCCCTCAACGGCATCGTCGGGGTCAAGCCCACCAAGGGCCTGGTGCCGGTGACCGGCGTGGTCCCCGCCTGCTACACCCTCGACTGCGTCACCGTCTTCGCCCGCGACCTGCGGCTCGCCCGCACCGCCGCCGAGATCGTCGAGGGCCCCGACCCGGCCGACCCGCTCTCCCGCACCGGCACCCAGCTCCCGCCGCCGCCCGCGCGCCCCAGGATCGCCGTCCCGGCCCCGGAGCACTTGGACGGCATGGCCGACGGCTGGCGCGAGGCCTTCGACGCCACGGTCGCCCGCCTGGCTGCCACCGGCGCGGACATCGTGGAGACCGACGTCACCCCGCTGCTCCGGGCCGCGGAACTGCTGTACGGCGGTGCGTTCGTCGCCGAACGGTACGCCGCCGTGGGCGGACACGTGGACGAGCACCGGGACCTGATCGGTACGGATCTCGATGCCACCGTCGCCTCCATCGTGCTGGCCGGCCGTGAGAAGACCGCCGCCGACTGGGCCGCCGACACCGCCCGGCTCGCCGCGCTCGGCGCCGCCGGACGCGCGGCCCTCGACGGCTGCGCGGCGCTGCTCACCCCAACGACCACCTGGCATCCCACCCTGGAGCAGGTGGCGGCCGAGCCCGTCGCCGCCAACGCCCGGATGGGCCGCTTCACCAACTTCGCCAACCTGCTGGACTACGCCTCGCTCGCCGTCCCCGCCGGATGCGTGGACGGTCTCCCCTTCGGCGTGATGCTCACCGGCCCGGCGTTCTCCGACCGCGCCCTGGCCGCCTTGGCCGAACGCCTCGCCGCCCCGCAGCTCGACCTCTTCGTGGCCGGCGCCCACCTGACGGGACAGCCGCTCAACGTCCAACTGGTGCAGGCGGGCGGCGCCCTGGCGGGCCCCGCCCGCACCGCCACCGGCTACCGCCTGTACGCCCTGCCCACCGACCCGCCCAAGCCCGGCCTGGTCCGGGTCGCCGACGGCGGGACGGGCCAGGGTCCCGGAGGGGGCATCGAGGGCGAGATCTGGCGTCTGCCGGCCGCCGGGTTCGGAGCGTTCGTCGCGGCCGTTCCCGCACCGATGGCCATCGGCACCGTCGAACTGTCCGACGGACGGCGGGTCAGCGGCTTCCTGGTGGAGCCGTACGCCGTCCGGGGCGCGCCCGACATCACCCGCTTCGGCGGCTGGCGGGCCTATACGGGGTCCGCATGACGGCACCGTGCGACCGGACCACCTGAGGGGAGGGGACGCGGCGGGATGGCAGCATGGAACCATGACCGTGACGCGTCCCCGCCAAGGCAGGCCCCGGCACACGCCCCCGTCCGACCCGGGCACGTCCGCCCGGGAACAGATCCTCGACGCCGCCGGAGCGCTCTTCGTCGAACGCGGGATCGCCGGTACCAGCACCCGGATGATCGCCGAACGGGTGGGTATCAGACAGGCCTCGCTCTACTACCACTTCGCCACCAAGGAGGAGATCCTCGCCGAGCTGCTGGCCACGTCCGTGCGGCCCAGCCTGCGGATGGTGGAGCAGATCCGGGCGCTGGTGCCCGAGCGGGCGCATCCGGCCGCGGCGCTCTACGCGGTGGCCGCGATGGACGTACGCACCCTCTCCCAGACCCCGTACAACATCGGCACGCTCTATCTCCTGCCAGAGGTGCGGGCCGAGCGGTTCGACGCCTTCCGCGCCGAACGAGGCCGGCTCCAGGCGAGTTACGGCGCCCTCGGCACCCTGGCGGCGGCCGAGGCCGTCACCCGCGGCATGAGCACCGACGCCCTCGGCGAACTGCTGATCCAGCTGGTCGAGGTCGTCATCCAGATACGGCGCTCCCGTGAGCCGGAGGCGGCCGACGCCGACGCCATCGCCTCCTCCTGCCTGCGCCTGTGCGGCCTCCCCGAGCCCGCCGTGACCATCGCCAGATCCGAAGCGCGAACCCTGCTGGACCTCTTGACGTGACCACCTGGACCTCGTGACGTGACCACCGCCCCACCAGGCGGACCGCCCTTGCCTGCCGTCACCCGGTCAGGCCGAGGACTCCGTCCATCGGCTGCGCAGAGATCACGGAGGTCGCTGTGAAACACTCCCGCTTCGTTGGTCCGGCCGTCGTCGCGGCCCTCGCAGCAGGCGCCGGAGTCGCCTTCGCCCAGCCAAGCACGCTCGCCCCCTCGGCCAAGGGCATGAGCATGCCGCCGCTGCCACCCGGCCTCACGCCCGGCAAGCCGGCCCGGTAGCGGCCCTGCTCGTCCGAGCCGATCAGGCGGGCGATCGGATCCTCGCGGTCGTGTTACGCGACGACATGCCCGCTTGCGTGCGGTGGGAGACCCTGACGCACGGGCGGTTCAGCGGCGTGTGGATCTGCGAAGACCCCGGCCGAGCGACGACCGGCGCGGATCCCGCCGAGCTGGGCCGGGCCGTCCTGGCCGCCGACCTCGCCGGCCGGGACAGCCGGGGCGAAACGTTCCGCGTTCTCCTCCGCACCGACCCGGCAACCTCGTCGTCATCACGGCCGACCACCTCACCGACCCCGGCTGGGAAGCGGACCCGGCCGTCTGCCAGACACTGCCCGCCCATCTTCGCGACGCCCCCGCCTGACGCCGAGGCCGTGACGCCGCCGGCGCAGGTCTGCTCCGTCATCTCGGCAAGCCCGTTCGGCCAGCGCGACGCATTCCCGGGAGCACAGACCCGCCAGCGCCAGGCGTGATGCCACCAGGTCACGACAAGGCCGGACAGGAAGCCTCCGATGCGGCGGACGGCTCCGCTCAGGAGCGCTACGACGACGAGGCGCGCCGCCAGGCGGCGACACCGCTCGCCGCCTCGTCGCGGCCCTCGCCGCCGTCCACGCGCTGCCCGGCAAGGAAATCCGGGCCCCGCACACCGCGTGCCTCGGTCTCTCACGCCGCGCCCTCGAAGTCCGGCGGTCTGCTGCGACACACGCTCCACCCCGAGGCGCTCACCCACCAACTCGCCGCCGACGGCGCGCAATGCGGGTCGTCAGCCGGCGGCTGCCGCCACCCCGACGTGTGCCAATGCCGCCAGGGTCACAACGGCGGCGGCGACGCCGCGCGGGGCCGAAGCCAGTCCGAGCAACAGCCCGGCGGCTGCGGCGATCTCCAGCGTGCCGATGACGCGGTGCAGGTCCGGTGGCATGCCGAGGTGCGCGGCCGCCTGGCGCATGAACGGCATCGCGGCGGTCTTCGCCAGTACCAGGGGGAGGAAGACCGGAGAGAGTGCGACGGCACGGGTGGTCTGTGCGGTTGTCATGTCGACCGGTCCCGGCGTTCGGCGCCCAGGCGGGCGTAGTAGTCGACGAGGTCTGGCGCGTCCACCGCCGCGGAGTTGACGACCTGCTCGACCGGGGCGCCCTGGAGCAGGCGTTTGACCGGGACCTCCAGCTTCTTGCCGGTGCGGATGTGCGGAATCCCCGGCGCTTCGAGGATGTCGTCGGGGACGTGGCGGGGTGAGGCGCCGGCGCGGATGGCGTCGCGGATCTTCTCGCGGAGGGCGTCGTCCAGGGTCACCCCGGCCGCGGGGACCACGAAGAGCGGCATCCAGTAACCGCCATCCGGCTCCTCCGCACCGATGACCAAGGCCTCGGTGATCTCGGGGAGGCGTTCGACGACGTCGTGGATGTCGGCGCTGCCCAGACGGACGCCGTTGCGGTTCAACGTGCTGTCGGAGCGGCCGTGCACGATCACCGAGCCATGTCCGGTGAGCGTGATCCAGTCGCCGTGCCGCCAGACGCCGGGGTAGGAGGAGAAGTAGGCCTCGCGGTAGCGGGTGCCGTCGGGGTCGTTCACGAAGTACAGCGGCATCGACGGCATGGGACGGGTGACGACCAGCTCGCCGACCTGATCGATGACGGGGAACCCCTCGGCGTCGTAGGCGGCCAGTGCCACACCCAGGTGCGGGGCGGACAGCTCCCCGGCCCAGACAGGAGTGTTGGGCGCGCTGCCCGCGAAACCGGACACGACGTCCGTGCCACCGCTGATGGAGGCCAGCAGCACCCGCTCCCCCACGTGGTCGCGGACCCAGGGGTAGGCGGAGGCCGGCAGGGCCGAGCCGGTGCAGCCGACCACGCGGATCGACGACAGGTCGTGGACGGAGGGGTCGATGCCGAACTTGGCCATGCCCAGCAGGTATTGGGGGCTGGTGCCGAAGACGGTCACGCGGTGGCGGGCGGCCAGTTCCCACAGGACGTCGAGCTTGGCGAAGGGGGCCGGGCTGCCGTCGTAGGTGCAGGTCGTGGCGCCGGTCAGGAGGGTGGAGGCGACCAGGTTCCACATCATCCAGTGGGTGGTGGTGTACCACAGCAGGCGGTCGCCGGGGCCGAGGTCGGAGTGCAGGCCGAGGGTTTTGAGGTGCTCCAGCAGGACGCCGCCGTGCCCGTGGACGATGCCCTTGGGCAGACCGGTGGTACCGGAGGAGAACACGACCCACAGAGGGTGGTCGAACGGCACCGGCGTGCAGATGACGTCCTCGCTGCGGGTGGCCGCGTCCTCCCACCGGATGACCGGCGACGGGTACGTCCGCGACGGCCAGGGCAGGCCCACGTGGTCCACCAGCAGGGTCGCCTTCAACGTCGGCAGGGCGTGCGCCAGGTCGAGGGTGGCGTCGCGGCGGTCGTGGGTGGTGCCGTTGAAGCGGTAGCCGTCGGCGGCGATCAGCACGGTGGGGTCGAGCTGGGCGAACCGGTCGGCGGCGGCCTTGGGGGCGTAGTCCTGCCCGCACACCGACCATACGGCGCCCAGGCTCGCGGCGGCGAGGAACGCGACGATCGCGTGCGGGGTGTCGGGCAGGTAGCCCACCACCCGGTCGCCCTTGACAACGCCCAGGTCGCGCAGGGTGGCGGCGACGGAGGCGACCAGCGCGCGCAGCCGCTCCCCCGTCACCTCGTACCCGGTGCCGGTCTCGTCGAGGGCGATGATCGCCACGTCCTCGTCGGCCAGGTTGCGCAGGGCGTGGTGGGCGTAATTGAGGGTGGCGCCGGGGAACCAGCGGGCGCCCGGCATCCTCTCCTCGGCCAGCACCTGCTCGTAGGGGGTGTCGGCGTCGATGTCGAAGTACTCCCACACCGCGCCCCAGAAGCCCTCCAGGTCGGTGACCGACCACTGGTGCAGGGCGGCGTAGTCGTCCGGGTCCATGCCCTGGAGCCGGGCGAACTCCGCGATACGACTGGCGGCCACCGTCCGCGGATCGGGTGTGAGGAAGGGCGTGCTCATCGCGTCGTACTCTCCAACAGGCTTTTCAGGGCCGTCCGTTCGGCAGGAACAGGGCTTCGTGTGGTGTGCAGCAGGGCCGCCCAGTCGGCGGTCGACGTGAAGTCGTGTCCCCCGGCCGGGACGACGTCCATGACGACGCGGTCGGGGCGCAGCAGTACGGCGTCCGCGCGGCCGGCGCTCATCCAGGCGGCGAGGGTGCCGTCGTCGCCGGCGTCGGTCACGGAGAGCGCGCGTATGCCGAGGCCGTGGGCGAGCGCGGTCAGTGAAGGGCCGGGTCCGGTGGCGGTCAGAACGGTGAAGGAGTCGCCGAGCAGCTCGTCGAGACGGGTACGCCGTCCGTCGACGCTCACCCACGGTTGCGGACAGTGCGTGCCCGCCAGGCCTCGGCGGACCCCGCGCCGCACGAGCGGTCCGGGGTTAAGGGCTGGGCTGAGGTCGCGGCCGGCCAGTTCGGCCAGGCCGGGTATGCGGCAGGCCACGGCCAGTGCCCTGCGGCGGAGGGCGGCGGCACCGTCCTGGCCACCGGTCATGGCCCAGCCCATGGCGACCGCGAGCCGGATCACATGCCGGGCGTGTGGCTTGCGTTCGCTCTCGTAGGTGTCCAGCAGCCGTTCGTCGCCGCCCTGTCGCAGGACGCGGGCGAGTTTCCAGGTGAGGTTGTAGGCGTCCCGCAGGCCCGAGCACAGGCCCTGGCCGATGAACGGCGGGGTGAGGTGGGCGGCGTCGCCGAGCAGGAAGACCCGTCCGCTGCGCCAGCGGTCGGCGACGCGTGCGCGGAAGGTGTACTGCGTCTCGCGGACGACCTCGAAGTCGCCGTCGTACGAGGGTGACAGCCACGGGGCGACCAGCTCACGGACCGTCTCCCGCTCGTCGCGGAGCCGGAACTCCCAGCGGTAGCGGTCCTCGCCCACCCGCATGAAGGTGGCCGGCCGGTGCGGGTCGCAGACCTGGTCGACGCCCTCCCAGCAGCGGACGTCGGCGCCCGTCCGGACGTCGACGACGGTCCAGCGTTCCTCGAAGCGCAGGTCCTCCCAGAAGGCTCCGATGGCTTCGCGGGTGAGGCTGTTCGCGCCGTCGCAGCCGAGCACCGCGTCGGCCCACAGCTCGTGCTCGCCGTCGTCGTCGCGGTACGTCACGCGCACGGGGCCCGTGGTGTCGGGGCCGACGCCGGTGACCTCCACGCCACCTTTGAGCTCGCACTCCGGGAGCCGCGCCAGGGCGTCGCGCAGCACGCGTTCCAGTCCGGGCTGGTCGAACATGCTGGTCTGCGGGTAGCCGTGCCGGCCGCACCCGGTGCGGCGGAACTCGGCCATCACCCGATGCCGGGCGTCCAGCAGCCGCAGCCCGTTCGCCGGGCGGGTGATCGCGGCGAACTCCTCGCCGACGCCCGCGGCCTGAAGGATGCGGCGCACCTCGTCGTCGGTGGCGACGGCGCGTGGGAGCGGGTAGACGTCCTGGTGGCGTTCGAGGACGAGACAGCGGATTCCGTGCCGGGCCAGGAGGAGGGCGGCGGTCACGCCCACCGGTCCGGCGCCGACGATCACGACGGGCACGCGTGCGGCTTCATCGACGGTCATGTGCGGCTCACCTCGGGTGTCATTTCGCGTCCCTGACGGGCGTGCGCTGCTCGCCGAGGTCGATCCGGCCGTCGGGGGTCGCGATCGTCGCCGTGATCACGTCTCCCGGCTTCAGGTAGTGCGGGTTCTTCGCCTGGGACTTGAAGAACGCCTTCCATTTCACGGCGGGCGGCAGCAGCGCGCCGATCTTCTCGACCGGCTTCGGCGGCGCCTTGAGCGCCGTGCCTCCGGGTGTGCCGGTCAGCAGCAGGTCGCCGGGGTCGAGGGTCTGGAAGCGGGCCAGCAGGGTCAGGGCCTGCGCCGGGCGGACGATCATGTCGGCGAGGGTGCGGTCCTGGCGCAGCTCGCCGTTGACGCTCAACTTCAGCCGCAGGCCGAGAAGATGGGCGAAGTCCTCCGGCTCCAGCAGGGTGAGGTACGGCCCGGTCGGGGTGAAGGTGGGGTATGACTTGCTCTCGTAGAACTGCGTCTTGGTCAGCTGGACATCCCGCGCGCTGATGTCGTTGGTGATGACGAGCCCGGCGACATACGACGGCAGCTCGCGCTCCTCGACCCGGGTGCCGACGGGCAGGGGCGCGCCCATGACCAGGCCGAGTTCGATCTCGTAGTCGAGGAACTTCACGTGCGGGGGCCGGATGACGGTGTCGCCGGGACCGCTGACCGAGCCGGACGCCTTACGGAAGAAGGCGGGCGGGATGTCGCCGGTGAAGCCGGAATCGCGGGCGTGACTGCGGTAGTTGACCATCTGGGCGACCACGCGGCAGGGCGTGGTGACCGGCGAGAGTGCGACCAGGTCGGCCACGGGCGTGCCGGGCTCGCCGGAGGCGGCGGCCTCACGGACCAAGGCGCGGTCGGCCACCAGTTCGGCGGTGGTGCCGGCCTTGGTCCCGACGGGGACGGCCCGGTCGCCGCGGACGACCCACCAGCCGTCGGCGGTGCGCAGGATGTTGGTGCTCATGACGTGGCTCTCTGTGAAGGGGGTCAGGAGTTGGCGGCCTTGAGCAGGCCGAAGAGTCGGGCTGGGTCCATCTCGTTGTCGCCGCGCAGGGCCTCGATGACGTCGCGGACCCGCTGCGGGGACGGGCTCGCGCCCAGGAAGTCCCGGGTGGCGGGCGGGCCCCACTGGGCGAGGCCGCTGGTGGACATCGGGGCCCAGCCGGGTTCGACGTCGCGGGTGAACAGGTCGCCGTCGGCGAAGTGCTCCAGCATGAAGCGGTCGGGGTCGCGCCAGTAGTCGAAGAGCTGGCTGCCCTGGATGTGCCGGCCGATGCCCCAACTGCGCTTGTAGCCGCGCTCCTTGAGGTATTCGCCACCGGCGGCGATCGAGTCGAGGTCGGTGACCTGGTAGGCGGAGTGGACGTAGCCCGTGCCCGGGCCCAGGTGCATGGCCAGGGTGTGGTGGTCGGCCGGCACGCTGCCCAGGTCGCAGCGGATGAACGCCATCGTCGGGCCGCGCTCGCGCTGGCCGTCCAGGAACAGGAAGTCGGACACGATCATGCCGAGCGTGTCCAGGTACCAGTCCAGGGCGCGGGTGAACACCCGTGTCTCCAGCACCACATGACCCAGCCGCTGGATCCGGGACGGCTCGCGCGGCGGGCGCTGCGTGGCGTTCACACGACGGTGATTCGTGCCGACGTTGAGCAGCAGCGGCTGCTGTTCCGGCAGTGCGGGGAGTTGTTCGCCGCAGTGCACGACCCGCACCGGGAAGCCCGAGGGGTCGAGCAGGTCGACCACCCTGCCGCCGCCGGGCACGTCGCTCTCCCGTACCGCCGTCCCCGTGGCACGGGCCAGCCGGTCCAGGTCGGCCCGCTCGGCGGCCCGGAACGCCGGGCCGATGAAGCGGGAGGTACGCCCCTTGCGGATCACCATGCAGGGTGAGCCGGCGAAGGTGCCGCGCAGCCACAGCTCCCCCTCGGTGCGGGCGGCGACACCGAACCCGAAGTCCCGGGCGAAGACCTCCGCCCGGTCCAGGTCGGGCTTCTCGAACTCCAGCCAGGCCAGGTCGGCCACCTTGATCACCGGGTTCCGGGAGCGGCCGGGGTGTTCGCCGCGCAGGGCCCCCTGCTCGCTGTGGAGGTCCTGGTGGGCCGTGCGGACGTCGGTCCCGTCGACGCGGGTTTCAGACATGGCGCCCTCCGAGCAACATTGCTGTAATGAGGAAATCATCAACTCTGACAGTTCCGTCGTCAAGGTGTTCCCGGCAGGAAATGATGAAATCATCAGGACTGCTACCGTCATCGTCCCGGCGGTTAGACTCTGCGCATGTCTACGTCAGCCCTGCCCAGCAACCGGTTCGAGCGGCGTCGCGCGGAGACCCGCAGGGCTCTCGTGCGAGCGGCCCGGCAGATACTCGCCGAGACCGGGGACACGAGCGCCAGCATCCAGGCGATCGCCGAGCGCGCGGATGTGGGCTTCGGCTCCTTCTACAACCACTTCGACTCCAAGTCGGAGTTGTTCGAGGCGGCGGTGGTGGACGCCCTGGAGGAGTTCGGCCAGAACTTCGACGAGCGCCTGGCGGGAATCGACGACCCGGCGGAGCTCGTCGCAGCGGGCTTCCGGCTCAGCGCCCGGATGGCCGATTCCCACCCGGAGCTGATGCAGGTCCTGCGCCGCCGCGGCCTGGGGCACATCCACGGGGACAACGGACTGGCCCGCCGGGCGCTGCGCGATCTCCAGGTCGGCATCGCCTCCGGCCGTTTCACCGCCCTCGACCCGACGGTCGCCCTGTCCGCGCTGGGCGGAACCCTGCTGTCCCTGGTGGAGCTGCGTTTCGCCCGCCCCGAGGTGAACGGCGACGAGGCCGCGGTCAACCTCGCCGAGATGGTCCTGCGCATGCTGGGGCTGCCGGCGGACGACGCCCACGAGGTCGCTCGGCGCCCCCTCCCCGACCTCGACTGACGACACCTGGGGACTTTCGTCCGGATCACCGTGCCGACCGGAGGAAGATCCCAGCGAGGTGCAGTCCGGCCAGGCAGATGGTCGCGGTCTTCTCGTAGCGGGCCGCGATGCCGCGCCACTGCTTCAGGCGGTTGATGCACCGCTCGACGGTATGGCGCTGCTTGCAGGCCTCGCGGTCGAAGGCCGGCCGCCCCGGCTGCCGCGTCGCAGCCGGTGGCACGCGCTGATCGGCAGGCACCGGGATGACCGGCCGGATACCTCGCTTGCGTAGGTGATCGCGGGGCGAGGACGGTGACGTGCCGAGGCGAGTCGCATTCGCCCCGCCCGGGCGAGGTGCGCCTCGTCGGCTTCCGCCAGAGCCCGGCGCGGCTGCTCCGCCTGGGCCGGGTGCACCGCCTTCATTCCGTGGAGCACGACCACGGCACCGACCACCGTCATCACGGCGACGTCCGACCCGCCGCAGGCAGCACGGCGTCACGGTCAGCGTCACCCTTGAAGTCGCCAGGCACCGGGCCCTGAACGGCCGTCGCGGGCGTGGCCGACAACAGTGGAGCGTCCGTGACGGCGGCGACCAGGGCGCCCCTGGTCTCCAACTGGCGCGCGGACTCCGTCTGTTCGCCATGCTGGTCCTGGGCATTCCCACGGCTGCTCCCGAGAGGGCCACGGAGCCTGGAGCCTGTGCCGCGCGCACAGACGGTCGCAGACGATCAGTGACTGTCCGCACCTGGCCGGAGGGAAGTTCCCGTTGTTCACGGTGGGGCGGTGGCGAGCCCTCCACTGACGTGGCCGGGCCCGCTGACGTGGCCGGGTCCGCTGACGTGGCCGGGCCGGCGCCCGCACACGGGCCAGTGCGTGGGCGCCCCCATGGGAGGTCGATGTGCTCGGCGAGGGCGCGGATTCCGCGGAGGCCGTTCAGCACTGGCTCCGTACCGGCCCTCTAGGGAGAACAGTCCTCATCGGTTTCTTCCTGGCGATGACCGAACCGACTGCGGCCGTTCGGTGGCCGGCGCTCAGCTGTTGACCGTGGATTGGCGGATGACGGCCGACGTCGGAAGTTCAGCGACCGGACCGGGGGCCTCCGTGTCCGTCAGGCGGGCGAGGAGCATGCGTGCCGCCACCTCGCCCATCTCCCGCATCGGCTGGCGGACGGTCGTGAGCGGGGGCTGGGTCAGGCGGGCCATCGGGATGTCGTCGAAACCGACGACGGCGACATCCTCCGGTACCCGCAGCCCCGTGGCGCGCAGGGCAGCCATGGCGCCCATGGCCGCGAGATCGTTATGGGCGAAGACGGCGTCGAAGTCGAGGCCCTGTTCCAGCAGGTGGCGTACCGCCTCGCGTCCGCCCGCCTCCGTGAAGTCACTCTCGACGATGAGCGCGGGTTCGAGCGGGTGGCCGCTCTCGGCGAAGGCCGTGCGGAAGCCGTCGAGTCGGTCGCGTACGCAGCCGAAACGTAGCGGTCCCGTGAGGACGAGCGGTCTACGCCGTCCCACGGCCAGCAGATGCCGGGCAGCCGAGGCACCCCCCTGAAGGTTCGCGGCGGTGACGTAAGGGAACTCGGGATGACGGCCGCGGTCGTCGATCAGAACGACCGGGAGCCCTCTACGGTGGAGGGCTGTCAGCATCGCCAGGGTGTTCTCCGGCTCCACGACCAGCAGTCCGTCGAAAGCCCTCGCGAAGACCTGGCTGGTGAACCGTTCGACCGAGTCCGCACCCCGATTGCAAGTGAACAGCAACAAGCCGAACTCGGCCGCCTCCACCGTATCGACGACTCCTTGGACGACTTCGCCCATCCACGGCCAGGTCAGCGACGGCACCAGCATGCCGACGGTACGGCTCTGCCCGCGGGCCAGACCCACCGCACCCGAACTGGGCACGTACCCCAGCCGATCGATGACCTCGCGGACGCGGGCGGCGGTCGAACGATCCACTTCACCCCGGGCGTTGAGGACCCGGGAAACGGTCGTCTTGCTCACACCGGCCGCTCGGGCCACATCCGCGATGGTGATACGCACCGCACACCTCCGCCGCGCGGGACACGCCGTGACCGGAAGCAGGACCACCCCGTGTGACGCCGAGTGAAACAGCGGCGTCCCCGCGGTGTCAACACCCTGATGTCTCGAACCAGGCATGGACGGTGCCCGGCCGCGATGGGCGTCCGGCGACCGTGACCCGCGGGACGACGGACCCGTCAACTCCTGAAGGCGGTGAAGCTCATGGGATCCCGGATCGCGCGAAGTATTGACGGCAGCATGACACGTCGCTTCACTCCCGGTAAGGGCCGGGACCGGTTCCGGAACCGGTCCCGGAACAGAGCACCCCCACCGCTTCCCTAGGAGGAATGCCGTGCTCAACCGTTCCCCCTCCCCGCCCACAGGGCGTTCTCGCGCACGAAGCGCCTGCTTGACCGCCCTGGCAGCACTCGGCCTCATACTCGCCACCTGGTACGGCGGCTCTGCCTCCACCGCCAACGAACCGCAGATCACGAAGATCAAGGCCGCTCCCCAGGGCGCCCAGGTGGTCCGTGTCGCAGAGTTCCTCGCGGAGTGCCCGTACAGTCACCGGCTCCCGGACGACCCGATCGTCTTTCCCGGTCTACCTGGCGCTTCCCACATGCACAGCTTCTTCGGCAGCCATGTGACGAACGCGCACACCGACGTGACCGATCTGCTGGGCTCCTCCTCCACCTGCAACCCGGCCATCGACTCGTCGTCGTACTGGGTCCCGACGATGTACCGCAACGACCAGCCCGTCGAGCCCACCGGCACCACCTTCTACTACCTCGGCGAAGGGGTACGGGACGACGTCATCCAGCGCATCCGGCCCTTCCCGCAGGGCCTGCGGATCGTGGCCGGCAACGCCAAGGCCACAGGCGTCGACGACCCCACGTCGGTGGCCCGCTGGTCCTGCCTGCACCACGGCGAGGTCAACCCCTCCAAGGACTTCGTCACCTGCCCCGCAGGCTCGATGCTGGAGTCCTACCTCGACTTCCCGCAGTGCTGGAACGGCAAGGACCTCGACTCCGCCGACCACAAGAGCCACATGGCCTACCCGGTCAACGGCGCGTGCCCGGCCAGCCACCCGGTGCCCGTGCCCAAGCTCCGCCAGGTCCTGCGCTATCCCGTCTCCGGAAGCACCCAGGGCCTGCGACTGGCCTCCGGCCCCGGCTACACCATGCACGGTGACTTCTTCAACGCCTGGCCCGAGAACGAGCTCGCCCGCAGGGTCACCAACTGCATCAACGCGATCGTCAAGTGCGGAGCGGACGGCAATCCGTCCTGACCGCTGATCGCTCACGCACCGCACTTCCCACAGTGACGAGGTCAAGGAGCAGACATGGCAGATGCCGCGGCCGGCGCACCGAGGGCGACATTGCTCGCCGCGGCTCTGCTGTGCGCTCTGACCGTGCCGGGGTGCGCCGGTTCGCCACAACCGTCCGTCCCGCCCGCGAGCGCGACGACGACCACGACCGCCGCACCCCATGCCTCGGCTAACGGAGCCGGGCAGGACCACGGCGGCACCGCTACCGCGAACGGCGGCCTCAACGCCACGGACATCGGCTGGATCCAGCTGATGATCGCCATGGACGATCAAGCGCACCACATCCTCCGGTTGGCACGGGGCCGGACCGCCGACAAGGGCCTGCTGGACTGGGCGGACGACACCGCCGATGGGCACCGCGCCGAACTCGGCACTCTGCGCGCCTTGTTGGCCAAAGCCGGCATACCCGACGACAACCCCCACGCGGGTCACGAGATGCCGGGCATGGTCAGCACACGCGAGCTGCGGGCGCTGGAGACCGCCCGTGGCTCGCGGTTCGACCGCCTTCTGCGGTCTGCGCTGGGCGAGCACCTCAAGCAGAAACGGATGCTCGCGACGAGCGTACGGAAGGCAGACGCCGATCCGGAGGTGAAGAGGGTCGCGCTGAGTGTGGGGACCTCCGCATCCGACGCCCAGCGTCGCATGCCTTCCGCTCCCGGCGGGTGATCAGCTCACTACCCGCCCCGAGCCCATCCTCGCTGCCGCAGCTTGACCGCTTAACCCCATCGGATGTCTGATCACCGACGCCACCGGCATCCCGCTCGCCGCCACCCTGACCGGCGGCAACCGCAACGCCGTCACCCTCTCGGATGCGCACCTATCTGCTGGAGGCGTCTCACCCCACGACGGCAGAGGGCCCCAGCGCCGCATGGGCCGTGAACAGTAGAGGCCGGTCAGTGCACGCGTTCACCGCACTCAGCTGGGAACAGGACGGCGCCGGGCGGCAGTTCGGCCGGACGCCGTCCCGTCACCCGCAGGCACGCTTCACCAGAGCCGTCCACGGGTGGGTATTCGAGGACAACCTCGTCCAGCACAGCGATCTCGCCGCCGACGTGTACTTCCGCCGCGTGCACGCCGCCCGGGAAGCAGCCGACCAGAGCTCCGAAGGCTGCCGTGTCATTGCCCTCGGCGACACACTCTCGGATCTCGAAACGCCAGTGCTCGGCCGCATCGGCAAGCAGTGCCCTGCCCCGCTTGCCCAGTCCGGCGAGGAAGGCTGTGCGAGCTCGCAACTCGTGGGCGATGGCGCAGCAGATGGGGACTGCCGTGCCGTAGGACGTCGTC
Source organism: Streptomyces corchorusii (assembly GCF_001514055.1). Lineage (NCBI taxonomy): Bacteria > Bacillati > Actinomycetota > Actinomycetes > Kitasatosporales > Streptomycetaceae > Streptomyces > Streptomyces corchorusii. Next base: position 149,465 of record NZ_KQ948366.1, on the reverse strand, counting down.
ACCCGCGTGTACTCGACGTGGGGGTAGGACGATAGGGCCTCATCGACCAGCCCCAACGCGGCGTCCCGCGCCGCCGGGTGACCCTGCTGAGCGATGTCCAGGAGCAGAGGGGTCGCGACCGCGGCCGCAGGAAACACCGCGGCACTGTGGCCATGGACGATTCCGCCGCCGCCGAGCAGCGAGCTGGCCTCCGCCGCCTCCACCAGGGTCGCCGCATCTGCCAGCGCGCGCAGACCGCGGGCTGCGCGAGCCGGTTCATACCAGTCGGGATGGCCCGGAATGGCACCCCAGTCCACCGCGTCGATCGCATCCAACACGGCAGCATCCTCGCACCTGGCTGCTCCCCGCTGCCCAGGCCCCAACGATGTCTTGCAAGTCATTCCGTCAGGAGTTCTCAGCCGGCCACGATCAACGCAGCGGCCCGACGGCGCCGGTGTACATCAAGTGGCCCGGAATCCAGGCAGGTTGTCCATGTAGGTACCTTACGACCGTATGGCCTCGTCCGGGCGGGAGAAGAACAGCGTCGCCATCGCCTCCAACGAGTCCTTCTCCGGCTGGACCAAGACCTTCACCGGCCCCCGCCTCTGCGCGGCCATCGTCAACCGCCTCACCTTCGGGGGCGACATCATCAAGACCGGCACCGACTCCCGCCGACTCGCCACCACCCGCGCCCGAGCGGAACAGCAAGTTGCGAGCCGCAGTCACGCGGTGGGCGCCCCCCAGTGGACTGGCGCCGTGTCCGGCGAGACGCCGGGAAGTAAGGATCCAGGATCCCTCGGGTCGATGCCTGAGTAGAAGGGATCTTCCGCCGGGACCTCAGGTCAATGCGGCACGCAGCGACGCGGTGGCGAGCAGCAGGGCGTGTCTGGCGGCCTCGGTGCCGTGCAGTTGGTTGACCACGACGAAGTCGTGGACGGTGCCGCCGAACCGGGCATTCGTGGCCTTGACCCCGGCCTCGCGCAGGCGTGCGGCGAAGGCTTCGCCCTCGTCGCGCAGCACATCGGCCTCGGCGGTGATGATCAGGGTCTCCGGGAGGCCGGCGAGCACGTCGAGGGGTGCCCGCAGCGGTGAGACCGTGGGCAGGGCGCGTTCGGCTTCCTTTGTCGTGTACTGGTCCCAAAACCATTTCATGCCGTCGCGCGCGAGGAAGTAGCCCTCAGCGAACTCCGCGTACGAGGCTGTGTCGAAGGCCGCGTTGGTGACGGGGTAGAAGGTGACGAGCTTGACGAATCGGGGATCGCCTCGCTCGGCGGCGAGCAGGGTGAGCGCGATCGCCATGTTGCCGCCGACCGAGTCTCCCGCGACCGCGAGGCGCGAGCCCTTGAGGCCCTTGGCTGCCCCGTCCCGTGCGATCCATTGCGCGGCCGTGTAGGACTGCTCGACGGCGACGGGGTATCCGGCTTCCGGGGAGCGGTCGTATTCCACGAAGACGACCGCGGCCCCGGCTCCGATGGCGAGGTCCCGGACGAGCCGGTCGTGGGTGTGGGCGTCGCCGAACACCCACCCGGCCCCGTGGATGTAGAGGATGACGGGCAGGTCGGCCGTCGTTCCGGCCGGCTTGACGATGCGTACGTTGACTGTGCCGGTGGGGCCGCCGGAGATTTCGACCCATTCCTCGTCGATGTCCGGCAGGTAGATGGGGGCGTCCTGCACCGTGTCGACGACCTTGCGGCCTTCGGCCGGTGGCAGCTGGTACAGGAACGGCGGGTGCGATGCCGCGTCGACGAACGCCTGCGCGGCGGGTTCCAGGGCGATGTTTCTGGGGTTTCCCGACATCCGTTGCTCCTGCGATAAATGGGACTGAGCTGATCCGCTCAGGTCCGACGGTGACAATCGCAGTACCCGTCGCGCATCCGTGTGGTGACTGAACTTTCCGCGGACCGTACTGGTGGTCGCGCTCGTGCCGTCCGTGCGCCGGGTGACGGAGTGCGGGCAGTGCTGAAGGATCGGTGCGCCCCGGCTCCTGCGGGCCTCGGGGCGGCCGGGTCACGACTGCGGGAGCGGGCCGGGGCTCGACCAGTCCGAATGTCCCTCTTGTGGCACCACCCGGTAGGCCAGCATGTGACGGCTCAGGCAGCTGATGATCGGTCCGGGGTCCGCGGACCGTCGTGATTCGGCCAGGACGTCGAGGATCTCCTGGTGCCAGGGCCGCTGCTGCTCCAGCAGGTAGGGCGGCAGGTTGTCGGGGAGCGGCATCAGGAGGATGCGCTCGCCGATGAGCCGGTGCAGGCGGGTGAGCTCGGGGAACCCGGCCGATGCCACCAGCGCGAAGTGGAAGTCGAGGTCCGCCCGGAAGGACATGGCGGCATCGCGGCGCTCCAGTGCGGCATCCATGCCGGCCAGGGCCTGTTCGACGCCTTCGAGGGGCTGGTCGGTCTGGACGAGGTGCCGGACCGCCGCCGACTCGTATCCCCAGCGGATGAGGTTCAGCTCGCCGAGGTCCTTCTGGGCCCATCGTCTGACCTGGTAGGGATAGTTCAGCCGCTTCGTGAGCAGCCCGGCCTGCACGAGCATGTTGCAGGCGTCCCGGACCGGTGCCCTGCTGACGCCCATCTGTTTGGCGATGACGGAGTCCGGCACGTCCGCACCGGCCGGCAGGCGTCCGTCGAGGATGCGCTGGTGCAACTCCTCGTACACCTGCTGCGCCAAGGTTGAGGAACACGGCTGGGGCGCGTCACCGAGGGTCGTGTTCTTCACGCATCGCACTGTATCCCCCGGGGGTTTCCGGCGTCGAGGAGCAGTGTCGACACTGTCTGATTATGGAGTATTGTCACTGCAGTTGACGGGGCAAGGTTGCATGGATCACGTCTCGTCGCTGGTACATCTGCGGGCGAGCGTTGTGGAGGGCACCCTGGTGAAACGTCCGGCACTCCCGCCCCTACCGGCCGCCGAGAGCGCAAACCCTCCCGGCCCTGCGTCAGCGGTACAAGCCGCACACGGAGCGCCGCGGGCAGGCGCGCACCGGCTCGTCGGCCGGGACGAGGAAATCCGGTTGATCGTCGAGCGGTTGGACGGCCTGTGCTCGGCGGGGCCGGCGGGATCGGCCCTCATCATCGAGGGCGATGCCGGTATCGGGAAGAGCTCGCTGCTCGACCTCGCCGTCCAGCATGGTGCCGCCTCGGGCGTGCGGGTGCTGCGCTGCACCGGCCTGCAAGCCGCGTCCCCGTTGGGCTATACGGGCCTGCATGAACTCCTGCACCCGCTGATGCCGCTGGTGGACGACCTCCCGCCGCGGCAGCGCGCGGCGCTGCTGACCGCGTTCGCCCTGGACGAGGGCGCCACCCCGGACCGTCTCCTGGTGGGTCTGAGCGCCCTGGGCCTGCTGGAGGAGGCCGCCAGGAACCAGCCGCTGCTCGTCGCCGTCGAGGACCTGCAGTGGCTGGACCACTCAAGCGTCCATGTACTCACCTTCATCGGCCTGCGCGTGTCGGCCGCACCGATCACGCTCTTGGCGACCCTTCGTTCGGACGGTGACGCCGACGCCCTGCCGCCCCTGCCGATCGAGCGGCTGCGGCTCGGCCCGCTCGCCGAGGACGCGGCGCGGGCGCTGCTCGACGACGTGGCCGCGGACCTCAGGCCGGCATCCCGGGGCCGCATCCTCAGCGAGAGCTCGGGCAACCCGCTCGCCCTGCACGAACTGCCCACTGCTCTGCGGCAGCACGGGATCGAGCGGACGACGCTGCACGCACACCTTCCGATCACCAAGCGGCTGGAGCGGGCCTTTTTGGACCAGCTCCAGCCGCTGCCCGCAGACAGCCGTTCCCTGCTCGTCCTGGCAGCCGCCTCCGACGGTGCGCAGTTGCAGGACATCATGGCCGCCGCGCGCAGACTCGGCCTCGGTGTCGAGGCGCTGTCCCCGCTGGAGGAGCGCGGCCTGGTCAGCGTCGGGGACAGCGGGCTGCGCTTTCGGCATCCTCTGCTTCGGTCAGCCGTGCACAGCGCGGCCCGGACGAGCGAGTGGGTCGAGGCCCACCTGGCCCTGGCGGCCGTGACGGCGGGGCAGGACCGCGCGGTCTGGCATCGCGCCGCGGCCGCTCTCGAATGGGACGAGACGGTGGCGGGCGAGCTGGAGGGCGTGGCCGCCCGAGCCCACGACCGAGGCGCACAGCCGGAGGCCATGAGCGCCTACCGGCGGGCGGCGACCCTCACGCAGGACGCGCGGGAGCGGGCCCGGCGCCTGGCTCTGGCGGCGGAGGCCGCCCGGTCGGCCGGGATGACCGCCGAAGCCCTCGAACTCCTCGAACAGGTCGGCCCGCTCAGCCCAGCCTCGGGCGCGGAGACGATCACGCAGGTCGCCTTGATACGGACGATCCTGAGCCTCACCGCGGCAGCACCCGCGCCCTCCAGCAACGACTTCGAGGAGATACTGGGCCTCCTTCCCGTCCCGGAGGAGAACGAGAGGAGGGTCATCATCCTGTGGGGCGCCGCGGTGCTCACCCGCGGGCGCAACCTGCCGAGTGCGGATTGGGACTATCTCCGCAGGAACCTTGAGGCGACGCGGACGTCGAGCCCGCTCAAGCCGGCGGCGCTGGCCATCCTCGCACCCGGCGGACAGGCCGCCGCGATGCGCGACCGGTTGCCCTCGCTGATCCCGCAGCTGGCCGAGTTCCCGCTGGGCATGCTGTCGCTGGCGATCGCCGCCGAGTCGCTACAGGACCTTCAGACCTCGCTCACCTGCTGGGAGCTCAGCCGGGAGCGCTCTCACAACCAGGGGGCTCCGGCCGACGAACTGCAGGCGCTGCGCGGCAAGGCGAACGTCCTGCTGCTGCGCGGCCAACTCCGGGAGGGGCTGGCCGCCGCCGAGTACTCCGAGCGGATGGCCGCGGACACCCAGCAGCAGATGATCGGAAGCTTCGCGGTCGCCACCGCAGCGCGCGCGCACGCCCTGCTGGGGGACCTGGATGCGGCGACCGCCGCGATCCGCCGCAGCAGGGAGCTGTCCCGCATGGCACCCCTCGCGATGATCAGCGCGGACCTGCGGTGGGCGGCGGGTCTCATCGCCTCCCAACGGGGCCGCCACCGTGACGCGCTCATCGAGTTCACCCACGTCGCGGTGCACTCCACCCGGGCCCTGTGGACGATCGCGGACCGGACCGAGGCCGCCGTCCGGGCCGGCCGGGCCGACCAGGTCCGTGACAACGTGGACGCCGCGGACGAGGCGGCGCGCGCCTACCAGTCCTCCTATCTCGCCGCGCTGGTGGCCCGCAGCCGGGCGCTGCTGGCCGGTGACGACGAGGCGGCAGGCGAGGAGTTCGAGAAGTCGGTCGCCGCCGGGGCGGTCGAGGAGTCCCGGCTGGAGGTTGCTCGCTCCCGTCTGCTGTACGGGCAGTGGCTGCGCCGGCGCCGCAGCCAGGCCGCGGCACGCGAGCAACTCGCCCTCGCGCTGACCGAGTTCGACGCCATCGGTGCGCGCGGCTACGCCGACCGCGCGGCGGGCGAGCTGCGGGCGGCCGGCGAGACGCCACACCGCGCGCCCGGACATTCCTGGGCGCACGAGAAGCTGACGGCGCAGGAGCTACAGGTGGCGCGGCTGGCCGCTAAAGGCATGAGCAACAAGGAGATCGCCGACAGCATCTACCTGTCGCACCGCACCGTGAGCTCGCACCTGTACCGGGTCTACCCGAAGCTCGGAATCACCAGCCGGGCGCAACTCGCCGCGGCGCTCCAGGACTCCGGCGACGACCTGTGAGGGCCTGCGGCCGTCAATTGCCGGACAGATAGTCGTTCGCTGCGCACGCCCATTCCGCCGTACGTCCCCTCCCCGCCTGGGCATGCTGGGGGAACCGCACCCCTTGCGCTGGGCGCAGCCACGCGCGAAGGGTGCGGACCGGCGGCATCGACACGCCGCGACACAGATCCGTCCCGGCACCGGTTCGCGCACGCCTCGGCGAGCGCCTGGTCCGCCGGTGTGGCGGGGCGTGTCACCGAGATCAGTTGGACAGCGGCCGGGCCGGCTCGGGACCCGCCACGCGGCTGCGTCCGCCGGATCCACCGGCGGCGCTGCGGAAAGGCTGTCGAGTGGGCGACGGAGGGGGCGTCGCGTCGCGCTCCCGCCGGACGGCGGTGAGCTGCGGCCGACAGGGGGCACGGTCTCGTGGGAGGGGCTCACGCACGGCGCCCCGTCCTCGGCGGTGAGGACAGGGCGCCGGTCGCGGCCCGGGGGCCGGTCGGTGGGGCGTCGTCAGTCGTTCGCGGGAGCGAGCAGTACCGCCATGCGGCTGCGGTGGGCGACCGCGTCACTGACCCGGGGATTGAGGAGAGCGGCGAGGGAGGAACGGTGATGAGGGCTGATGATCAGCAGGTCGGCCCGGAACTCGGTTGCGGCCCGGGAGACGGCGTCCGCGACCTGGACGGTCAGGCCGTGCAGGATCCGGCCCTCGGCCTTCACGTCCATGCCGAGCAGCTGGGTGAGCGCTTCGTCCAGGACTCCTTGCCCGGCCTCGTCGCTCTCGACAGGGAGGACGGCGTCCCCGGCGACCGCGGTCGTGACGACGTGCAGGACGTGAACCTCTGCGCCGGTCAGCCGGGCCAGCTCGCCCGCCATGCGGACGACGGACTTACGGGCCGGACTGGGGTCGACAGCAACCATGATGCGTTCAAACACTGGATCTCTTCTTTCTGACAGATGACATACGTGTGAGGTAGAGGTTCGTTCGGGGCGGTCGAGCAGGCCGCCCTCATGTCTGGATCTACGACGTGGCGGGGCGTCGCGTGGGCCGTGTCTCCCGCCTGCCGGCCTCACCCGGCGGCCGCCAGGCGGTTCGTCTGGTGCGGGTGCGGTGGAGCGGGCGCGGGCCGGCGCGTGGCGCGGTGGGCGCCCGACCCGGCGGAGGGCGGGGCCGGCAGGAGTGGCGGGAAGGACTTGAACCGTAGCTGGTAGGCGCGGCGAGACACCCAGGCGGTTGCTGAACGCGCGGCGCTGGGCTGCCCGGCGTGGAGGCGGCACCGGTGACGAACCGGCCGCGGTCGAGGGGCCGGCGGACGGTGTCGATGCGGACCTGTTCCACGAACGTGGCCGGTGTGGTGCGCAGCTCTTCCGGAAGAAGAGGCGGGACAGGTGGCGAGGGGTCACCATCACCTTGGCGGCCGGGCCGGCACGCGAACGCGACCCTGCGGCGTCCTCGCCCGCCGCGGTGGGCAGGTCGCCGTCCGTGCGGACCTCTGCGCCGGGGTGGATAGAGGCCGACGGGTGCGGTTCCTGCGGGAGAGCGGCGTACTGCCTGGGTGCGGTGGCCCGGCGTCCGCGCAGCAGTCCGGCGGCGCCGAGGACGAAGAGGCCGGATCCGGGGCCGGCCAGTCGGCGGGCCCGTGCGGCGAGGCGGCGGACGGAACGACGTGGACGCGGACGGGGTGGTGGTGCAGCAGGTGGCTCCCTCCGAGGGCGATCACCGTGTCGGTCGGGCCTGCATCGTGGGCGTCGGCTGCGACGCGGAGAGGGGGCCCGCCGCGGGTGGTGATGTCCTGCCCGCCTGGGGAGCAGACGAGGGTGCCGTAGACGCAGGCGTTGCGGCCTGGGTCCGCGAGCCGTTCGGACAGGGCGGCGACGTCGATCAGTGACACCCGGTCCACCACGAGCACGGCGATCCTGCGATGCGTGGCCGCGTCCGGGTTCAAGCGATCCATGCCATGATCGTAAGCCCTTTAAGTGACATGTCAATCATTCGAGGCATGCCCCAAACAGTTGACGTGTCACATAAATGCTCCCTAGGGTGTGCCGGGCACGGGCCGTCACCGGCCGCGCCGCCGCCCGCGTGCACCGGGCAGTTCCCCCGCTTCACCAGCAGATGAGGGCCGATGGACGTCAACGAGAAGATCGCCAGGGACGCCTACCAGGTGGCCGAGGTCCAAGACGTTCCCGGCTGGATGGCCTTTGATGCCGACCGACTGGCCCGTGAAGGTGCCGTCCTCGGTGAAGCGGCACTGTCCTGTTCGGTCAGCTGGGCGTGCTGACCAACCTGGAGGCCGTGCTCGACCAGTGACCCGTCCGGTCTGCCCCAGGGCAGGCCCCGCGCCCTGCGCACCCCTACGAAGTTCGCCGCGCCCGCCCCGATCTGTGGGCTTCCCCCTGATCCGAGGGGTCTTCGCCGGGACCGCACGGCAGTTTCATGGCTGTCCCCCATCACATCAGCAAGGAGCACCACCATGGCCGGGAACCCCCGCAACATCGCCCTGGAGCCTGCCGCGCAGGCCTTCGTGGACGCCACGTCCGAGCCGCCCTTCCTCTATCAACTCCCCCCGGCCGAGGGCCGCAAGGCGGTGGACCAGGTCCAGGACGCCGAGATCTTCAAGCCCGAGGTCGACGAGGAGTGGGTCGACGTCCAGGGCGGCCCCACCGGGAGCGTCAAGGCCCGCATCGTGCGCCCCAAGGGCACGGCCGGCACGGCCCTGCCCGTCATCCTCTACACACACGGTGCCGGCTGGGTCTTCGGCGACGCCCACACCCATGACCGGCTCGTGCGCGACCTCGCCATCGGTGTCGGCGCGGCCGTGGTCTTCCCCGAGTACGACCGCTCGCCAGAGGTCGGCTACCCCGTCGCCCTGGAGCAGAGCTACGCGGTGGCACAGTGGGTGACGGCCAACGGCCCCGACCGCGACCTGGACGCGCGGCGCCTGGCGGTGGCGGGCGACTCCGTCGGCGGCAACATGGCGATCGCCCTGACCCTGCTGGCCAAGGAGCGCCGCGACGTCCGCTTCGTCAAGCAGGTGCTGTTCTACCCGGTCACCGATGCCGCCTTCGACACCGACTCCTACCACGAGTTCGCCGAGGGCTACTTCCTCGCCCGCGACGGCATGAAGTGGTTCTGGGACCAGTACACCACCAGCGAGGAGGAGCGCGGCCGTATCACCGTCTCCCCGCTGCGGGCCAGCCTGGAGGAGCTCAAGGACCTGCCTCCGGCGCTGATCATCACCGCCGAGGCCGACGTGCTGCGCGACGAGGGCGAGGCCTTCGCGGCCAAGCTGCGCCGGGCCGGCGTGGCGGCGACCAACGCCCGCTTCGGCGGCATCGTCCACGACTTCGTCATGGTCAACTCGCTGCACGAGACCGAGGCGGCCAAGCACGCCATCCTGCTCGCGGTCGCCAGCCTCCGGGAAGCCCTCAACACCACCGCCTGACACCCGGGCGGGCGGTCACGCGCTCATCCGCGTGACCGCCCGCCGGGGCAGCGCGCCCGCACAGCACGGACAAACCGGCACACCCAGCGGGCAGAGCACCTTTTCCACGCCGGATGCGGGCGCGTGCGCCAGGCATGGCCGCCTCCCGCCCGCGTCCGGCGGCCCCCGGGGACAGACGAGCACCCCGCTTTCCCGCCCCCTTGCAGACATCCCCTCGCGCCGTCCGTCCCTGTCGGCGCCCCTCCTCGAAGCTGGAGACATCCATGCGTTCACCCCTTCATTCCGGCCCCGCCGCGGACCAGGCCTCCTTCAGCCCGTCCCGGCGCAACCTCCTGCGCACCGCCACCGTCGCCGGCCTGGCGACCGCCGTACCGGCCGTCCTGGGCACGGACCTCGCCTCCGCCGCCACCTCCGCCGGTGCCGTCGGCCCGCTGAGCCTGCCCGCAGCCACCAGCCGGATCACCCCGCTGGACCTGCGTGTCCCGGAAGCCCTGCTCAAGGATCTGCGGCAGCGGCTCGCGCACGTCCGGCTGCCCGAGCAGGAGACCGTCACCGACAACTCCCAGGGCGTCCAGCTCGCCAAGCTGACCAGCCTGCTGCGGTACTGGCGCACCCAGTACGACTGGCGCCGTTTCGAGCGCCAGATCAACAACCTGGGCCAGTACCGTACGCAGATCGACGGCCTGGGCATCCACTTCCTGCACGTCCGCTCCCGGCACAGCAACGCCACCCCCCTCATCCTCACCCACGGCTGGCCGGGCTCCTTCGTGGAGTTCGTGAAGGCGATCGGGCCCTTGACCGACCCCACCGCTCACGGCGGCAGCGCGCAGGACGCCTTCCACGTGGTCGTCCCCTCGCTGCCCGGCTTCGGCTTCTCCGACCGGCCGAGCACCACCGGCTGGACCACCGCCCGCATCGCGGCGGCCTGGGCCACCCTGATGGAACGCCTCGGCTACACCCACTACATCGCCCAGGGCGGCGACTGGGGCGGCGGCGTCACCACCCAGCTGGGCAAGCTGCGCCCCAAGGGCCTGCTGGGCGTCCAGCTCAACTTCCCCGAGTACACCTTCAGCCCGCCGGTCACCGACACCGTCACCGCCGCCGAGCAGACGGCGCTCGCCCAGATACAGACCTTCTCCAGCCAGCTCTCCGGATACTTCCAGGAGCAGTCCACCCGCCCGCAGACCCTCGGCTACGCCCTCGCCGACTCCCCCTCCGGCCAGGCTGCCTGGATCTACGAGAAGCTGCTCGACTGGACCGACAACACCGGCCGGCCCGAGGGTGCCCTCTCCCTCGACGACATGCTGGACAACATCACCCTGTACTGGCTCACCGACACCGCCGCCTCCTCCGCCCGCATCTACTGGCAGAACTACGGCGCCTCCTCCGAGCTGACCCGGCTCGACCTGCCGGTCGGCCTAAGCGTCTTCCCCCACGAACTGGTGCGCAGCCCGAGGATCTGGGCCGAGCGCGCCTACAGCAACCTCGTCTACTTCAACGACCAGATCCCCTACGGCGGCCACTTCGCCGCCTTCGAGCAGCCCCAGCTGTTCACCCAGGAGGTCAGGAAGTTCGCCCGGCTGGTGAAGTGAGCGCGATCCCCCGCGCACACCCGGGGCACATGCCGCGGTGAGGGCGGCGACGGCAGGGGCTGGACACGCCCGCCGTCGCCGCCCTCGCGGCATCCGAGGGCGGACGGGAAACCCGCACACTATGTGGTTGACGTGTCACGTATATAGCTCTAGGGTGTCCGGAAGTTGAACATTGAACGGGGCGGTCGGACCGGGCCATCCGCCGCCGTCGGGAGCGGATACCGGCCGCGCCCGACCTGATCCGGTCCCCTGCACCGCACCACCACCCCGCACCGCACCGTCGCGGAGAGGAAGGGACTGTCGTGGATCTCGGCACCACCGGCATCTGGAGCCCGGAACTGCGCCTGCACCCCGACCCCGTGGAGATCCACGAGGCCGCAGCCGAACTCGACCAGCAGGGCTGGGGCGCGCCGTGGATCCCCGGCCTCGGCGGCGGCGACATCCTCGGCGACGCCGAACGGCTCCTGCGCGCCCGCGAGAACGCCGCCATCGTCACCGGGCTGCTGAGCATCTGGCGGCACACCCCCGAGGACATGGCCGCCGGCCACGCACGCCTGCGCCGGGAGTACGGACACCGTCTCGTGCTCGGCCTGGGCGTCAGCGACGCCGCCGCCCGACGCGCCGGAGGCACCTACCGCCCCCTGGCCGCGCTCAACACCTACCTCGACGCCCTCGACCGGCACGCCGAACCCGTCCCCGCCGACGAGCGCCTCGTCGCCGCGATGGGCCCCAAGCTCACCGAACTCGCCGGCCGGCGCAGCGCCGACACCCATCCCTTCCCCGTCACCCCCGACTTCACCGCCACCGCGCGCGGTGTGCTGGGCCCGGCCCCCCCTGCTCGCCCCCTACCAGGCGGTCGTCGTCGACAGCGATCCCGCGCGCGCCCGCGCCACCGCGCGCACCTTCCTCGCACCGTTCCTCGGCATGGGCCACTACGCCAACAGCCTTCTGCGGCAGGGCTTCACCGAGGACGACCTCGCCCACGGCGGCAGTGACCACCTCATCGACGCCGTCGTCGCCTGGGGCGACCTCGACGCCATCGACCAGCGCGTACAGGCCCACCTCGACGCCGGTGCCACACACGCCGGGCTGCACGTCATCAGCACCGAACCAGGACTGCCGCGGACGCAGTGGAAGGTGCTCGCCCCGCCGGCCCGCTGACCCCTCTCCCCCGGCAACCGGGGGCAAAACGGCCCGGGTGTGAAGCGGCACGGAAAGAGCGGGCAGGCAGATACTGGAAGCGTCAACCTTCTCATAGGGTGGACACATGGATGAAGCACCTCACTGGCTGGACCCGGTCGAAGGGCGGGCCTGGCGCGGCATGCTGCGCATGCACGACCTGCTGGTCAACCAGACCGGCCGGACCTTGCAGCGCGACTTCGGCCTCTCAGCGACCGACTACTCGGTACTGGCCGAGCTGACCCGTGCCCCCGGGGACCGATTGCGCATCCAGGACCTCGCGAAAGTGCTCGGGTGGGAGAAGAGCCGGGTCTCACACCACCTCGCGCGCATGACCAAGCGCGGCCTCGTCGGCCGCGAGGAATGCGCCGACGACGGACGGGGCGCGTACGTGGTCGTCACCCGGGCGGGCCGTGAGGCCATCGAGGCCGCCGCGCCCCGGCACGTGGAGGACGTCCGCCGTCTCTTCCTCGACCACCTCACCCCCGGCCAGATCGCGTTGCTCGCAGAGATCACCGACACGGTCATCGCGAAGAACGAAACCAGTCAGTGACACGGTGAGGCGCGGTGCTCACCTCTGCGTCCGCGGGCACGGCGCTTGCCTCGTCGGCGTTTCGGTTCGCTCCCCTCCCGACGTTACTCAAGGGCGACCGGGCGGCTCCGACGGAGGGCGGGCGCGCTGCCGTCGATGCCCGGCTTCGGCTGTCCGCCCGGTCCGGCTGGACGGGTGGCTCTACGCCGGAGTGTGCGGGGCCGTTCCGGGCGGGCCCTGCACACTCCGGCGTGTCCGACTCCTCCTCGAGTGTCATCGTCCCTGCCGTGCGGTGCACGACACGGACGGCCCTGCGGAGGCGGCCGCCGCGCCGTGTGACTGCGCTGCGGCACTTCCTATGCTGGGGTGCGGGTTGACGGAAGACCATCCGTGATTTGACTGAAGAGCCCTTACGTACACCGTCCCCCGCTCCCTCGCTCTTACTGCACAGGGGCCGTGGCTGCCCTCCGCCTGCGCGGCGGAGCAGGTCGCGACCGCCGCGCGCGGGCACAGCGAGGACCAGGTCGAGCCAGCGCCTCGTCGGGGGCGCTTCCCGTGAGTGCTTGGGACCCGTCGGCGTCCGCGACATTTCCGCATGCTGCATATGCGCGCTGGAGACTGACGACGCACACGTAATGGCCAGCGACTCGGCTCCCACAAGAGCGCACCCGGCTCTCACGCCGGATGAACGCCACCCAACTAGTTGACGTGTCATCTTCCTGGTTCTATCTTCATTGAAGGCTGAACGGAAACAGGTGGCCCGGCCGCAGAAGCCGGCCCACCCCGGGACTTCAGGAGCAGATCATGGGACAGCTCACCGGCAAGACCGCCGTGGTCACCGGCGGTACCAGCGGCATCGGCCTGGCGGCGGCGCAGCGCTTCGCCGCCGAAGGCGCGCACGTCTACATCACCGGACGTCGTAAGGACGCCCTGGACAAGGCGGCTCACGAGATCGACGGGAACGTCACCGCTGTCCAGGCCGACAGCGCCGACCTCGCCAGCCTGGACCGCCTCTACGCCACCATCGCCGACGCCGGGCACCACATCGACGTCCTGTTCGCCAACGCCGGCGGCGGCACCTTCGCCACCCTGGAACAGGTCACCGAAGAACACTTCGACACCACCTTCGACACCAACGTCAAGGGCACCCTCTTCACCGTCCAGAAGGCACTGCCCCTCCTCAACGACGGCGCCTCCGTCATCCTCACCGGCTCCACCGCCGGCAGCGTCGGCAACGAAGCCTTCGGTGTCTACGGCGCCTCCAAGGCCGCCATCCGCTCCTTCGCCCGCACCTGGGCCAACGAACTGCGCACCCGCAACATCCGCGTCAACACCATCGCCCCCGGCCCCATCACCACCCCCGGCCTCAACGGACTCGCTCCCGACGACGAACAAGCCGCCCAACTGCGCGACACCCTCGCCGCCGGCGTCCCCCTCGGCCGCATGGGCCAGCCCGAAGAAGTCGCCAACCTCGCCCTCTTCCTCGCCACCGACCAGTCCAGCTACATCACCGGCACCGAGATCTTCGTAGACGGCGGCGCCAACCAGGTCTGACCGCCGGGCACCGAACCACCCATCCCCCGCGAGCAACGGCACGGGCCGCGGCCACACGGCCGCGGCCCGCCCGCGTCAGGCCCCGCGCGCACCGTGAGCCAAGGAGAGTCATGAGCAGTCGCCGCACGCCGGCCGCCACCACGCCCGTACCGCAGACCGGAAGCACAACCCGGCCGCCCCGGCACAGGGGCGGGTGGCCAGCCGTCGCATCCGTCGCGGCGGTGTCCTTCGTCCTGGTGCTCTCGGAGTTCCTGCCCGTCGCCCTGCTGCCCGCCATCAGCGGGGACCTGCACGTGAACACGGGCACCGCCGGGCTCCTCGTGGTCGTCCCCGGACTTGCCGCAGCAGTGGCAGCGCCGCTGCTCACCATGGCCTCCGGCCGCCTCGATCGCCGGCACGTCCTGCTCGCCCTCGCCGCGCTCATCGCCGCGTCGGACACCCTGGCCGCCCTGGCACCCGACTTCCCCGTCATGGTCATGGCGCGCCTGCTCCTGGGCCTCGGCGTCGGCGGCTTCTGGGCGATGGGAGCGGGCGTCGGCAACCGGCTGGTCCCCCCGGCACAGGCGGACCGCGCGGCATCGCTCATCACCGCGGGCATCTCAGCCGGAACCGTCATCAGCCTGCCGCTCGGCGCGCTGATCGGGCACCTGGCGGGATGGCGCACCGCCTTCCTCATCGCCGCTCTCACGGGACTGCTCGCGCTGCTCTTCCTCGCCATCGCGCTGCCCGCCCTGAAACCCACCGGCGCCGTTCGCCCGACCACGCTCGGCAGGGCCCTGCGTACGCCGCCCCTCGCGCTCGCCCTGCTGGCCACCGGAGCCGTCTTCTTCGGGCACTTCACCGCCTACACCTACATCACCCCCTACCTCCAGGAGCACGCCCACCTCGGCCCGGACGCCGTCACCACCGTCCTGCTCGGCTACGGGCTGGCGGGACTCGCCGGGAACTTCCTGATCGGTCTGCTCACCCGGCATTCCCTGCGGGCCCTGGCCGTCGCCGTCGCCCTCCTCCTGGCCGCCGCCGTACTCCTGCTCACCGCCACCACCGCGACCCCCGTCGTCATCGTCCTCGTCCTGATGTGGGGCGCGGCCTTCGGAGCGGTCCCGCTCATCGGGCAGGCCCGTGTCATGCGGCTGTTCCCCGACGCCCCCGATGCCGCCTTGGCCCTCCTCGTCACCGCCTCGCAGACCTTCCTTGCACTCGGCTCCTTCGCCGGCGGTCTCCTGACCGACCACCAGGGCACGACCGCCGCGTTCGCCTACGGCGCCCTCGCGGTGCTGCTCAGCACGCTGATACCGGCCGGCGTACACAAGGCGGCACGGCGCTGACCGGGATGCGGTCGAGCAGAACCACACGGACGGAACCACCAAGGCGTCGCAGGCCGGTCAGACGGGTACGAGAACACACGCACACCCGGCGGACCGGTACGCCGTTAGGGGAACAGGCCGTTACGGGGCCAGCACCCGGCAGCCTCGGCGCACCTCCCGCACGACGGCCCCGTTGACGCACCCACGCAGCGCACCGCGTGCACCCCGGCGAACACGGCCGAGCAGCGAGGACCCGCCGCCGCCCGACATCCACAGCCCCACGGTCACCGCGCCCGCGAACGACACGGCCATCCCCGCCGGCAGCCTCGGCGGCATCGGGTCCCCAAGCAGGACCGCGGCGCCTCACGGCTCACGACCGCGCCCGCCTCGCGGGCCGACGGCGGCTCGGCCCCGCCGGTGCGCACGGATGCGCGACGGCTACCGCTGTGCGGTCGGGCGCACAACGAGTTCGTTGACCTCCACGTTCGGGGGTTGGGCCACGGCGAAGGCGATGGCTGTGGGTGAGTGGGTCAGCGCCGCCGCCTCCCAGGTCGGTGAGGCGGGACTCGCAGGTCCCTGGGTGTCCGCTTGGCCGAAGACATAGACGTCGGGGCGGACAAACACGCTGGTGGCGCCCATCTCGGCGAGAGAGGGAAGGCACATGGCCTTGACGTCCACCACCGTGCCGCCGGCCCCGGCGCCGGGCACCCCGTCAGCTTGGCAAACGACACATCGTCGCCACCCACACCTCAGTGCGGATCGCCTCCCCCAACCTCACACCAGGACGATGCCCACCTCCAGGCGAAGGAACCCGACGTGACGAAGCACTACTAGGCGGACGGCGGAACCCCGCTGCTGTCAGCGGGGCCCGCCGGGGTGCGGCGTCATCAGTGCCGGTCAGACGGGTGCCGGCCGGGATCGGTCGCCCGTGGGTTCGAGGCGGATGACGATGCCCTTCGACGTGGGCTGGTTGCTCACGTCGGCGACGCTGTCGAGCGGCACCAGGACGTTCGTCTCCGGGTAGTAGGCGGCGGCCGAACCCTTGGCCGCCGGGTAGGGCACGACCTGGAAGTTCTCGGCCCGGCGCTCGGTGCCGTCCTCCCAGACGCTCACCAGGTCCACGCGATCGCCCTGGGCGAGGCCGAGTTCGGACAGGTCGGCCGGGTTGACGAGGATCACGTGGCGGCTGCCGTGGATGCCGCGGTAGCGGTCGTTGTTGGTGTACGGGACGGTGTTCCACTGGTCGTGCGAGCGCAAGGTCTGCAGCAGCAGGTGACCCTCGGGGGCCCGGGGCACCACCCGCTCGTTGCAGGTGAACCGGGCCTTGCCGGTCTCGGTCCTGAACACGCCCTCGTTGACGGGGTTGGGTAGCTGGAAGCCTCCCGGACGGGTCACCCGGGCGTTGAAGTCGTGGAAGCCCGGCACGATCCGGGAGATGCTGTCGCGGATGGTGTTGTAGTCGCTCTCGAACTTGCCCCAGGGGATGTTCCCCTCACCGCCGAGGCTCAGCCGGGCGAGCCGGCACAGGATGGCGACCTCGCTCAGCAGCACGCGCGAGGCCGGTTCGAGCCGTCCCTGCGAGGTGTGCACCTCGCTCATGGAGTTCTCGACGGTGACGAACTGCTCGCCGGCGGCCTGGACATCACGCTCGGTGCGCCCCAGCGTCGGCAGGATCAGGGCGGTTTCGCCGCAGACGGTGTGCGAGCGGTTGAGCTTGGTGGAGATGTGGGCGGTCAGCCGGCACGAACGCATCGCCTTCTCGGTGACCTCGCTGTCGGGCGCCGCGCGCACGAAGTTCCCGGCCAGGGCGAGGAAGACCTTGACGCGGCCCTCCAGCATCGCCTTGATCGAGTTCACCGAGTCCAGGCCGTGCGCGCGCGGCGGATCGAAGCCGAACTCCTCCTGAAGGGCGTCCAGGAAGGTGTCCGGCATCTGCTCCCAGATGCCCATGGTGCGGTCGCCCTGGACGTTGCTGTGGCCGCGCACCGGGCAGGCGCCCGTGCCGGCGCGCCCCAGATTGCCGCGCAGCATCAGGAAGTTGACGATCTCCCGGATGGTGGGTACGCCGTGCTTGTGCTGGGTGATGCCCATCGCCCAGCACACGATGACGCGTTCGCTCCGCAGAACCTCGTCGCGGACCTTCTCGATCTCCTCGCGGGTCAGTCCCGTCGCCGCGCGCACGTCGTCCCAGTCGACGGTGCGGGCGTGCCGGGCGAACTCCTCGAAACCGGAGGTGTGGGCGTTGATGAAGTCGTGGTCCAGGACGGTGCCGGGACGCGCGTCCTCCGCCTCCAGCAACAGCCGGTTCAGTGCCTGGAACAGGGCGAGGTCCCCGCCCGGCTTGATGTGCAGGAAGCGGTCGGCGATCTGGGTGCCCCGCCCTACGACACCGCGCGGCTTCTGCGGGTTCTTGAAGCGTCGCAGCCCCGCCTCCGGCAACGGGTTCACCGCCACGATGCGGCCGCCGTTGCGCTTGGCCTCCTCCAGGGCCGAAAGCTGCCGCGGGTGATTGCTGCCCGGGTTCTGCCCCACCAGGAAGATCAGGTCCGCGTGGTGGAGGTCGTCGAGACTCACGGTGCCCTTGCCGACGCCCAGCGTCTCGTTCAGGGCGAAGCCGCTGGACTCGTGGCACATGTTGCTGCAGTCGGGCAGGTTGTTGGTGCCGTAGGCGCGGGCGAAGAGCTGGAAGACGAAGGCGGCCTCGTTGCTGGCCCGGCCGGAGGTGTAGAAGACCGCCTCGTCGGGCGAGTCCAGCCCCCGGAGTTCCTGCGCCAGGACGCCCAGGGCGTCGTTCCAGCCAATGGGCTCGTAGTGGTCCGACCCGGGCCGTTTGATCATCGGCTCGGTGAGCCGGCCCTGCTGGTTGAGCCACATGTCGGAGCGGGCGGCCAGATCGGACACGCTGTGCTCGCGGAAGAAGTCGGCGGTGATCCGGCGCGTCGTGGCGTCGTCGTTGATGTGCTTGGCGCCGTTCTCGCAGTACTCGTTGCGATGGCGCCGGCCCGGGGCGGGGTCCGCCCACGCGCAGCCGGGGCAGTCGACCCCGCCCACCTGGTTCATGGTGAGCAGGTCGACCCCGGTCTTGCGTGGGGAGGTCTGCTCCAGGGAGTACTCCAGCGCGTGCACGACGGCGGGAACCCCGGCCGCCCACTTCTTCGGCGGTGTCACGGAGAGGGAGGTCTCCGGCTCCTCACCGGGCGGGTTCTGCATCGCTTGGCCTTTCTCTTGCCGTGTGCGGTACGCGGGTCAGCCGACGGGCCACTGGGCGACACGGCTCCTGGGCGGTTCCGGATTGTCGTGCTGGACCCGGCCGTTGCGGATGGTGCCGCGCCAGGCACCGCCCTCCTGACCGAGCCCTTCGATGAAGTGCTTGAAGCTCACCAGTTCCCCGCGCACCAGTCGCACGGTCAGTCCTACGAGCCTGGACGAGCGGGTGAGGACCGACGCGGCTCCCTGCGGTTGGAGGAGCATCCGGACGGTGATCGCGGTGCCACCGGACTCCGTCGGCCTGAACTCGACCTCGCCCTGGTGGGTGGGGTGCTGCTCCAGGCCGCGCCAGGCCAGGTAGGCGTCAGGGTCCTGTTCCACGATCTCGACCGCGAAACGGTGACGCAGGGGGCCGTAGCCGATGGTCCACGCGGTGACGGCAGGCCTGATCTGCTCGACGTCGCGCACCACGGTCGAGAAGCGTGGGAACGTCTTGAATTGCGTCCACTGGTTGTAGGCCGTGCGGACCGGCACCGCGACCTCGACCGTCTCCTCGACGTGCCGCTCGCGCAGCGGACGGCGGCGTGTGACGCCGTCGCCGTCGGAGCGCATGCCCGGGGTGTTCGGCACGGCCTGCCCACCGTCGTCTTCGTGCGCCATCATGGTCCTTCTTCCGATGAGGGAGCCGGGCGTCCTGACCCGGCCCTCCCCTTATGGGGCAGGGCATCTCTTCCGGTTCCCCGATCCCGGGTTTCAAGTCACCCGACCGCGTAGACGTCCCCGGCGGCAGCGAGCACGAGAAGGGGCCGGGCCCTGCTCGCAGGAGGGGCGCCGAGCCCGAGGCGTGGTAGGGGCGTTGGCCACGGGCTTCTCCAGGTGGCCGACGGTCACCTCCAGCTCCACCCCGGGCACGGCCACCCGCACCGCTCACCGTGACCCGGCCGGTGGCCGGCGACCGCGCCCCGGTGCCGCTTCGCCGTCGTCGCGGCGCCCCGTCGGCCGAGGGAGTCGCCCATGGGCCTGCGACCTGCTCCTGGACTGCGCCGACTACGCCCTGGCCAACTACCACCGCCAGCCCGGCGCACACCTGCGCCACTCGACCACGGCCTGGCCGACACCCTCGTCATCCGCTGCACCCCGCCCGGCAGATGTCCGAGGACACCCTCCTCGACGCGGTCGGTGGCAAGCGGGACGGCCGCCACTGGCCCCCGTCCCGAACCCCGCCCGACCGGATCGGACGCCCCGCCCCCGAACCACCCGCACACCATCCCTGGCCACCACACCTGGGCCGCAGCGGCGCAGCGCGTTCGCGGTGAGGCGGGCCCGGCGGCCAGTCCTCGATGCGCCCCAGACCACGACCTCGACCGTGTCCCCGGTGATTCGCAGGTCCAGCAGGACGGGCCGGGAGCGTACTTGCGGGCGTGGGTGACCAGCTCGCTGACCGCCAATTGGGTCAGGTCCATGGCGCGCTGAGAGACCGGCAGGCCGTGGTCGGCCTGGACGCGGGTGTGGAGGTCGGCGGCCAGGCGCCGGGCCTGGGCGATGACCGTGCCGTCCCCTTCCAGGGCCACGGTGGCTTGCGGGGCCCGCTCGCTGCGCGGTCGACGGCATGGAGGGGCCGTCACCGCGCACCGCGGTCCGCCGTTCGCCCACGGAGCGGCGTCGCGGATCGCCCGCCGGCTCCTTCGAGACGCGGAGCAGAAAGAGGACGGGATGGGGATGTCCTCGTACGGGGTAGGCGAGCGGGACGACGCGGGGCGGTCCGGCGCGCTGCTTGAGGGAGGTCAACGTATGCAATTCGACGACGATGCTGCTCTGGACACGTCCGAGGTCGAGGATGGTCGGGGAGGTGCGCTGGGCGGGATCCCGGGCGGCGGGAAGACCATCGGCGGGGGGCTGGTCGGGCTCGTGGTGCTGGTCGCGTCCGTGCTCTTGGGTGTCGACCCGGGCATGTTCGGCTCGGGCAGCAGCGACTCGTCCTCGTCCGGCAAGTCAGTCGCGGACCTCGCGGCGGACTGCCGGACCGGTGCTGACGCCAACCGCAAGGAGGAGTGCCGGATCGTCGCCGTGGTCGACAGCGTGCAGGCGTTCTGGAAGCAGACGGAGACAGCCGCCGGCAAGCCCTACCAGCAGGCCCCGACGTTCCTGTTCACCGGCAGTGTGAACACCGGCTGCGGGAACGCGACTTCCGACGTCGGTCCCTTCTACTGCTCCGCCGATGACAAGGTCTATCTCGACCTCGGCTTCTTCAACGACTTGAGCAGCAAGTTCGGCGCCAAGGGCGGCCCGTTCGCCGAGGCCTACGTCATTGCGCACGAATACGGCCACCACTTCCAGGACCTCAGCGGAACGATCTCCCGCGGCAGCGGAAAGGGCCAGAACAGCGGCTCGGTGAAACTTGAGTTGCAGGCGGACTGCTACGCCGGAGTGTGGGCCCACCACGCCACCACCACCCCTGACCCCAAGAGCGGTAAGCCACTGATCACCGACTTGACGAAGGACGACATCAACCGCGGGCTGGACGCGGCCGCCGCCGTCGGAGACGACCGTATCCAGCAGCGCTACCAGGGCAAGGTCACACCCGACACCTGGACCCACGGCTCCGCGAGCCAGCGTCAGCAATGGTTCTCCACCGGCTACCGCTCCGGCCGCGTCGCCAGTTGCAACACGTTCAGCTGACCACACTGACAATGGGCGTCCCGGACGGCAGGAGCCACACACCGCCCCAGCAGCAGGCCCGCACCACGAAGGCCCCGGCCACCGCCCACCGCACGCCGTCCACGCGGACGTGAGACAGCCAAGCGTTGAGCACCGAGTTGTCCGGTTGTCACCCGATCGATCAGGGGGTCGGTCACCCGGCCGGCTCGTGCTCGTCCCGCGCCCACGCCGTGACCCCGCCCTGCCGTCCGCCGGGACGGAGACGACGTCCACGGTCGCCTGACGGCCGGCCCCCGCGCCGGCGGTCACCGCGGCGGGCCAAGGGCCGGCCGGGGCAACGGCCGTACCGGCAGGAGCCTTGCCCGCGCTGCCCGGGGTGGTGGAGCGACCGTGCGGGGCGGGACAGGGAACCCCTGCCGCGGACACCCACGGCCCTTCGCCGGTTCGTGCCGCCCACCCTCACCGGTCCACGTGGGGCCACGCGCCGGGTGGGGTGCTGCGGGTGTGCTGCGCTCCCGACACCACGGTCTGGAGTATCCCGGCGAGCTGCTCACGGAAGCGCAGCGCGTCGTGGGCCCATCGCGGCTCCTGCTCGTAGAGCTGCCGCAGGGTGGGGCTGGGGCGGCTGAGCTGGTAGAGGTAGGCGGCGGTGCTCATGGCGACCGTGAGCACGGTGCGTGCCCCGTCGGGATCGAGTCCCGCTTCGGTCGCCACCAGCGCGTCGGTCATCTCGTCGTACGCCTCGGTGGCCGCCGTCTTGTAGCGGCGTGCCCGGTCGAGGCGTACCGCGCCTTCGAGGCTGAGCACGACGTGGGTGAGCAGATCGCAGAACAGCGGCAGCCGCTCCAGCGAGGCCGCGACCGCCTGGGCGACCTCGCGGGCGGTCCGCGGCGAGGCCTCGGCCAGGGCGTCGAGGAGACCGGCGCACCACTGGCCCCAGCCGTGCTCGGCGAGTTCGAGGAGCAGTTCCTCGCGCGACTCGAAGTAGCGGCGCAGCGCGGAGGGGTGCAGCCCGATGTGGCTGGTGACCGCGGTGAGCGTCACCTCGCGCACGCCGTGTGCCAGGCCGAGTTCGGTGGCGGCGGTGAGGAGCGCGTGCCGTCGTTCCTGCTTCGCTTCGGCGGACCGTGCTCGTCGTCGGATCTCTTCCACCGGACCAGGCTAACGCAAGCCCTTTGACATATCTTCGTTCCCCTGTTGGACTGATAACGCATGCCCATTGCGTTACAGGAGGAACATCATGAGCTCGGTCTTCTTCGTCACCGGGGCCTCGCGCGGTCTGGGACGGGCGATCGTCGAGGAGGCCCTGGGTGCCGGGCACCGCGTCGTCGCGACCGCCCGCCGCGTCGGCACGCTCGACAACCTGGTCGCCAGGTACGGCGAGAGCGTCCACGTCGAGCCTCTCGACGTCACCGACGCCGCCGCGGCACAGGCCGCCGTGGAGAACGGACACGCCGCCTTCGGCCGCCTCGACGTCGTCGTCAACAACGCCGGCCAAGGCGACCGGGTCGCGCTGGAGGACACCACCTTGGAGGTGTTCCGTCGGCAGGTGGAGACCAACTTCTTCGGCACGGTCCACGTGACCAAGGCCGCCGTGCCGCTGCTGCGCCGACAGGGCGGCGGACGGATCATCCAGATCTCCTCCCTGGGCGGCCGGATCGGCAGCCCGGGGATGACGGCGTACCAGTCTGCGAAGTGGGCCGTCGGCGGCTTCAGCGAGGCCCTGGCCGCCGAGGTCGCACCGCTGGGCATCAAGGTCACCGTTCTGGAGCCCGGAGGAATGCGGACGGACTGGGCCGGCGCCTCCATGCAGACCCCGCCGGTCAGCGAGCCCTACGCACAGTCGGTCGGAGCTTCTGCCCGCGCGATGGAGGGCTTCGAGAAGGTCGCCAACGGCGACCCCGTCAAGGTGGCGCGCCTCGTCCTGGAGGTCGCCGAACTGGAGGAGCCGCCGCTGCGGCTGCTCGCCGGCAGCGACGCCTTCGAGTTCGGGCGCGCGGCGTGGCGCCGGCGCCTGGAAATCGACGAGCAATGGGAGGCGCTCAGCCGCAGCACCGACGTCGACCTGTCGGACACCACCTGGCGCGACCAGCGGGGCACGAGCGTGCCCGACCTGAACGCCTGACCGCAGAGGCCGGGGCCGGGGCCGCTGCCGCCCGGGGCCGACCCGGAACCCACCGCGCCTGATGCGACCGCTCACGGCCGGGCACGCCATGCTTGTCGACTCCATGGGCCACGACCCGCTCTCCGTATCCGCTGGCGCGATACCGACGCACACCGCAAGCGCGGCCCGGGGCCGGTCACAGGGCCGGCCCCGGGCCGCGCCACACCGGCTCCCACTCGTCCTGCGAGGCCGAGTCAGGTAGGGGTCGCGGCGCGGTCGCCTTCTTCCTGTGGTCCGAGTGGGCCGAGCCGGTGGTCGAGCGCGGCACCGACCTCGGGGCAGTTCTTGCGGATGGTGTCGAGGAAGGCGTTCAGTGCCGGGGAACGGTCCCGCGCGCGGAAGGACAGGATCAGATCGGGCAGAGGCGTGCGCGGGGTCACCTCGCAGAACCACGTGCCCCGTCGTGGAGCGGTCAGCATGCGGGAGGGTCCCAGACCGACTCCCACCCCGCAGGCGGCGAGACCGATGATGGTGTGGACGTCCCTCGCGACGGTCGCGCCGGAGAGCGCCGGGGAGTCCTTGCCCAGCAGGGTCCGCAGTCCAGCGACGACGGCGGGCTCGTCCTCGCCCGGCGCCACGATCAGCGGCTGTCGCCGCAGCTGCTCCACGTGCACCGAAGACTGGCCCGCGTACGGGTGCGTACTGCTCACGACCGCGACCAGGTGGTCATGTCCGATCGGGACCGATACCAACTGCTCGGCTCCGACGCCCCGTGGCCGGCCGAGGCCGATCGCCACGTCCAGTTCGCCGGCGACGAGCGCGGCCGTGCTGCGGTTGGTCGCCATCTCGTGCAGTTCCAGCCGTACCTCGGGCCGTTCACGGCCGAACCGGCTCAGGACGTCCGGCAGGGGTTCGAGCAGCGCCGAGGCGATGAACCCCAGGCGCAGCCGGCCCGTCTCGCCGCGTGCTGCCCTGGCCGCGTCGACCGAGGCCGCCGTGATCTCGTCGAGCGCCCTGCGCGCACGGGAGAGGAAGGCCGCGCCCGCAGCCGTCGGGAACACCCCCTGGCGGGTGCGATCGAACAGGCGGGTGCCCACTTCCCGTTCGAGGTCGGCGATCTGCTTGGACAGCGGGGGCTGCGCGATGCCCAGCGCACCGGCTGCCCGGCCGAAGTGCGCGTGCTCGGCGAGGGTCAGTGCGTACCGCAGGTGCCGCGCCTCCATGCCAGCCTTCCGGTCATATCTCAGAAGTATCACCGGCCAGCTTGCCAGATCTTTCACTGGATGGTCGGGACCGGGTTGCGTGGAATGCGGTCATGACTGACCTTTCCTCCACGGACACCGTCTTCGTCTTCGTGCACGGGGCCTGGCACGGCTCCGGGCAGTGGGCGGCGACGCAGCGCGCACTCGCCGCACTCGGTGCCGCGAGCATCGCCGTCGACCTGCCGGGACACGGCTTCGACGCGCCCCTGCCCGGCGGATACCTCCGGCCCAGCCAGCCGGGCCTGTCGACCGAGAGGTCCGCGCTGGCCACCGTGACGATGGACGACAGCGCCGAGGCCGTACTGGAGACGCTGCGCCAAGGCCGCCACCACCGTCGTGTCGTGCTCGTCGCGCACAGCGCGGGCGGCGGCCCCGCGTCGCTGGCCGCCGAGCGCGCACCCGAACTCGTCGACGAGATCGTCTACCTCTCGGCCTTCGTGCCCGCCGGACGGCCCCGGTTCATGGACTATCTCGGCTCGCCCGAGAACGCCACGGCACGAGGCCAGAGCCTCGCCCTGGGCGATCCCGGGGAACTGGGCGCCGTACGGATCAACCCGCTCTCACAGGATCCCGCCTACGTCGAGGAACTGCGGCAGACCTACTACCACGACATTCCCTTGGACCGCTTCGACCGCTGGCGCTCGGCGCTGAGCCCCGATCTGCCGCTTGCGATCCCCACCACCCCGGTCATCGTGACCCCGGGCCGGTGGGGGCGCGTCCCGCGGACCTTCCTGCGCTGCGCGGACGACCGGGCGCTGCCGGCGGCCGTGCAGGATCTGATGATCGCGGAAGCCGACCGGGCCATGCCCGGGAACCCGTTCACCGTGCGCACCCTCCCGGGCAGCCACAGCCCGTTCGCCGCCCGGCCCCGTG
Organism: Streptomyces corchorusii; assembly: GCF_001514055.1. Classification (NCBI taxonomy): domain Bacteria; kingdom Bacillati; phylum Actinomycetota; class Actinomycetes; order Kitasatosporales; family Streptomycetaceae; genus Streptomyces; species Streptomyces corchorusii. Next base: position 124,083 of record NZ_KQ948366.1, on the reverse strand, counting down.
AGCTCGCCGCGGCCCTGCTGCCGTGAGCGACGGACGCCTCGTGCTGCCGGTGGTGCTCAGCGCCACTTTCGTGCAGCTGCTCAACGTCACTGTCGCCCAGGTCGCCACGCCGGCGATCCAGGCCGGTCTGGGCGCCGGTCCGGGCGCCGTGCAACTGGTCCTCGCCGGATACACCCTGACGTACGCGTGCCTGCTCATCCCCGCCGCACGGCTGGGTGACCGGTACGGCTATCGCCGGCTGTTCGTGGCGGGCACCGTGGTCTTCACCGCGGGCTCGGTGGCCGGCGCGTGCGCCCCCGACGCCGCGTCGCTGATCACGGCCCGGCTGGTGCAGGGCTCAGGCAGCGGCCTGGTCGCCCCCCAGGTCCTCTCCCTCATCCAGACCGCCACCCCCGCGGCGCGCCGACCGCGCGCCCTCGGCTCGTACGGCGCCACCATGGCCCTCGCGTCACTGGCCGGGCCCCTGATCGGCGGCCTCGTCCTCCGTGCCGATCTCTTCGGCCTCGGCTGGCGACCGGTGATGCTCCTCACCGTGCCGGTGACGCTCGCCTCGCTGGCCGGAGCGACCGCGCTGCCCCGCACCCGCGGCGCGGACGGACTCCGCGTCGACAAGCTGGGTGCGCTGCTGGTCACCGTGGGAGCCGGCGCGCTGGTCCTGCCCCTGGCCCTGGGACGGGAAGCAGGCTGGCCCTGGTGGACGTGGGCCGGTTTCGCCGTGGCCGTGGCCGCCCTCGCCCACTTCGTCCGGGGCCTCCCGCACCGGCCTGACCCGCTGATTCATCCCGCGGTGCTGCGTGACCGGTCGGCGCGCCGGGGCACGTTGCTGGTGTTCGCGTTCAACACGGGCGTGCCTTCCTTCACCTACCTGCTCTTCCTCCACCTTCAGTCCGCCGTCGGGTACTCGGCCCTGTCGGCCGCGCTGACGTCGGCACCGTTCGCCGCCGCCGCCGTCGGCGGCAGCAGAGCCGCGCCCGCTCTCACCCGCCGCTACGGGCCGACGGTTCTCACCGTCGCGTCCCTGGTGCTGGCCGGGATGTGCCTGGCGCTGGCCCCGCTCGTCGGCTCGGCGGCGGGACGCCAGGCGGCACTGCCCGTGCTGGCCGCCGGCGGGGCCGCGTTCGGCGCCTTCACCGCGTCGGTGTTCACCCTGGTCCTGGCCGAGGTGCGGGGCCCCGCCGCCGGCTCGGTCTCCGGACTGCTGCCCACAGCACAGCAGCTCGGCGGATCCATCGGAGTGACCGCGGCCGGTCTCGCCTACTACGCCCCCGCCGCCGACGCGGACACCGCGTTCAGGCACGCCATGCTCTACCAGGTCGCCGCCTTCACGATCACCGCGCTGATCAGCCTCGGGCTCCGCCACCGGTCTGGCACCGAGCCCCTGCACGGCCACAGCAGTCACAGCGGAAGGGCACGTATGTGACCAGGAGATCCTCAGACGCCGCGGGGATCTGTCACTCCAGTGTGGGCGCGAGGTCGACGGGGTACGGTCCGGCCGCCGGTTGTGCAGCTCCTCCAGCGCGGCCTTCTCCAGCGCGTACGCACTTGCCGTTCGAGCCGGTCGAAGAGCCGCTGTGCTCATGGTCCGCTCTGCTACTGGTGTTCGGCGAAACGGGGCCGGGCGGGCCGAATCCCGACTACGATCCGTCCCTGCCGGTGGCGTGTGCGGACGGGCAGGTGACCTCCCAGGCCGCCTCGATCATCTGGAAGATCTCGTCCACCGTGGCTTTCGGATCGGCCGCCGCACGGGCCAGCGAATAGGCGTCGATCACGAACCTCGCGATCGCCCGGCAGGCCGTTGGGGTCCGTGACAGGCCGGGATCGGCGGCGATGGCCGTGGCCAGCGACTCCGCGTGGCGCAGTCTCATCGACTCCTCGTAGTCCCGCAGGGCAGGTGACGCGTCGATCATGCGCCAGATGGGGGCGGCGCCGTCCGCCGTGCAGTGGCGCACCAGGGCCTGGATCTCGCGGCGCAGCGCGGGGATCAGCGGTTCGTGCGGCGCCCGGTCGGTGACTGCCCGCGTGAGGCGTTGCTCGAAGTCTTCGTCCTGCTCGAACACCAGGGCCTCTTTCGAGGCGAAGTGGGAGAAGAGCGTGGTGACGGCCACGTCGGCCTCGGCAGCCACGTCCCGGATGCCTACCGCGTCGTACCCGCGTTCCAGGAAGAGTCGCAGGGCGGCGTCAGCGATCTTCTGGCGGGTCGCGGCCTTCTTGCGCTCACGTCGTCCGGTCGGCACGGTCATGCGTCTCACACTATCAGGTGTGAATCTGGAACAGTTACAAAACACTATCCGTTAGGGCTACGGTCGCCTCATGAAGAAGGTGAGCTTCGCCGAGTTCGGCGGTCCTGACGTCCTGCAACTCCTGGATGCCGAGGAGCCCCACGCGGGCCCCGGCCAGATACGCATCGCCGTGCGGGCGGCGGGCGTGAACCCCGTCGACTGGAGGATCCGGGAAGGCCAGGTCCTGGGGGCCCATCCGATCGAGTTGCCCTCCGGAGTCGGGCTGGACGCCTCCGGGGTGGTGGACGAGGTCGGTGAGGGCGTCGAAGGGGTCGAGGTCGGCGACCGCGTGTTCGGCGAAGGTTCGAGCACGTACGCCGAGTTCGCGGTGCTGTCGGCCTGGGCCCGTATGCCCGAGGGGCTGACGTTCGAAGAGGCAGCCGGGTACCCCTCCGTGGTGGAGACCGCGCTGCGCGTCATCCGCGAGGTCGGTGTGCAGTCCGGGGAGACATTGCTGGTCAGCGGCGCGTCCGGGGGAGTCGGATCGGCGGTGCTGCAAATCGCCCGTGACCGCGGCATCAAGGTGATCGGAACGGCTGGGGCCGCGAACCAGGACTACCTGCGGAGCTTGGGTGCCGTCGCCACGACATACGGCGACGGCTGGGTCGAGCGGGTGCGGGAGCTCGGCCATGTCGACGCGGCTCTCGACCTGGCCGGCTCGGGCGTGGTCCGCGAGCTCGTCGAACTGACCGGGGATGCGCAGAGGGTGATCTCCATCGCCGATCTCAAGGCGCCGGAGTTCGGTGTCCGGTTCTCCGGCGTGGCCGGGAGCATGCCGGAAGCCCTCGCCGAGGCCGTCAGCCTCATCTCGCGAGGAAAGCTCCACATCCCGGTCGAGAAGTCATACACGCTCGCCGAGGCTCCGGCGGCACACATCGACAGCCAGGCCGGCCACACGCGCGGGCGCCGGGTTCTGGTCGTCTGAAGCCGGCTGTGCGTCGCCCTCAAGCAGAGGGTGAGGGCGACGCCAGCCACGATCTGACAGCTCCCTGCACCCGCTCCGAAGAGCAAACGGACAGTGTCGTAGCGGGTGGCCGGCAGCCGCCGCATCTCCGCCTCAGTCTCGTCGTCTCCGGGCGGCAGTGCGGCAGCGGCTCCTCCAGCAGCATGGCAGCGGCCGCGACTTCCTCGCGCGGCCCGATCTCCGTCTCCGAGGCTACGGGGGCCGCGAGCATCGGGTCCGGCGCGATCGGCGAGGCACCGGCGCGGTCCGGCTCGCCGAGCGGTGGCCCGCCCATCACATGGCCTTCGACCTGTTGCGACTGGTGTCGAAGGCGTGTTGCGGTCAGGGGCTTCGGCTGACCGATGGACCAACGAACGCGGCAGTGCTGTTCACCACCCGCTACAGGAACGCCGCCCTCGACCAGCCGCGCGCCGGCGGGCACCAGGTGCGCGAGGAGGACGTCGCTCGGCTGTCACCGTTCGTACGGCATCACATCGACACGTATCTGGACACTCCCTGGAGCAGCGGGGCAGACCGACACTGCCCAATGCTGCGGATCGACCAGCTTGGGACGGCTGTCCAGTTGTCGCGCGCGGAGCCGATTCGGATGGCTCCGCCCCACTCCCCCACGCCGCCCGCCACGTAGTCGGCGACCTCGGACCCGCGAACCGCGCATCTCCGGCACCGTGATCGTCCCCCCGGACGCTCCGGCAGGCGTCCCGGCCCACGCCGAGCACCTGCCGAACGGCGGCCGTCGACAACATCGGGATCCGGGGGGAGTACGCCGGGACGGTGGATACGGGCAGGTCACCGAGGGTGTTCGGCAGCCTGTCGAAGGCCATGGACGCGCAGTGTCAGGGCCGCGGCCTCCAGACGGGGCACCGGGATGCCGGCGGCCCGGCCGCGCAGGATCAGGTCGCCCAGCACGTTCTCTACCTCGGTCGGGCGGCCGGCGGCCAGGTCGCGGGAGAGGGAGGAGGTCATGGGGAAGCCGGACGCCGTCACCAGGTTCCGCAGTTCGGTGTGGGCGGCTTCGCCCAGCCCGTGTCGGGCGGCTGCGGCGACTGCGGCCGCCTCATCGAGGGTGGCGGCGGCGAACTCCGCACCGTCGGTGACGGCGGCGACGTCCCCGATGGTGCCGCGGGCCAGGGAGGTGACCGCCCCGACCGTGGCGATCATGACCCACTTCCGCCACATCCTGTCGACGATGTCGGACACCACGGTGACGGTGAAGCCCGGGATGGCCAGGGTGTCGGCCACCGCGTCCACCCGGGCGGTGCGGTCGCCGTCGAGTTCGCCGACCTCAAGTTGTCCGCCGGGCACCAACTGGCGGATGTCGCCGTTGTCGTCGAGGATCGTTCCGATCTTGAGCACGCCGCCGAGGACCCTGTCACCGAAGTGCTCGGTGAGCGTGTCCAGGTGTGCCATGCCGTTGAGGAACGGGACCAGCACGGTGTCCGGGCTGACCGCCGGCGCGACATCCTCGACGGCGGCGGGCAGCGCGTCCGCCTTCACCGCCAGCAGCACCAAGTCGTAGGGGTCCTTCAGGACGTCGGCGGTGACCGTGGTCGCTTCGATCACCTCGGAGCGGTCGCCTTCGACGATGCGCAGGCCACGCTGTCGGAGCCGCTCGGCGCGGGCCGGGCGGACCAGGAAGTCCACCTCGCGTCCCGCCTGGAGTAGCCGTCCTCCCACGAATCCGCCGACCGCGCCGGCGCCGACCACCAGGGTCTTCATCTACTTCTCTCCTTGCCTTCCGAGATGGTGAACGGGTCCGCCGGCGAGCGGCAGGACCGTAGTGAGAGATGGGGCGCCGAGGCCGGCGCCGCCTAGCGTGCTCCTTCGCTTCCGCTCGACGGCCAGCAGGCGCCGCACGGACGTGATGTGCAGCGTGAACAGCAGCGGGACGGCGGCCGTGGGAATCAGGGCGAGCGGCAACTCGGTGATCGCCTTCGAGGACGGGGACACGCTGAAGGCGTGCAGGCCGGTGAGGATCGCGAGGGTCAGCGCCGCGATGAGATCGGCCATGCCGAACGCGTTGAACCACAGCGCGACCCGGTGGCCCCCGCCCTTCGCGACACGGCGTGCGACGAAGGGTGCCGCGATGCCGGTCAGGATGTCGCCGACGCCGGCCGGAACCGCGAAGAGGGCGGGCAGGTGGCCGAGAGCCATCATGATCAGGAACGCCGCCCCGACCACGCGGAAGGCGTGCGGCAGTTCGAGGCGGCTGAGCATGCCCGGCGCGGCCAGGGCGCGGGCGACCAGGGGGAGCAGGGTGGCGGCCACCATGGCGACCAGCGCGCCGGCGAACGCGAACGGCAGCGCGGGCAGTCGGCCGGGGCCGGAGAGGTATCCGCCCTGCCCGGCGATCACCCCGCTGACCGTGAACCAGCCGCCGATCAGCAGCACCGATCCCACGCCGAGCCGCACCGCGCCGCGCCCGCCCGAGCCGGCAAGCAGCGCTCCGCGGTACAGCACGAAGCCGGTCAGCGCCGTGATGCCGACGGTTCCGGCGAGGACGAGCGCCCAGAGATAGGCGGGCACGTGGACCATCGCGGTCACTTCGGTCCGCCGTCCGTGCCAGGCGCGGGAACGTGGTAGGGGCCGCTGGTGTCGAAGGACGACCGGTCGGCGTCGACGAACTGCCGTACCGTCAGCGGGGCGTGCCCGCCGATTCTCTCGACGATGTCGTTCGTGCCGGCGAAGACGCCGTCGCGATAGTCGACGGCGACGTTGCCGAGGTGCTGCACGAGGTGTTCGGGCAGCCCGCGCTCGCGCATGGCCGAGGTGAACTCCTTGATGCTGATCGGGTCGTAGTGCACCGGGAAGCCGAGTATGTCGGCCATCGCCTCGGCGATCTCATGGTGGTCGTGCTCGACTGGCCCGTGCAGGGGGTAGATCGCGCGGTCGTGTGGTTCCGGGTCGGTCAAAACGGCGGCGATCACCCGGGCCTGGTCGGCCACCGCGATCGGGGCGTGACGTCCCTCGCCGAACGGCAGCCGCAGGTACCCCTCGCCCTCCCGGTTCTCCCACCACACCTTCAGCCACTCGGCGAAGAACGTGGGGCGCAGGTGGGTGGTGATCAGGCCGGTCCGGTCCAGGAGGCGTTCGGACAGCCAGTGCTGGCGAGCCGCGTCGCTGCCCGCGTCGCGGCGGGCGGAGATCTGCGACATGTTGACCACGGACCGGACTCCGGCCTCGGTGGCCACCTGGGCGAAGCCGGCGGTCGCCTCCACCAGGCCCGGGAGGATCGGGTAGCAGAAGTAGGCGCCGGAGACGCCCCGCAGGGCCGTAGCCATACCGTCGAGGTCGCGGAAGTCGGCGACGACGATCTCCGCGCCGACGTCGGCCAGCGCGGCGGAGCGTTCGTCCGGCCGGTGCACCATCGCCCGGACGCGGTGCCCGCTTTCCAGGAGCCGCTTGGTGGCGTGCCTGCCGGTCTTCCCGGTGGCACCGGTGATCAGGAACAGTCCTTCGTCGTGGATCATGCCCATACCTTTCGGTTCTCGTGGGTTCGCGGTGGCTACCAGCCGGCGGCGGAGACCGTGGACCCGGTCGGACGGGGTTCCGATACGGGCTGCCGGGGCGGCTGGGCCGGCAAGAAGACGGCGGCGAGCAGCGCGCCGCCGAGCGCCACGAGTCCGGCGACGACGCAGCCGACGCCGAGTCCGTGGTCGAAGGCGCCGATCGCGGCATCCCGTACGACACCGGCCAGGGGGGCCTGGCCGTGGGCGGCGAGCCGGCCGGCGACGCCGAAGGCCGCTCCGACGGACTGGTGGGCGAGGTCCGTCTGAGCGGAGGGCAGCGCCGCTGGGAGGGAGCCGGTGAGCCGGGAGCCGTACAAGGTGGCGTACACGCTGCCGATGACCGCGACACCGAGGGTGCCGCCCAGCAGGCGGGTGGAGTCGTTGACGGCGGAGCCGACGCCGGCCTTGTCGACGGGGACCGCGCCCATGATGGACTCGGTGGCGGGGGCGGAGGTCAAGCCCATGCCCAGGCCGTAGACGACCATCTGGGCGGCGATGGTCCCGTAGCCGAGGGTCGGGGAGAGGGTGCCGGCGGCCCAGAAGTAGAAGGCCGCCTGGAGGGCCAGTCCGGCGGTGACGACCGCCTTGGTGCCGATCCGGACCGCCAGCCGCGTCCCGACGGTCGATCCGGCGGCGACCGACACGGCGACCGGGAGCAGGTGGACGCCCGTCGACAGCGGGCTGTAGGTCCGGACGAACTGGAAGTACTGCGTGATCAGGAAGATGAACCCGAGCAGGGTGAAGAACGCGACGGTGACCGCGACGCTGGCGGCGCTGAAGCGCATGTCCTGGAAGAGCCGCACGTCGAGCATCGGTTCGGCGGCTCGGCGCTCGCCGAGAACGAACGCGGCGAGCAGGAACACGGCACCCGCGAAACCACCGAGCGACGCCGCCGATGACCAGCCGCGGTCCGGAGCCTCGATGATCGTGTAGACCAGCAGCCCCATGAAGCCGGCGGACAGCACGAGGCCCAGGTGGTCCAGGCGGTGGTGGACCGGGTTCCGAGACCTGGGGACGAACCGGGCCACCAGGGCTACGACGGCCAGGGAGACCGGGCCGAGGACGTAGAAGACGCTCGACCAGCTGTAGCGCTCCAGCAGGAAGCCGCCCACGATCGGTCCCAGCGCGATGGCCACACCGGCCGTCGCGCCCCACAGGCCGATGGACAGAGCCCGCTCCTTGCGGCTGGTGAACACGCCGGTGAGTAGCGCCAGCGTGGCTGGGAACGTCATCGCGGCGCCCAGACCCATCACGGCCCGGGCCGAGATCAGCTCCGCCGAGGTACCGGCGAACCCGCCGACGAAGCTGGCCGCGCCGAACACCAGCAGCCCGGCCATGAGCATGCCCTTGCGGCCGAACCGGTCCGACAGACTCCCCGAGGTCAGCAGCAGAGCGGCGAACACGAGGTTGTAGGCGTCCACTACCCACTGCAACTGCGAGGTGGACGTGCCCAGTTCACGCGTCAGCGTCGGCAGCGCCACATTGACGAGGGTGGTGTCGAGATTGATCACGAAAGAGGCGAGGAGGAGGGCGGCGAGGACGAGCGGTTTCGATGGCACACGAGCCATACGGGCAGAAGTGGTCACGGTTGAAGAATAGACACATGCAGTTGAGTTTTTCTACCAACTGCTTTAACTCCTGCGCTATGCTGGGCGCATGCGGAGCTATGGCCAGTACTGTTCGATCGCCCGGGCCCTCGACGTGGTCGGGGACCGCTGGACGCTGCTGATCGTCCGGGAGCTGCTGCTGCGGGGCCCGTGCCGCTTCACCGACCTCAGGAACGGGCTGCCGGGCATCGCGCCGAACCTGCTGTCCACCCGCCTCAAGGAACTGGAGGCCGCCGGGTTGATCACCCGCGAGGACGCACCACCGCCGGTCGCCACCGTCCTGTACGAGCTGAGCGAGACCGGCCGGGCCGTGGAACCGGTGCTGAAGGCACTCGGATTGTGGGGGATGCGGTTCATGGCAGAGGAGCGGCCGGACGACACGTTCCAGGCGCGGTGGCTGGCCTACGCGTCGGAGTGGTTCACCGTCGACGCCGATCCGGACGCCCCGCCCGCGGTCATCCAGCTCGTCGCCGCCGGCGAGGCTGCCGTCGTCGAGTTGCGGGGCGGGCAGGTCCACACCCGGCTCGGCCGGGCCGCCGACCCGGACATCGTTCTGGACGGGCCGCCTCGCGCGGTCCTCGGCCTGCTCGGCGGCCTGGTCGATCTCGACCGTGCCGTCGAACTCGGTCTGTCCGTCACCGGCCGTGTCGATCTGCTCCGCCGCCTCCGTCCGGTCGCGCCGAACTGAGCGCGCCCCTGGACGCGCTCCCCCGGGGTGGCCGTCGTCCCGATCGCCTTGCGTCTCGTAGGTGCATATACAACACTGAAGAAGTGAGCACCTCTTCCATCGACGAGATCGTGGACGGCTGTCTGGCGGTGCGGATCCGGCTGATCGGCCGGGCTCTCACGGGCCTCTACGACGGCGCCCTCGCTGGACACGGATTGACCATTGCCCAGGTCAACCTGCTGGCCGCCTTGGGGAAGACCGGCCCTTGCCGACCGTCAAGGCTCGGCGAGGTGCTGCAACTGGAGAGGTCGACGGTCAGCCGGAATCTGACCCTCCTGCTGAAGCACGGCTGGATCGAGGCCCTGTCGTCCGACGCCAAAGGGATGCGGGAGGTGGCGCTCACCCCCGCCGGCAAGGCCAAGGTCGAGTCCGTGATGCCCGAGTGGCGGAAGGCCCAGCGCGAGGCCGCGGAACTGCTTGGGACGACGGGCGTGGACGCGGTCCACGCGATCGCGAGCGGCCTGGGGTACGCACCGGGCGCTTAGCCGAACCGGGGCGTCCGGGGCTGAAGGCGGCCCAAATGTTGTATGTACAACAAACAGGAGAGAAAGATGACTGCGTCCTTCGCAAACAAGGTGGTCCTGGTCACGGGGGCCTCGCGTGGCATCGGCCGAGCCGTCGCACTGGCCTTCGCCAGGGAAAGTGCACGACTGGTTCTCGCCGCCCGCTCGGCCGACCGTCTCGCCCAAGTGGCGGACGAGGTCCGCGCGCTGGGCTCGGAAGCATTGCCGGTACCCACCGACGTGACGTCGCACGATGCCGTGGAAGCTCTGGTCGACGCCGCGGTGAGCCGGTTCGGGCGCATCGACGTGCTGGTGAACAACGCCGGCATCGGCAAGGTGGGCACTGTCGAATCGGCGGGGTTCGCGGAAGACGTCCGCCTGACGCTGCGGGCGAGCCTCTTCGGCATGATCAACGTGACGCAGCGCGTGCTCCCGATCCTCCGACGCCAGGGGGCGGGCACGATCGTCAACATGTCATCCGTCATGGGGCGCAAGGCGTTCGCCCGCTTCGGCTCGTACGCGATCGTGATGCACGCCGTCTCCGCGTTCTCCGACAGTCTCCGTCAGGAGGTGGCCGGCCACGGCATCCGCGTCTCGGCCATCCATCCGGCGCTCACCGCGACCGACCTTCTCAGGGAGGCGGACGAGACCGAAATGCCGCCCCCGTTCCGGCACATGACGCCGCTGCCGCCGGAGGCCGTCGCGCGAGCCGTGGTGGCTGCGGTCCGACGCGGGAAACAACGGGTCGTGCTGCCCCGGACCGCGAACATGCTGCTGCTCGGAGAGGCGCTCTCGCCCCGCATCGGCGACGCGATCGCCACCGCATTGACGAAGCGACCCGTGGCCGCGTTGCTCGGGATGAGTCGCGGCGGGACGTATCACGAGACGATCTTGAGCCGTCCGGACTTCTGAAGCCTCCTACGGCTTTCCGCAGCGTCCCCGAGCAGCCGGACAGACCCGGACTTGCGACAGGTCCGTGGCAGACCGAAGCAAGTCGCCCGGCAGCCCCGGGCCGGCCGCCGACGCGCCGGCCCACGAGGACCCCGACTACCGGCCCGGCCCTGGGGCAACGGCGAGCTCCTCCCTAAGGAGCTGAGCTCGCCCGACGATCACGAGCCCGCCGCGCTGCTCGCCTCCTGATGACACGACCACAGCGGGCCGACGCTCTCCCCGAGCCCGTCCTGCCCTCCCTGCTCGACCGCCTGGAAGCCTTGTGACCGGCGGCGCTGCGGCCGACCCCGGATGGTCAACGCCACGGACTTGGCGTCCGGTCCCTTGGCCGAGAACTTGCGAACGCGACGTCCTGGGCCGTGTCACGCGCCTGCGCCACGGCGACGGCTCGACCTCCACCTTCACGCGCGTCCAGTTGGTCCAAGGCTGTGGCGTAGGGCCGGGCGGGACACGGCTGCCGGCGGATCTCTCAGGTGCTGCCGGTCTGAGCGCGGTGTACCTCGCCGTGCTCAAACCACCGGCGCGGCCGGACGGCCGCCGGGGGGCGGCCCTGCCCGATGGTCTGGACGGGTACGGCGGGTGCGCGACGAGGCCGGCCTCCATCTGCTCCGGGGCGCGGCGACCGCCGTCGGCGGAGCCATCGTGGCGTACCGCGGTGTCTGGCTCCGCGCTCGCCGAGGTCGTGTCCTCCGACAGCAGCGGGGCCCACTGCGCGGCGGCGGGCGCCTCGGCCGTCCGACGCTACGCCGGGCGATCAGGCCGGGTTCGGTGGAGGCAGGCACGGCCTCCTGTCGCGCACGAGTCACTGGTCCGCTGAAGCGGCGGGAGGTCGGGGTCGGGTGGCGGCGGGGGCAGGAAGTGGATGAGGCCCGCCTGGGCGAAGAGGTCGACGAGGCTGTGCAGGAGTTTGCTCGCGGACCTGGCGTACGCGGTGCCGCCCAGTGCTTCCTGGTCGTCGGAGCGGTGCACGGGTCGGCTCGGGGAGCTCATGCCGCCTCCCCCGCTCCCGCCGATGCGGACGGGCGGGGCGGGGTCGACGCCCTGATGAAGTGCGCGAGGCGGGTGATGCCCTCACGGATCTCCTCGCGGGTGAGGGAGCTGTAACCGAGCCGGATGACCCGGGTACCGCCGTCGCCGACGTAGAACATGCTCATGGGCGCCCAGGCCACCCCGTGGTCGCGGGCCGACCGCTCCAGCGCGGCGAGGTCCGCCTCGAAGGGAACCTCTAGCAGCAGGAAGAAACCTCCGGTGGGCACGTTCCAGCGCACGCCGTGGTCCGCGTGGGCGGCGGGCGGGAAGTGCTCGGCGAGGCACTCCAGGGTGAGTTCCAAGTGGCCGACGTAGAGGTCCGCGAGCCCGCGGGTGGCCGCCCGCATGCTGTAGCCGGTCTCGGCGAGCAGGCCGCCGATCATCGCCTGGCTGACGCCCGCGGTGTTGACGGTGACCATGCTCTTGACCTTGGCGAGCTCCTCGGCGAAGGGCCGGGTGGTGCCGTCCGCCGTGACGACCGGCTGGTCCGCCACCAGGTAGCCGACCCGGGCGCCGGGGAAGGCGGTCTTCGCGAAGGAACCGAGGTGGATGACGGACCGGCTGCGGTCGAGCGCCTTCAAGGTCGGGAACGTCGCGCCCTCGCGGCCGAAGAGACCGTACGGGTTGTCCTCCAGGATCAGCAGGTCTTCCGTCTCGGCCACCCGCAGCAGGCGCCGGCGCGCGGCCGGGGGCAGGGAATGGCCGGAGGGGTTGGCGAAGTCGGGCGTGACGTAGCAGGCCACGGGGCGCTTGCCGGCCGCTCGGACCCGGCGGGCGGCCACGGCGACGTCGTCGGGGTCGAGCCCGTGCTCCCGCTCCTGGACCGGCTCGACCGGGATGTCGAGCACCTTGGCGGCGCCGGTGATGCCGACGTAGCAGGGCGAGACGGTGAGCAGCACGTCGTCCGGTGAGGTGAACAGGCCGCGCAGGGCCACGAGGATCGCCTCCTGGCAGCCGTGGGTGATGAGCACGGCGTCCGGGTCCACGTGGATGGACTCGTCGGTCGCGAGCACGCGGGCGACGTCGTCGCGGATGACGCCGGCTGTGGGGCCGTACTGGAAGACCGCGCGTTTGATCCGCTGATCCGGCACGCCGCGGGCGCGTAACTCCGCCACGAACCGGTCCAGATAGCGGTGCAGGTCCGCGAAGTCGAAGAACTCCTCGTAGGGCCTGCCCGAGGCGAAGGAGATGGCCTCGGGGTGACGGAACGCCGTCTCGCTCAGCAGTCTCATCGAGTCCATCACCGGGTCGCAGACGCTGGGGTGCAGGCGGGACGCGTCGAGGCCGGTGGGCGGGGTGTCCGGGGTGAGCGCGGGGGTCGTACGCGAGGACGTCATGGCGTCCGCCTCTCTGGGTCTGTGAGCGGGGGCGATCGCCAGGACCGCCGGGCGGCACCTGCTGGGCAAGACTTTCCACGGTGTGGTCGAATGCCGCCGCGGCGGTTCTGGACTATCGCCGGCGATGAAAGTGAATGCATGGCCGCCGATGGGGTGCCGGAATTTCTCCGGAATCCGCGCTGGTCGGGCACAGATCCCGGTGGGCCGCCGACGGAATTTCTACGGATCTCGACGGGCTTGATCGTCCTCGACGGGCACTCAGCAGGCGGGCAAGATCCGGGAAGAGAGCAGGCCCGGCCTGTTCTCGAATTCCAGGGAACGGTCGCAGTTGAGTACTGCCGTCTGGAGCTGTTGAAGTCGCGGCGACGGGTCGAGTCCCAACTCTTCGGTCATCCGCTTGCGCAGTCTCTGGTACACCTTCAGCGCCTGCACCCGGCGACCCGCGCGGTACAGCGCCAGCATGAACTGGCTGTGCAGGTTCTCGTTCAGCGGGTGCGTCCTGGTGAGCTCGGTCAGTTCCCGAAGCACGCCGTAGTGCTGGCCGAGACAGAGTTCCGCCTCGATCCGGCGCTCCAGGGCGATGGTGCGGGAGTCGTCCATCTCACGCACGAAGGTGTCCAGCATCGGGCCGCGCCGTACGTTGCACAGCGCGTCGTCGCGCCACATCGCCAGCGCGTCGGCCAGTTTGTGCGCGGCACGCACGTAGTCCTTGTCGAGCAGCGCGCTCTCGCCGTCGGCCGCCAGATCGAGGTAGCGGGTGAGGTCGATGTCGCCCGGCGCGACCGAAAGCTGGTAGCCGCCGACCCCGGTGACCAGGACGTCCGTCGCGCGCATCCCTTCGCTCTGGGCCAGGGCGGAGTCCAGCAGCTTCCTGATCTGCATGACGTACGTCTGGACGGTGTTCGCGGCGCTGCGCGGAGGGGTGGTGCCCCAGAGCTCCTTCGTGATGGCGGACTGGCTCACATACCTGTTGGAATTGGCGATGAGCAGCGCAAGCAATTGCCGCGGCTTCATGGCGGAGGGAATGAAATGTTTCCCTCCCACTGTCGCCGTTAAGCTTCCCAGTATCTCGATTCGCATTGCAGAGAGTTCCCCCAGTACGTGAGAAATCTGCCCAGCGGCTCTTGTTATACGTTGATTATCTGAGGTGAGTCAAGGGGCTCCAGTGTCGGCAGAGGCGGCAGGGGATAAACCATCGATCCCCATGTTGGCCGAAGATTGCCGCAGTCGGGAGAAACGCAATGGAGCGGGTCGGCGCCCTTGGCCGGGGCAGTGAATTCGGGAATGCCGGGGGTATGGTCGCCCGTGGACGGGCGTGCCACGCCCCCGGCCGGATCAGCCGACCGTCGCCTCGAAGAGGGCCATCGAGCCGTGGACCGTGATGCGGTGGTCCGCGAACCGTTTGGACAACTCGGTGCCGAGCTGCGCGAGGGAATCGTCCGCGTTGTCCATGTCGTTGTCGCGGTTCAGCGCGTGCAGGGCCTTCGGGGCCAGCATTCCGTGTCGTACGCCGTGGGCGAGCACCGTGCTGCCGAACACGCGCCCACCCGGCTCCATGTAGGGAAGGATGTGGTCGAACGCGATCGCCTTGTGCGCCATGCCGCCGGGCAGGCAGTGCAGCAGCAGGTTCATCCCGGCCGAGTCGAACCGCCGGTCGCCCAGATCGAGGGGCCGCAGCACATCGCGGCGGTACCAGGCCGGTCGGAACCTCGCGAGCCGGGCCGAGGCGGTGCGCAGGACCTCCGGGCTCAGGTCGACCAGGGTCAGCTCGGGGGTGTCGGTGGGGTAGGCGCAGCGGCGCAGGAAGTACCCGGTGCCGGGGCCGATGTCGAGGTGCCGGGCGCCGACGTTGCGGTCGTAGTGCCGGGCCATCCGCCGGCGTGAGCAGTGCCACACCGCCGGGCAGACCATGCCCAGGATCCACAGGTCGTAGACCGCGAGCATCCGCCTGCTGTAACTGTGCACCCCCGCAAGCACCCGCTCCTGGGTCGGCTCCGTCGGCTCCCCGCCCGGCCGCCCCGTTTCCCGATGTCCCGTCACCGGCCCGCACGCCCCTCCGCGTACTCCTTGGTGAGCCGCAGGTTGCTCATGCTGTTGTCGGTCAGTACGCGACGCAGGTAGTTCCGGGCGTCCTGGACGGTCGTGCCCTCGCCGAGCACTCCGAGCGCCGACTCCTTGACCGTGGCCGTGTGCCGGGTGGTGGCGATGACACCCTCCGGGGTCTCGGTGAAGGACCAGTGCCCGGTGTGCGCGGTCAGCAGGACCGGCAGCTTGATCTGCTTGTAGACGATCAGGCGCGGAGACAGGCAGATCCGCACCGAGCGGGTGGAGTGCCGGTGCCCCCCGTCCGGGTCGGAGGTGTCCATGTCGAAGAACTGCACGCCGGGTCCGGGCTCCTCCAGGGTGAGGGCGGCCACGTGCGGCATCCGCTGCGGCCACTTGTCGGCCTCCAGCAGATAGGCGTACGCGTCCTGCACCGATCCGGCGATGAACAGCGGATCCTCGAAGGACAGTGTGCGGCGGCGGATGTCCTCCCGGTTCTCCGCGGCGTGCTTGAGGGTCTTCAGGTAGGCCAGGGACCCCTGCCGCAGCTTCTCCCGCTGCCGGTCGGCCGCCGCTGCGTCCTCCTCAAGGAGGACGAACTCGTGCTCCATGCGGACCATCACGGCCGCGCCGCCGTCGACGGACTCGAACGTCCACGCGCCCCGGACCTCGGCGAACGGCGGGGCGGCCGGTTCGTGGGCGAAGGCGATCGTGTCGTCCTTGTCCCACCGGCGCATCAGCCAGTGCCGTACCGACCGCTCGTCGACCAGCGCCCATTGCCGGATCAGGCTCTCGGTGCCCTTCCGCTCCACGTACTCGGCGTGCACGGCCGTGGGATGCAGATGCGACCAGCCCTCGACGTCCTCGATGAGGGCCCGGACCACCTCCGCGCCCGCGGCGATGCGGGTGCTCTCCTCGGTGCGGTGAACGGTGCGACGTGCCATGCGGTCCTCCGTGTTCGGCTGGGTGCGGTGATGTTCGGCCGGCTGCCGTGACCACCACGCCCATCGTGTGGGCCGGGTGCTGGAGGGGCGGTGCACCGGCGATGAAACCTGCGGCCGCTGTGCTCGATCGGCCTTCCAGCGCGGGCCGGGACCGTAGGAGCCGACCGAGCCGGCCGGTCCCCCGCCCGCGGGGGCGCCCGGTGCCACCAGGCGGAAGGAACACGAGATGTCCAATGCGCCGTTGCTCGACAGCGCGGTCTCCGACCAGCTCTACGTCGAGGTCCAGCGGTTCTACGCCGTCCACATGCACCTGCTCGACGAGGGTGAGGCCGAGCGGTGGGCGGCCACCTTCACCGAGGACGGCACCTTCGAGGCGCCGGCCCTCGACGAGCCGGTACGCGGCCGGGCCGCGCTGGCCGCCTCGATCCGGCACGGGGCGGCCGAGCGGGAGGCGGCCGGCGAGGTGCACCGGCACTGGCATGGGATGATCACCGTCGCCGTCCGCTCGGACGGCGCGCTCGCCGTCCGCTGCTACGCCCTGGTCTTCGCCTCGCCCAAGGGTGGGCCGTCGCGGCTGCACCGGGTGTGCGTCTGCGAGGACGTGCTCGTGCGCGAGGGCGGCGGGCTGCGGGTGCGAAGCCGGTACGTCACCCGGGACGACATGCCGGTGACCGCCCGGCGAGCCGGATGAGAGGCCGGCGTACGAGGAGGTTCCCCGCCGGTTGCGAAGGAGACATCGGTGCAGCGTGAACGCGTATCCGTTCTGATCATCGGCGGTGGCTCGGTCGGGCTGGCCGCCGCCGCCTTTCTGGCCGGCCGGGGCGTCCGGCCGGTGGTGGTGGAGCAGCGTGCCGGGCTGTCCGGGCATCCCCGGGCCACCTCGATCGGCCCGCGTGCCTGGGAGGCGCTGCTGAGCACCGGCCGCACCGAGGAGTTCCTCGCCGTCGCCGAGCGGCGCAGCGAGAGCCGGCCGCCGATCAAGGCCCGGACCATCGCCGAGTACGACCCTGGCACGGCAGCCCCGCAGGCGGACGTGTCCCGCGAGTTCCTGGACGCCATCGAGGACTTCACCCCCGTCGCCGACCTCGGCGGCTGCGGCCAGCACCGCATCGACCCCGTCCTGCTGCGAACCGTGCTCGACGGGGGCGGTGAGGTGCGCTGGCACACCCGGATGGTGGCCCTTCGTCAGGCCGACGACCATGTCGCCGTGACCGTGGAGGACACGGCGGGCGGGCGGGGCTCGGTGATCCAGGCGGATTACGTGGTCGCCGCCGACGGGGCGGACAGCGCCACCCGCGAACTGGTCGGCATCTCCCGCAGCGGGCAGGGAGTGGTCGGCGGCCACCACATCAATGTGCTGTTCCGCGCCGATCTGAGCGAACTGATCGCCGGGCGCGGTTTCTTCTCGCCCGCGTTCGTCACCCACCCGGAAGCGGGCGGCATGCTCATCGCGCTGGACGAGGGCGACCGCTGGTGCTACCACATCATGCTGCCGCCCGACGGGGACGCCGCGCTTGAGGACTACACGCACGAGCGCTGCCGGGAGGTGATCCGCACCGGACTCGGCGTGCCCGAGCAGGAGTTGGAGATCCTCAGCACGGCGCCGTGGCGGCCCACGGCGTGGCTGGCGGACCGCTTCCGGGAGCGCAGGGTGTTCCTGGCCGGCGACGCCGCCCGCACCCTGCCGCCGGTCGGCGTCTTCGGTCTCACCACCGGTATCTGCGACGCCTACAACCTCGCCTGGAAGCTGGCGGCGGTGCTGGGCGGAGCGGCGGGGGCCGGGCTGCTGGACAGTTATGAGGCCGAACGCCGGCCGCGGTCGGCCTTCCTGCTCGACCAGGTCCTGCGCCGGGTGCGCAACCCGCGGCTGCACTGGGGCGGGACACCCGCACAGCGCACGGCGGCGGGGATCATGGAGCACGCCATCGCTCACCTGTGCGACCTGTACGACTCCGCGGCGATCGTCGAGCCGCGCACGGAGCCGTTGTCCTTCGTGGACGCCCGGGCCAATCTCGACGGCTCGCCCGGTACCCGGGTGCCGCACCTGTGGCTGGAGCGGGGCGGTCGGCGGCTGTCCACCGTGGATCTGGCCGCCGGGGTGTTCACCCTGCTCGCAGGGCGGGACGGCGAGCCGTGGGCGGACGCGGCGCGGACGGCCGGCAAGGAACTGGGCGTCCCGGTCGTCGCCCTGACCCTCGGCTCGGACCCTTGGACGCGCGTCGCCGAGGGCCGCTGGGAGGACGCCGCCGGCATCACCGCGCGGGGCGCGCTGCTGGTCCGGCCGGACGGCCAGGTCGCCTGGCGGTCGCCGGGGGCGGGCCAGGACCACGCCGTCCGGATGGGACAGGTGCTGCGGCACGTCCTCGACCGCTGAGCGGGCCTGCGGCACGGCATGCGTGAACGGCTGGGACCCGTACGCCGCGGGGGACGGAAGGCGTACGGGTCCCAGGTCTGTGTGCCCGCTCAGGCGGCTGCCGGCGACGCGGTCGCCGCCGTACGACGCCTGCGGGCCTCAAGGCGGACCAGGATGATCGACGGGATCACCACCGCGGCCGTGATGGCGACGATCCACCAGTGCGTGTGGGCGACGGCGGCCGCGGCGTGGGCCGGGGTGTCCGGGCCCGTGGCGATGCGGTGTGCCAGGAGCGCGGTCAGGATCGAGGTGCCGCAGGAACCGCCGATCCGTTGCAGCATGTTGAAGATCGGCATGGCGTGCGGGATCTGCTCCTTGGGCACCATGACCAGGCCCGTGGCCAAGGCGGGAGTTGTGGTGAGGCCGATGCCGCAGCCCCGTACCACCTGGACGGCGGAGAGCCACCAGTAGCTGTCCTGCGCCCCGATGAGCGCCAGCGGCACCGTTCCGACGATCGTGACGATCAGCCCGGTCAGGATGACCCGGGCACCGCCGATCCGGTCGGTGAACCAGCCCGCCAGCGGGAGCGCCGCCACCGTGCCCAGCGCCAGGGGCGCCGTCAGCAGGCCCGTGTCCACCAGGGACTCGTGCCGGGCGCGCAGGTAGTACTCCGGCAGCACGATCATCGCGCCGAACAGCGCCACGCCCATGCAGAAGATCACCACCGCGGCCGAGGAGAAGGCGGCGTCTTTGAACAGCCGCAGATTCAGCAGCGGGGTGCGGGCACGCAGGGCGCGCAGCACGAACCCGGTCAGCAGCACCGCGCCGGCGATCACCAGCACCAGCGGCAGCGCCCCCGCCGAGCCGCCGCTCTCGCCCAGCTGCGACACCCCGTACACCAGGGCGGGCAACCCCGTCATCACCAGCGCCAGCCCCGGCCAGTCCATCGGCGGGGCCTCCCGCGCCGTCTCGCGCGGCAGCCATCGCAGGCCGGCGGCCAGACTGATCACCGCGATCGGTACGTTGACCAGGAACATCCACTGCCAGCCGAGACCGTCGGCGAGCAGGCTGCCGAAGAGGGTGCCGAGGACCGGCGCCAGATAGATGGGGATGCTCAGGACGCTCATCATCCGGCCGAGCCGCTTGGGACCGGCGGCGACGGCGAACAGGATCTGTCCGGCCGGCACCAGCAGCCCGCCCGACAGGCCTTGCAGCACCCGGAAGGCGATCAGCGCCTCGATCGAGGTCGCCGCCGCGCACAGCGCCGAGAACCCCGCGAAAAGGGCCACGCACACCAGCCACAGCCGTGTCGCGCCGTACCGCCTGCTCGCCCAGCCGCTCACCGGGATCATCGTCGCCTGCGCGATGAGGTAGCCCGAGGCGATCCACTGCGTGGTGCCCAGCGAGGCGCCCAGCTCCTCGCCGACGGCGCCGAGGGCGACGTTGACCACCGTCGAGGTGAACATCGACATGACGCCGCCCAGCGTGAGGATCACCGACAGGCCCCACAGCTGAGGCGTGATCCGCTCGTCCTCGGACACCGTCGGGTCCGTCCGCGTCGGTTCCGTCTTCGCCATCCGGTTCCGCCCAGCCCTCTCCGGTCGCACCGCCCGCGGTTAACCCCGCTAAGAAGTTAGCAGCGTTAATACCTTAACGCCGCTAATATTCAGCGGGGGCCAGCCGCTTGTCAAGCGAGGCATGGAGAGGCGAGGGTGTACGCATGGTGGTGCGGCGTGAGGGTTACATCCGGGCGGCCCTGGAGCTGCTCGACGAGGTCGGGCTGAACGGGCTGACCCTGCGCAGGCTCGGCGACCGGCTGGGCGTGCAGGGGCCCGCGCTGTACGCGCACTTCCGCAGCAAGCAGGAACTGCTCGACCAGATGGCCGAGGCCATGCTGGACGACGAACTCGCCCGCCTGGACGAGGCGGAGTACGACGAGTGGTCCGCCTGGCTCTCCGAGCGCGCCCGGGTCATCCGGCGCGCCCTGCTGTCCTACCGGGACGGCGCCCGGCTGCACGCCGGCTCGCGCCCGACCGACGGATCCGCCATGCTGCCGCTGATCAAACCCCTGGTGGCGGCGGGGTTCAGCGAGCAGGACGCGGTGCAGGCGGTGCTCTCCGTCAGCCGCTACACCCTCGGCTGCGCGATCGACGAACAGCAGCGCCCGCCCGAGGAGACCACCGAACACGGTGAGGACCCCGAGGCGTCCTTCGAGTTCGGCCTGCGGGCGCTGATCGGGGGGCTGCGCAGGGCGGCCGAGAACCCGACCGACGGCACGCGCGGACCGTGAGATCAGCCGCTCCTCTGAGGGCGGACGCCCGGCTCCCAGCAGCGCCGGCCGCGCGCCGGGTGACGTCGTGTCGGGGCGTATGACGGGGGGCGCCTGTTCGGCGGCCGCCCCGTCGCGTGCCGTGCGTCGGTCTCACCCCGTCGCCCGTGGCGGCCTGCTCAGTGCCCGCAGCAGCGACAGCGGGCTCCCCACCAGCCGCCGGTGCACCTCCGCGGACGAAGCCGGGCGGGCGGGATCGAGGACGACCGCCTGCGTGACCGTCACCGTGGCCCCCTCGGACGCGGGGGCGACCCTCCACTGCCCGGTGTGCTGGGTGAGGGCGCCCGACGGTGACAGGTCCTTGAAGACGACCTTGCCCGGGAGCACCAGCCGCGCCGTCCGGCTGGTGCGCACGTCCCCGTCGGCGTCCCGCTCGGCCAGCTCCAGGAAGTGCACGCCGGGCGCCTTGTCCACCGTATGGGCGTGGACGACGTCGGGGAGCAGCTCCGGCCAGCGCCGCGGCTCGGCCAGGACCCGGTGGACCTCGGCCGGATCGGCCCTCACGGACAGCGAACCCGAGAAGGACAGCGTCCGCCGGTCCAGCTCGGCCAGGCCCTCGGCGCACTCGGTGAGCCGGGCGAGCTGGACCCGGGTCCGGCCGTGGAACATGGCAGCCACCTTCTCGGGTGCGGTCGGCGCGCCCTCGGCGACCTCGAACGCGTGCACCGCCTCGACTCGGGTCCCGCCGTCCCGGCCGGGGGTGAACGACCACGAGCCGGTGAGCCGGGCCACCTCGCCGATGGCGCCCTCCTGCTCGAACTTCATGCGCAGCGCGTCCGGGTCCAGGTGTCTGCGCGACACCCAGGTGCGGATCGTCTCCTGGTCGGTGATGCCCCAGTAGCGCACCACGTCGTCGTGCCCGTCGCGTTCCAGGGGCTCGGTGTGCAGGATCCACGGGAACAGCCGCGGCCACGTCTCCAGCCCGGTGAGCAGCTCGTAGACGGTGCGGGCCGGAGCGGCGACCACCGCTTCGGCGACGGCACGCCCGGCGCGGTCCGTGCCGGTCATCGGCCGTCCGCCCTGGCGACGATCATGTGCAGGTACGCGTTCACGGGCCTGACCTCCTCCACCACCAGGCCCGCCCGCTCGACGAGGGACAGCAGATCCGCCCGGGTGTGCTTCTTGCCGCCCACGTTCAGCAGCAGGAGCAGGTCCATGGCCGAGGTGAAGCCGGCCTCCGCGCCGGCGTCGACCAGGTTCTCCACGATCACCACGCGGGCGCCCGGCCGGGCGTGCTCGGCGACGTTGCGCAACGTGGTCACCGTGGAGTCGTCGTCCCATTCGAGGACGTTCTTCAGCAGGTACAGGTCGGCCTCGACCGGTACCCCGGCACGGCAGTCGCCCGCGGCCAGCGTGCAGCGGGTGGCCAGCGGACCGTCGCCGGTGAGCCGCGGATCGGCGTGCGCGACGACCGACGGGAGGTCGAACAGCACGCCGCGCGGGCCGGGGTGGTCCTGCAGCAGGGTGGCCAGCGTCTGCCCCTGCCCGCCCGCCACGTCGACCAGCGTGTCCACCCCGGTCAGGTCCAGCACGGCCGACAGCTGACGCGCCGACAGCGTGCTGGCCTGTGTCATCGCCAGGTCGAAGACCCGGGCGGAGTCCGGCGCGTCCTCGTGCAGATAGGCGAAGAAGTCCTTGCCGTGCAGGGCGTGGAAGACGTCTCCGCCGCCGCGGACCGCCTCCTCCAGGCGGGGCCACACCTCCCAGGTCCACGGCTCGGTCGCCCACAGGGCCATGTGCCGCAGGCTGCGCGGACCGCCGTCGGTCAGCAGCCGGGAGGTCTCGCTGTGGGAGAAGCGTCCGTCCGGCTCCATGACGAAGACCCCCCGCTGCGACAGGGCCCGCAGCAGCCGCCGCAGCGCTCCCGGGTCCGCGCCGGTCTCCCGGGCGAGCTGTTCGGCGGTGGCGGGCGTGTCGCCGAGCGCGTCGGCGACGCCCAGCCGGGCGGCGGCGCGGATCGCGGCGGGCCAGGCGGCGGCGAGGAACAGCTCGCGCAGTTCCCGCACCGCGGCCGGCACGGCGGGGACCTCGGTCTCGCTGGTCAGGGTCATCACGAACACCTCTCGTGGTGGGACGGGCCCCTGTCGTGGAGGGGCGGACGGGGCGCGGGCGGAGCCGTCACAGCCCGGCCACACTGTTCTCCCGGACGACGGTGAAGGGGGCGGGCTCCGCGGTGGCGTGCGTCATGACCTTCTGCACGCCGTTGCGGAAACCCTCGCCGCGCAGCGCCCGCTGGTGCAGCTCGGCGCTCTCCCACTCGGCCGTCTCGACGTAGACGTTCGGGTCCTTGGCCGAGCGGTACAGCCGGTGCCGGCGGAAACCCGGCTGCGCCGACATGTAGGCGTTGATCTCGCCCAGGATCCGCTCGAACTCGGCCGGGTCGCCGGTCACGGTGAACCGGTTGATGAAGTGGAACATCTGCTTCCTCTCGATCGAGTGATCGTCTCGGGTGCTGCTTCGGGTGAGGTCCCGTGCGGTCCCGTCACGCGGTGTCCGCCCGGTGGGCGAGACGGGCGCGCAGTTCCCGGCGCGGGACCTTTCCGGTCGCCGACCGGGGGATCTCGGGGACGAACGACACGCCGTGCAGGTGCTCGTAGTAGGGCAGCCGCGCGTTGACGTACGCGATCAGCTCGGCCTCCGTGACGGAGCCGCGTACGGCCGCGAAGGCGTGCGCGACGGCCCCGTGCAGGTCGTCCGGGCGGTCCAGCACCGCGCAGTCGGCGACGGCCGGGTGGGCGCCGAGCACGTTCTCGATCTCGCTGGGCGCGACCAGCCAGTTGTCGTACTTGAACACGTCCTTGACGCGGTCGACGACGAACAGGAGCCCGTCCGCGTCGACATGGCCGATGTCACCGGTGGCGAACCAGCCGTCGGGACCCATGTCCTCGCCACGCTCCCGGCCCAGGTAGCCCAGCATCAGCTGGGGGCCGCGCACCTGGATCTCGCCCGTGGCCCCGCGGGGCAGTGCGGCGCCGGTGTCGAGGTCCACGATCCGGCAGTCGGTCCCGGCCGCCGGCACTCCGCACGAACCGGGCCGCGGCCGGTCCAGGTCGCCCAGGTGGGTCGACGGGGAGGCCTCGGCCAGCCCGTACCCCTGGACCACCGGCACCCCCAGCCGCTCGGCGAGCACGTCGGCCGCACGGGGGGACAGCGCCGAGCCGCCGGACAGCACCGCCCGCAGCGTGGGCACCGACACCGTGGCCAGCCGGGGGTCGGCGGCCAGCCGGGCGAGCCGGACGGGCAGGGCGTAGTAGTGCGTCGCGCCCGACCGGGCGGCGGCCCGCAGGGACTCGACGGAGTCCTGGTCCGGGTGGAGCACCATCGTCGCGGCGGCGGTCACCGCGATGTTCAGGTGCATCGGGTGGAACACCGGCAGGTGGTTGAAGAGCACGGACGTGCCGGACAGCCGGTGCGCGTGGGCCGTTTGGGCGGCGTTGACGGTGAGGTTGCGGTGACTCAGCCGTACGGCCTTGGCGGGACCTGTGGTGCCGCTGGTGAACTGGAGACAGGCCAGGGTGTGGTCGGCTGAGCCGTCATACCGGTCCCCGGCTTCCGGCGCCGCCGGCGTTCCCGGTGCGGCGTCCTGTGTTGCCGAAGGCGGCTCGGCGTTCGACAGCTCGTTCAGCGTGGGCGCCTCTTCCCCGCCCGTCTCCCGGTGGGTGAGGATCAGACCGCGCAACTCGGGCAGGCGGTCGCGCAGCGCCGTCAGCCGCTGGTGGAGCTGCGGGGTGACCACCGCCGTGCGCGCCCGGGAGGTGCGCAACTGGTGCACCAGGCGGTCGTCGGGCAGCAGCGGGTTGATGATCACGCCGACGTTCGAGGAACGGGAGACCGCGTAATAGGCGACCGGGAAGGCGAGGTCGAGCCGGTTCGTCAGGGCGATCGTCTCGCCGGGGCCGCCCGCGTACGTCCGCAGGGCCGCGGCCAGCGCGGCCACCCGGACGTCGAGGGCGGCATAGGTCAGTTCGCCGTCCGGGGACCGCAGTGCCGGCCGTTCCGGTGCCGTGCGCGCCGCCCTGGCGAGCAGGTCGTCGAGGCGGGGCCCGCCCAGCAGCCCGTCCAGCTCCGTCAGCGGCGGGCCCGTGACGACGCCGTCCGACGGGGAGCGCGGACGCCGTTCTCCGGCAGCCCCGGTCCCGTCCCCTTCTCCTGGTTCGTGCGGGCGACTGCATGCCCTCGCCATGTGCGTCCCTTCCGGTCGGCCGTCCTTGCCCCCACCACCCTCGGACCCGGAACTGGAGCGCCGGTCCACGCGGACGGGCGGGGGCTGCACCCGGACTGGTCCGCGGGTTCAGCGGGCGCGGCGAGGCTGGTGGGAAACACCGGCCAGGAGGAACCCAGTTGGACACGGAAGTTCTTGTCGTCGGCGCCGGACCCGTCGGCCTCACCGTCGCGTACGAGCTGCGCCGCAGGGACATCGGCGTACGCGTCGTGGACAAGGCGGCGGGGCCCGCGACCACCAGCAGGGCGACCGCGACCCACGCCCGGACGCTGGAGATCTACGACCAGATGGGGACGCTGGCGGACCTGCTGCCCCGAGGACTGCGCGTCGGCCACTTCTCGATGCACCGATCCGGCCGGATGCTCGCCCGGCTGGGCACCGACTACTCGGAGCTGCCGACCCGTTTTCCCTTCACGCTCCAGGTGGACCAGGCGGCCACCGAGGAGGTGCTGCGCGAACGGCTGTCCGCCCTCGGCGTGGACGTCGAGTGGAACGCCCGGGTCACCGAGTTGCGCCGGCCGCCGGGCGGCGGCGCGGTGGAGGTGCGCGTCGAGCACACGGGCGGGCCGGTGGAGGAGGTGACCGTCCCCTGGCTCGTCGGCGCCGACGGCGCGCACAGCTTCGTCCGCGGACGGCTCGGCATCCCCCTGCTCGGCGAGTCCAGCGAGACCTGGCTCGTCGCCGACGCCGTACTGGACGTGGACCTGCCCAAGGACAGCCTGCACTGGCTGCACACCGGGAAGGGAACCGTCCTTCTGGTGCCGTTCGCCGCGCCGGGCAAGTGGCGGCTGCTGGACACCGCCGACGTCGACGGCGCCGAGGACCCGCGCCTCGTCGCCGAGCGGTTCGCGGCGAAGATCGGCCGGGCGCTCGGCCGCGGGGTCGAGGTCTCGCCGCCGAGCTGGTCGTCCGTCTTCACCATCCAGCAGCGGATGGTGAAGACCATGCGCTCCGGACGGTGCTTCGTCGCCGGCGACGCCGCCCACGTGCACAGTCCCGCCTCCGGGCAGGGCCTGAACACCGGCATCCAGGACGGTTACAACCTGGGCTGGAAGCTGGCGCAGGTGGTGCGTGGCGAGGCGCGCGAGGAACTCCTCGACAGTTACGAGGCCGAGCGCGTCCCGGTCGGGGCGGTGCTGCTCGACTCCACCCGGACCGCGACCGCGCTGATCGCCCTGCGCAACGCCGCCGCGCCGGTCCTGCTGCCGGTGGGCCTGGGCATCGTACGGCGGGTGGCGCCGCTACGGCGCCGGATCGAGCGCAGGATCCTGCGGGGCATGTCCGGGCTGGCACTCCACTACCGCGACAGCCCGCTCACCGACGGCACTCCCCCGGGCGCCGGCGCGGACGACGTCCTGCCGCGCCCGGGGGACCGGGTGAGCTGCTCGGCGGAGACCGAGCGCACCTCGCCCGGCTGGCAGGCCCTGTGCGCCGAACTGGCCGACCCGCGCTGGCTGCTGCTCGCGTTCACCGACGGCTCGACGAGGGCGGGCGCCGAGTTGACGCGGGTGCAGGACGACTTCCGCACGGCTGTGTCGGTACGGGTCGTGGACCCGGGCGGCGCGGATCCGGTGGGCGTGGCCTCGAACGGCGTGGGGTCCGCCCCCCTTCCCGACCCCGGCGGTTCGCTGCGCACGGGACTCGGGGCGCGGGCCGGGGAGTATCTGCTGATACGGCCCGACGGATACCTCGCCGGGCGGGGCACGCTCACCGGCAGCGGTACGTTGACGGCCCGGCTGGCCGCCTTCCACCTCGTGCCGAACGGCGCCCGCGTCCGCCCGGGGGAGGCGCCGCGATGACGGACGACGTCCCTCTGCGCGGCAAGGTCGCACTGGTCACCGGCGGCACCCGGGGGCTCGGCCGGGTCATCGCGGAGCGGCTCGCGCGTGCAGGCTGCCGGGTCGTGGCCTGCCATCTGCGGGAGGAGCCGGCCGAGCCCCTCCCGGACGGCGTCACGGCCGTCCGCGCGGACGTCACCCGGTCCGACGCAGTGGTCTCCCTCGTCGAGACGGTCGGCCGGCGGCACGGCCGGCTCGACTTCTTCGTGCACAACGCGGTCGCCTTCCACCCCATGTCCGCCTCGGACCTCGACGCGAACGCGTGCGCGCGGGACATGGCGGTCGCACTCGGGCCGTTCGTGCACGGCATCGGGCCGCTGGCCGGTCTGCTGGCGGCCTCCGGCGGCCGGATCGTCGTGGTCTCCAGTACCGGCGGCAGCGCGGTCGTCCCCCGATACGTCAGCCTCGGCATGGCCAAGGCGGCGCTTGAGCACCTGGTCCGCTACCTCGCCGTCGAACTCGCCCCCCGCGGCGTCGCCGTCAATGCGGTGGCCTGCGGGAAGCTCGACGAAGGCGAACCGGCCGACGCCGGACCGAACGCGCGGATCGTCGCCCGCACTCCCCTGGGCCGCCTGGTCACCCGGGAGGAACTGGCCGACACGGTGAGTCTGCTGTGCCATCCGCGAGCGGGCGCCCTGCACGGACAGGTGATCACTGTGGACGGCGGCCTGAGCCTGCTGGCCTGAGGGCCGCGGTGAGCCCGCACCGCCATCCCGACCGCGCGGCCGCACAGCCGTCCCGCCGTGCCGGCGAAGCCGAACACCCATCCCCGACGAAGGGCTCTCCCCCCATGCGCATCATCGACCTGTCCACCGCCGTGGACGCCTCCGGCTGGGAACCGGACCCCCTCAAGCACGAGATCATGTCCCCCGCGGAGGGCGGACGGCACATGGCCGCCGCCATGGCCTCCGCGTTCGGCATCGAGTTCGATCCCGCGGAACTGCCCGACGGGGAACTGCTGTCGTTGGACACTCTCACCCTGACCAGCCACACCGGCACGCACGTCGACGCGCCCTCGCACTACGGCACGAAGGCCGCGTACGGCGTCCCGCGGCACATCGACCAGATGCCGCTGGACTGGTTCGTCGGCGCCGGTGTGCGGCTGGACGTCTCCGACGTGCCCGTCGGTACGGTCGGCGCCGACCGGCTCGAACACGCCTTCACCGAGATCGGGTACCGCCCCGGGCCGGGTGACATCGTCCTGCTGCGCACCGGCGCCGACCGGCACGCCGGGAAGCCCGAGTTCTTCACCGACTTCACCGGACTGGACGGCCCTGCCACGGAGCTGCTCCTCGACCTGGGCGTGCGCGTCATCGGCACGGACGCCTTCAGCCTGGACGCGCCGTTCGGACACATGATCAGCACCTATCGGCGCACCGGGGACAAGAGCGTCCTGTGGCCCGCGCACTTCACCGGCCGGCGACGCGAGTACTGCCAGATCGAGCGCCTCGCCAACCTGGACGCCCTGCCCGCCCCCACCGGCTTCACGGTGGTCTGCCTGCCCGTGAAGATCGCCGGCGCCGGTGCGGGCTGGACCAGGGCCGCAGCACTCCTCCAGGACGCCTGACCCCGACACCACCGCCCCCTTCGACTCCAGCGAGAGGACCACCATGACCACGACCGGCACCCCCGCGGTGACCACGCGGCTCCTGCACGAGATCTCCCGCGGCTATCTGAAGACCGCCCTGCTGCGCACCGCCATGGAGTTACGCCTCTTCGACGGCGTGGGCGAGCACGGTGCCGAGGCCGGCGCCCTCGCCGACGAGCGGTCCGTGGACCCGCGGGCGCTGCGCATCGTCCTGGACGCGCTGGTCTCCATCGGTCTGCTCCGCAAGGAGGCCGGCCGCTACACGCTGCCGCCCGGCGGCCGGGAGTACCTGCTCTCCTCCGGCGCGCAGTACTTCGGCGGCGCGGTGCGCCTGGGCGCGAGCGACTGGGAGTGGGAGGCGCAGAGGCGGCTGACCGACGCCGTCCGCAAGGGCGGCACGGTCCTCACCGAGCACTACCTGACCCCGGAACTCGACTACTGGGAGGACTTCGCCGAGCACACCACCTGGTTCAACAACGGCGCCGCCGAGGTCCTCGCCGACCAGCTGGTGCCCTGGGCCCGGGGCAGGGCGAGTGTCGACGTGCTGGACGTCGCCGCCAGCCACGGTGCGTACGGCTTCACCTTCGCCCGCCGCGAACCGCGGGCCCGGATCTGGTGCCTCGACTGGCCCAACGTACTGCCGCACACGCGGCGCAACGCCGAGCGCCTCGGGCTGGCCGACCGGCTGTACCTTCTCCCGGGCGACATGTTCGAGGTCCCGCTGGGCGGGCCGTACGACATCCTGCTGGTCACCAACGTGCTGCACCACTTCGCGCAGGACACCGCCGTACGGCTGCTGACCAGGCTGTCCGATGCGGTGAAACCGGGTGGGCGGATCGCGGTGGTGGGCCACACCTACCGCGAGGGCGACGACCCGGCGCGCAACCCGATGCCGTTCCTGTTCTCGGTCAGCATGCTGGCGCAGACCCACGACGGCGAGACGCACTCCGTCGAGGCGTACGAGCGGATGCTGTCCGCGAGCGGCTTCACCGGCACCCGGATGTACACCGGCCCGAAGGCGCAGCACACGGTGTTCCTCGCGGAGAAGGCCTGATGGCTGTCCAGGCGTCCGGCCGCCGCGTCGTCGTCACCGGCCTCGGGGTGCTGGCGCCCGGCGGCACCGGTGTGAAGGAGTTCTGGGACCTGCTGGCCAACGGCCGTACGGCGACCCGGAGGATCACCTTCTTCGACCCGTCGCCGTTCCGTTCCCGGGTGGCCGCCGAGATCGACTTCGACCCCGAGCACCACGGACTCGGTCCGCAGGAGATCCGACGGATGGACCGGGCCGCGCAGCTCGCGGTGGTCGCCGCGCGGGAGGCCTTGGCCGACAGCGCGCTGCCGGGCGGCCGCGATCCCGGCCGTACGGGGGTGACCATCGGCAGCGCGGTCGGCGCGACCATGAGCCTCGACCGGGAGTACCGGGTGGTCAGCGACGGCGGCCGGCTGGAGCTGACCGACCACACCTACGCGCCCCCGCACCTCTACCACCAGTTCGTGCCGTCCTCCTTCGCGGCCGAGGTGGCCTGGCAGGCGGGGGCCGAGGGGCCGGCGACCGTGGTGTCCACGGGGTGCACCTCGGGCCTGGACGCCGTGGGGTACGCGGCGGAGCTGATCCGCGAGGGCTCGGCCGACGTGATGATCGCGGGCGCCACCGACGCGCCCATCTCGCCGATCACCCTGGCCTGCTTCGACGCCATCAGGGCGACCACACCGCGCGACGACGACCCCGAGCACGCCTCGCGGCCCTTCGACGCCACCCGGGACGGCTTCGTCCTCGGCGAGGGGGCGGCGGTCCTGGTGCTGGAGGAACTAGAGGGCGCGCGACGGCGGGGCGCCCGGATCCGCGCCGAGATCGCGGGCTTCGCCTCCCGCTGCAACGCCTTCCACATGACCGGGCTGCGCCCGGACGGCGCCGAGATGGCCGAGGCGATCACGCACGCGCTCACCGAGGCGCGGCTGAACCCCGAGGACGTCGACTACGTCAACGCGCACGGCTCCGGCACACGGCAGAACGACCGGCACGAGACGGCCGCGTTCAAACGCAGTCTCGGCGCGCACGCCTACCGCACCCCGGTCAGCTCCATCAAGTCGATGGTCGGACACTCCCTCGGTGCGATCGGCTCCATCGAGATCGCCGCGTCGGTGCTCGCCATGGAGCACCACGTGGTGCCGCCGACCGCCAACCTGCACACGCCGGACCCCGAGTGCGACCTCGACTACGTCCCCCTCACCGCCCGCGACCGGCGCACGGACACCGTCCTCACCGTGGGCAGCGGCTTCGGCGGCTTCCAGAGCGCGATGGTGCTGACGAGGCCGGAGAGGAGGCAGGTGTGACCGCGGCGGGCAAGGCGGTCGTGGCGGTCACCGGACTCGGCGTCGCGGCGCCCAACGGCCTGGGTGCCGACGACTTCTGGGCGGCGACCTGCGCCGGCAAGAGCGGCATCGGCCCGCTCACCCGCTTCGAGGCGAGCGGTTATCCGGCCCGGCTCGCCGGCGAGATCCCCGGGTTCGTCGCCGAGGACCACCTCCCGGCCCGGCTACTCCCCCAGACCGACCGCATGACGCGGGTCGCCCTCGTGGCGGCCGAGTGGGCGCTGGCCGACGCAGGCGTCACTCCGCAGACGCTGACTCCGTACGAGGCGGGGGTCGTGACGGCGAGTTCCTCCGGAGGGTTCGAGTTCGGCCAGAACGAGCTGCGCAACCTGTGGAGCAAGGGCAGCCAGTACGTGAGCGCGTACCAGTCCTTCGCCTGGTTCTACGCCGTCAACACGGGCCAGATCTCCATCCGCCACGGCATGAAGGGGCCCAGCGGTGTGGTCGTCAGCGACCAGGCCGGCGGCCTCGACGCGCTGGCGCAGGCGCGGCGGCACATCCGCCGGGGCAGCCGGCTCATCGTCTCCGGCGCGATCGACGCCGCGCTCTGCCCCTGGGGCTGGACCGCCCAGCTCACCAGCGGCCGCGTCAGCACCGCCGACCGGCCGGACCGGGCCTACCTGCCCTTCGACCCCGCCGCCGACGGCCACGTGCCGGGCGAGGGCGGCGCGATCCTCGTCCTGGAGGACGCCGCGGCCGCCCGTGCCCGCGGGGCCCGGCCCTACGGCCTGATCTCCGGATACGGCGCCACCTTCGACCCTCCGCCCGGCAGCGGACGCCCCTCCGCCTTGGAGCGAGCGGTGCGTACGGCCCTCGACGACGCGGGCGCACGGCCGGCCGACGTCGACGTGGTCTTCGCGGACGGCGCGGCCGTACCCGCTCTCGACCTCGCCGAAGCCCACGCCCTCCGGGCCGTCTTCGGGTGGCACGGGGTGCCGGTCACCGTACCGAAGACCATGACCGGACGCCTCAACTCCGGGGGCGCTCCCCTGGACGTGGCCGCCGCGCTGCTGGCCGTCAGGGACGGCGTCATTCCGCCGACCACCCACGTCACCCCGGACCCGGCCTACGGGCTGGACCTGGTCACCGACGTTCCCCGCGCCGCGCCGGTGCGGACGGCGCTCGTCATGGCCCGCGGGCACGGCGGGTTCAACGCGGCCCTGGTGGTGCGAGCCGCCGACCGGCCGTGACCCCTCACACGACCATGGAGGAAGACTTGTCGGAGCAGCGGTTCACCCTTGAGGACCTTCGGCGCGTGCTGCGCGAGGCCGCCGGCGCGGACGACGGCCCGGACGACGGCGTCGTGTTCGGCGGGGACGTCCAGGATGTGGAGTTCACGGATCTGGGCTACGACTCGCTGGCCCTGCTGGAAACCGTGTCCAGGATCGAACGGGAGTACGGGATCAGCCTGGGTGATGCGGTGATCGGCGAGGCCACGACTCCACGGGCCCTGGTACGGGCGGTCAACGAGCAGTCCCAGGACGAGCCCTGACACCCGGGCGCGACCGGCCGCCGCGCCGCGCCCCGCTGGTCCGGCTGGTCCGGCTGGTCCGGCTGGTCCGGCTGGTCCGGCTGGTCCGGCTGGTCCGGCTGGACGGCGTGCCCCCGGCTGCACCCGGTGAGCCCTCACCGGGCCATCTGGGTGTGGACGTACCCCCACGAGCCGGGTCAGCGCGTCCGGGTCGGTGGACGGCAGGGTTCCTGCGGTTCTTGCCGGATGGGGCTGCGGGCGGGGGTGGTGGCGCCAGGGTCGTCGCGGAGTTTAGACAAGCACGGTGACCAGGCCGAAGGAGATCGCGCCGGACCAGATCGTCCGGGGCATGACCCACCTCTCGTACTCACCCCGCGCTCCTCCAGTGTGGGATCTCAACTTCGGCTGCACTCTCGACTGGCCGACGAGCCCCGCCGCAGCACCTCCCATCTTGTCTGGGATCACGGTTCCCTACCCGTCTCACTCTCCGCGCGCGGACGACGGGTGAGCTAACCTGCCCGCATGCGAGGACAGTTCACCGGCTGGCCGGAGCAGGCCATGGACGTGTTGTGGCAGCTCCAGGGTGAACCGACCCACGCGACCCGCGAGCGCTATCGCGCGGACCGCGAACGCCTGGTCCGGCAGCCGATGATCGCCCTGCTCAACGAGGTCGCGGACAGCGACCCCCGGTACGAGGACTTCTCCGTCTGGCACTACCGCACCAACTCCTGGTGGTGGCAGCACCAGAGCGCGGTGATCCGACTCGGCCGCAAGATCGAGATCGGTCTCCGGTTCTCCCTGGACGGCCTGCGGGTCCAGGGCGCCTGGTGGTACCCCGATCCCGGCCAGGTGGACATGTTCCGCAAAGCCGTGGCCTCCGAGGGGAGCGGCCGCGAACTGTCCGCCATCGTCGAGGACGTGCGGAAGAAGGGCTACGACATCTCCGGGGACCTGATGAAACGCCCCCCACGCGGCTATCCGACGAACCACACCCGTTCGGACCTGCTCCGCCACCGTTCGCTGATAGCCGCCCGTTCCCTCGGCTGCGAGGAGTGGCTGCACACCCCCGAGGCGGTCGACCGGGTCCTCTCGGCCGCCGCCGACCTGGACGCCCTGCTGATGTGGCTGGTCCGCCACGTGAAGCGCGCCGCCTGACATCACGAGGGCGCCGCGCGGCACGGGAGGAACCACACCCGTGCCGCCGAACCTTGCGGGGATGCACCGGGCGCCGAGACAACCGGGTTCCCCCAGAGGTAGTACGCGTACGCGAGGCGGGTGTTGTCCGGCGAGCGGGTGATGCCGTGGCTTCATCGAGCCGGATCCGGGCTGTCACTACCGCCCCCGTCACTGTCAGTGAACTGTGGGTGTTTCGAGTGCTTGGAGGATCTGTCGCACTTCCTGGCGCCACTGGTCGGCGTCGGCGCCATCAGTCGCCAGACAGCGCCCCGATCAGCGCGACGCCGACGCGTACGGCCAGGAGCTGGCCGGCATCAGCACGAGGCCGCCGAGGCGCGGTTCACGGTCTTCCAGGCCCTGACCGCCGTCGGTATCGGACACGAGCAGACCGATGACATCGTGTCGAAGGTGGGAGGCCGGGGCGGCGGCCGACTCGCGGGGCGGTACGGGACCGAGGCGTGGACAGCCGACCGGGCGGAGCGCCGGGGAACGCGGGGCGTACGGCAACCGCGCGGAGCCGGCGCGCGCGGTACGGACGGGTCGGCGCCCGGCACAGCGGGCGGAGCGCGGGCCGGGGCGAGATGGCACACGGCCCAGGACCCGCAGAGCGTGACGACCAGTTGAGCGGGCGGCGGGAGCGGGTCGGCAGCCGAGCCAGGAAGGGGAGGAGACCGGCGCTCCAGCACAGGAGTGGCCAAGTGCCCCTGCTGCACGGGTGACTTGGTGGCGGCGGTGGACCGGCGGTCGAACGCCCTCCACTGCTTCCGGCGGTGCGTGACGAGGGCTTGGAGGGCCCGGAAGGATTCGTACGGCGAACGGCACCGTGGCCGTGGCGCGAAAACGTACGGATATCTACGCCACCACCGCACGGAATGCACGCTCGCCGATACCGAGCATCAGCGGGTTGTCCGCCGAGTGCGACAGGAAGACCAAGGACAGGGCAAGCGCCCACCCGCGGGCCCGCTCCCAAGTCGCGTCGTCCGCCCGGCCGTACGCCTGTCGGAGAACGGCGCGCTGCTCCGCGGTGAACAACATCCACGCCACGGACAGGTCGGTGGCAGGATCGCCGGAGGTGATGTCACCGAAGTCGATCACGGCGCTGATCCGGCCGCGGTCTACCAGGATGTTGGCTGGGTGCAGGTCTCCGTGCAGCCACACCGGCGGCCCGTCCCAGACGGGCGCCGCGACGGCCTTCTCCCAGATCCGCAGTGCGGTCGCGCGATCGGCCGGGTCAACATGTGCCAGCCCGGTCAGGATGCCCTCGGCGCGTCCGGCCAGCGGAATCCCACGAGCCGCGTTGACCGGCGCCTTGGAAGCAGCCGGGGCGTGCAGCGCATCCAGAAAACCGCCGATCGTCGCCGCGGCCAACCAGGGGTCGTCGGGCTGCGACCGCGCCGCGATCCGCCCCGCGAGGAACGGCACGACGCTCCAAGACCACGGGTACTCAGCCGTCGGCCGCCCGAGGCGCACCGGCGCCGGCACAGGCAACGGCAGACGGTCGGCCAACTCCGGCAACCACCGCTGCTCGTGCGCGAGGAGCTCGGCGGCCACGGCACGCCGAGGCAACCGGACGAGGAACTCCTCGCCGAGCCGGCACACAAGGTTGTCCCAGCCGTTCGCCAGCACCTCGACCGGCAGGTTCGCCAGGTCGGGGTGCTGTTCGTCGAGCAGACGGCGCACCAGACCGACTGAGAGTGAAACCTCCGCGGCAGGCATGCGGTGAACTGTCACAGCGGGAACTCTACGGCGGTGGCCCGGCGCTCTCGGACGCAAAGAGGGAAATCAGCTCCAGG
Organism: Streptomyces corchorusii; assembly: GCF_001514055.1. Lineage (NCBI taxonomy): Bacteria > Bacillati > Actinomycetota > Actinomycetes > Kitasatosporales > Streptomycetaceae > Streptomyces > Streptomyces corchorusii. Next base: position 89,050 of record NZ_KQ948366.1, on the reverse strand, counting down.
TAGGGCAGGCGCATGATCAGCCGGACAGGTCCCAACGACGGCCCGGCGAGGACGTAGTGCGCGTACCGCCATCGCCGCCACGGCGGGGGCGACCTCGGTCGTGTTCGGCTCCGAGGGCTGCCGTCCCTGATGGAGTACGACCCGGTCCTGACAGCCTCGGGACGCAGCCAGACTGTCATCGGCACCAAACGGCACCGTCCCCCATCGTGCCCCACGGCGTGGTGTCGCCATGCGGACGGCGTCCGGGGCCGCGCGGTGGAGCTTCCTGTGCAACCGGGCGGCTGGTCGCAGCGGCAAACAGTGGCGCGGACGCCATCCACACGATGCGACAGGCACGCGATGGCCTACCGGGCCGTACTCCGCCCCGCTGCCATCCTCATCCGAGCCCGGCACTGACCAATGAGACGGAACGGCAACTCCTTCAGGCTGATGGCCGGCGGCATCACCGTGTGGGTGGTCTGGCCGTGCGGCATGCCGTTGCGGATCTGCCGGCCCTACGACACCCCCTGCGGCGCCTCCTGACCCCGGGCACGGGCCCATCCGCCTCCCGGCCACTCGCCACCAGCTCGGCCCCTGGGCCGCCCGCTCAGCCGGCCGAAGCGTTCTGTGTCGCCTGGCGTGCTTCGGTGAGGGCTCGCTGCCTGAGGTTGCCGCCGAGCAACTGAATCGTGGTGGCGGCCAGGATGTCATCCCTGCCGATAGTCCGCCCGTCCCCCCTGCGGGCGGGCGGGGCTCGGAAGGAATCCTTGGGGAACGGGGGTGGGGCCGGTTCGCCCGACATCACCGGGGTGACCGTACCGAAACGTTTGACCCCGCCCTCGCGGACGACCATGGCCGCGTCCCGGGCGATGTCCGTCAGGAACACGCTCGCGATGCCGTCCAGGTCGCGGAGCATCGCCGGGACGGCCGTCGTCCCCTGGCTCCGCAGCAGCTTCTTGACCCCGGCTTCGAACCTGTGGGCGCCGACCACAGCACTCGGTTTGCGCGACCTGCTGCGCTGACGAGAAGGCACGAGGACACCGTCGGCGTCGTACAGGACACCGGTTAGGCCTCGGAACGTCGGGCTGTGGTCGTACCACTTGGTCCCCACCTCAAGCTCGACGTTCCGGTCGATCGCCGAGAGGAGGTCACCGGGAATCAGCTTCTTCCGGGCCTCCTCCGCCGCCGCTCTCCTCGCGCTGTCGATGATCTCCATCAGTACTGTCCGTGTCACTGACGCGGCGGCCCACGCGGCCGACCGAGAGACGTGCATCGAGGTCACGTCCCTGAACACCGCTCTGACGAGAGAAGGTTTGAACGGCGAGACACCCAGGACCGAGGCGGTCTCGGTGCCGCTGCGCTCAGGGCGTGCGGGCTGTGCGGCCATCGGAAGAATCTCTCCCCGCTTGTCGGAGTCAAGGTGCAGGTCACCATCGAGGCCATCACCGATGCTGTCACCGGCTCCCTCGCTTCGCCCCGGACGGTGCTGCTGGGCGCTACGACTCTACGGGGCCGCCTTCAGTACACCGGGCGCGGCACCACACTGTCCCAGACCTTCGGCTACGCCCTGGCCGACGTGCTGGCCCTGCCGACGGGTGCGCATCCGTGGGAGGGGTGGAAGTTCTCGGCGGGCGGGGGGGCACAGCACGTCCCCGAAGTTGCCTTGGTGGAACCCGAGATGGCGTTGAAGGTGGCTGTCGGTACCGCCCGGTCCGGCAGTTGGGGCTCGTCGACCGCTGGATCGCCGAGGAGGAGCGGCGGGAGGCGGAGCGGCGCCGGGGTGAGGAGATGCGGCCGACTCCGTTGGATTGGCTGATCCTGTACGGCCTCAACCGGGACAGCGTCGACGCCGTCCACGTCGGCGGCTGCCGGACCGCGAAGAAGAGCGGCCGATGCCGGCCGGCCACGGGGCGAGCAGGCCCTCGACGCGCTCCGAAACCAAGTGCCGCCATGCGTGCACTGTCGGCGTGCATCATGCTCGGGCACAGGGTTGTTCATGAGAGAGGCTGACCTGTTCAGCGTAAGGTCAGTGCCGTACACGGGATTGCCGAAGCCCTGGTTCGGGCACCGAGGAGCCGTCGATGCTGGACCAGGATGTGCTGCGTGCCGAGCGCCTGGCTGGTTACGGGACCGTGAGCACTCAGCTCTCCTTGCTGAGCGACCACCGGCTCGGGGACGCCGTGGCTGCCGCTGCCCCGCGTGGGTCGGGCATCGGTGGCAGGTCGGCAGAGCTGGACGTCGACGGAACGCGCGTCTTCGTCAAGCGGATCCCGTTGACGGACACCGAACTACGGCCGGAGAACGTGCGGTCGACGGCTAACGTCTTCGATCTGCCGATGTTCTACCAGTACGGGGTGGGCTCGGCCGGGTTCGGTGCCTGGCGGGAGCTTGCCGTGCACATCATGACCACGAACTGGGTTCTCGGCGGCGAGTATGCGGGATTCCCCCTGATGTACCACTGGCGGGTTCTGCCTGACTCCCCTCCCAGGGGATTCACCGACGCGTTCGGGGGCCTGGAAGGGGCTGTCGCTCACTGGGAGGGATCACCCGCCGTTCGTGACCGGCTGGAGGCCATCGGCCAGTCCTCGTCCAGCCTGGTGGTCTTCCTGGAGCACGTGCCGCACACACTCGCCGGGTGGCTGGCCGACCACCGCGAAAGCGCCGTGCCGGAAGGCGGGGACGGCTCGCCCTTTCGCTGGGTGGAGGAAGCTCTGATGGAAGGAGCTGCCTTCATGAGTTCTCGCGGACTGGTCCACTTCGACGCTCACTTCGACAACATCCTCACCGATGGCCGCCGGCTCTACTTCGCTGACTTCGGGCTTGCCCTGAGCTCCCGCTTCGACCTTTCAGCGGACGAGTCCAACTTCCTCGCGGACCACCTCCTGTATGACCACTGCTACACCGCGAGCCACCTGCTCCGATACCACGTGCTTGACGAAGTACGAGGTGACACGGAACGCGAAGTCTTCCTGCACGACTGGATCGCGGGCCGGCGACCCGGCGACATCCCGCCCGAGATCACGACCATCATCGACCGGCACGCACGCCCTACCGTCGTCGTGGACTCCTTCTTCTGCCGTCTGCTCACCGAGAGCAAGCAGACGCCGTTCCCGGCCGCCGCAATCAAGCGGCAGTTGGCCGCTGGCGCCACATCCCTGAGCTGATCCACGCCCTCGTCTCGGCCTGTCAGGGGTGGCCGGGGGCGGTGTCTCCGGTTCTGGGACTGGTTGGATTGACGCCGCTGTCGGCCCGAAGGGCGACTCTCAGGGCCTCCTTCTCCAGGGTCAGGCGCCGGATGTGGTCTTCGTGGGTGTGCGGGTGGCGGGTGAGGTTCTCCTTCTCTGCGCGCAGGCGGGCGATGGTCTGCTGGTCCTTGTTCCTGACGTGGACGCTGCCAGAGCCGATGCTCGCCGCCCCTGTTCCGGACCCGGCTCTGTCGGCGGGCGGGGCGGCAAAGGTGAAGTGGGACGGAGCGCGGGCCGCGGTGTCGGTGGAGGCCGGCCACCTCGTGCTGCCCACTCCTGGCGGTGACCTGCGGCCCAAGAAGTTCGCGCAGCAATGTTGCGTTGGCTGCAACAGTTCCGTGATTACCGAGGCCCCAGGGTCAGCGTGGCTTGTTCTGGCTCGGAATATGGTGCAATTCGACCCACAGCAGCGGTGTTCGGGACTGCGCGCTTCCCCCCGGCTCAGGTTGCCACGGCTGAGAGGACGAGCCTGCCATCGTGGACCTCGGCGATCTGGTCGACGGCGGTGAGGTGGGCGCGGTCGTGGGTGACCAGGACGGTGGCGGTGGCCTGCTGGTGGGTAAGACGGGTGATCAGGTCGATGACGGCAGCGCCGCGTTCCTGATCGAGGGCGCTGGTGGGTTCGTCGACCAGGAGGACGGCGGGGTCGTTCATCAGGGCGCGGGCGAGGTTGACGCGTTGGCGCTGGCCGCCGGAGAGCTGGTGGGGGCGGCGGCCGGCCTGGGCGGCGAGGCCGACGGCGTCGAGGAGTTCCATCGCGCGGGTGTGGGCGGTGCGGGGGTTGCGGCCGTCGATCTGGGCCATGACCTGGAGTTGCTCGGCGGCGGTGAGGGAGGGCAGCAGGTTGGGCTGCTGGAAGACGATGCCGATCTTGTGGCGGCGCAGTTTCGTCAGTGCGCCGGGGGTGAGGCCGATGGTGCTCTGGCCGTCGATGGTGACGGTGCCGGTGTCGGGGGCGATCAGGGTGGCGGCGACCGCGAGGAGGCTGGACTTGCCGGAGCCGGAGGGGCCGACCACGGCGGTCAGGCTGCCCTGGGGCACCTTCAGGCTGACCTGGTCGAGAGCGGTCAGGCGGGTGTCGCCGTCGGGGTAGGTGAGGGTGACGTCGGTCAGGGTCAGGCTCATCGGACGCTCCCCAGGGCGGTCAGCGGGTCGACGGAGGTGATGCGGCGGATGGACAGGGCGGCGCCGAGCACGCCGAGGAGGATGATCACGAGGGCCGGGATCAGAACGGTGGCGGGGGTGAGGAGGAACGGTACGGCGGAGCCGGATACGAGTGCGCCGACGGCGGCGGCGATGCCGGTGCCGATCAGGGTGCCGCCGACGAGCAGGACGACGGCCTGGCCGAGGGCGTCCTTGAGCAGATTGGCAGTGGAAGCGCCCAGGGCCTTGAGGACGGCGACGTCACCGCCGCGCTGGATGGTCCAGACGGTGAAGAAGGCGCCGATGACGAGGGCGGAGATGGCGAACAGGAAGCCGCGCATCAGCTGTAGGGAGCCGTTCTCGGAGGTGTAGGAGCCGATCGCGGACAGTGAGTCGTCGGTGGAGACGGTCTTGGTGCCGGCCTGGTGGTCGGTGGCGGCCACATCGGCCCTGGAGGTGGTGCTCAGAGCGATGACGGTCGCGGTCGGGCCGTCGTCGTTGCCGGTGGGCGGCGCGGTCTTCTGCCAGGTGTCCAGGCGGGTCCAGATCACCGGGGTGTGGCTGAAGTGGGCATCGCCCGCGACGGCGGCCACCTTCAGCTGCCGGCCTGCCAGAGTGAGGGAGTCGCCGGCCTTGACGCCCAGGTCGTCGGCGGCCGCGGTGGACAGCACCACCGTACTACCGGTGATCTTGTCGCTGTCCGGGGCGAGGCGGGAGCCGGGCTCGACGCCGAAGGCCGAGACTCCGGTGCTCTTGTTTCCTGCGGTGGCCTTGGTCGTGGTGATCCCCAGCGGATCGGCGCTTTCGACACCGGGCGCCTTCGACCACTTCTTCCACTGTGCTCGCGTGACGGTGGAGTTGGAGTACGACAGGTCCTGCCCGCCGCTGGGAGCCTGGAAGGCGATCTTGTCGGCGGGCAGGGACGTGATCGCGGAGATGTTCTGCCGGCCCAGTCCGGCCGTCAGCCCGGACAGCAGCCCGACCAGCAGGGTGATCAGCACGATGACAGTCCCCATCAGGGCGAAGCGCCCTTTGGCGAACTTCAGGTCTCTCCAGGCGACGAACACGGCCTTGGCCTGTCCTTTCCGACGGTGGAAGCGGTATGCCTCCACCATCGCCGCCGGCCCCTGTGCGCGCGTCTGGCGCAGGACGGCACTTGGCGGGCCGAAAGAAGGAACGCCGGTTCTAACTTTCGACGGAGGCCCCTTCGACGCCGGCTTTCGTAACCTGGGACGCACTGTGAACTCCGCCGCCCCTGCCCTGACCCCGACCACCCGGGCCCTGGCCTGGTGCCTGCACCTGCTGGTCATCGGCCTGCTCGCCCTGGCCGCCGGCCGGGCCGTGACCGACGGCCGGCCCCACGCCGGGTGGATCATCTCCGTCTCGGCGGTGTGCGGCCTGGTGTACGCGGCCGGACCCACGCTGCCGGGCATACCTCGCTCGCGGCGGGCCGCCGCACTGTGGCTGGCTGCCGTGGGGGCCTGCTGGCTGGTGCTGCTCGCCCTGTCCCCCGACGCCGTGTGGGTGGCCTTCCCGCTGTACTTCCTCCAGCTGCACCTGCTGTCCCGTCGCGCCGGACTGGTGGCCGTGGCCGCCACCGCCGCCGCGGCCATCGCGGGCTTCGCCACCCACCAGCACTCCTTCGGCCCCGCCATGGCCATCGGCCCCGCCCTCGGCGCCGCCGTCGCCGTCGCCGTGGTGGGGGGGTATCAGGCCCTGTACCGGGAGAGCGAACACCGCCGCAGACTGATCGAGGAACTCACCACCACCCGCGCCGACCTGGCCGCCGCCCAGCACACCGCCGGCGTGCTCGCCGAACGCGACCGCCTGGCCCGCGAGATCCACGACACTCTCGCCCAGGGATTCTCCAGCATCCAGCTGCTGCTGCGCGCCGCCGAACGCGCCCTGCCCCAGGCACCCCGGAACGCGGCCCGCTACGTCGACCAGGCGCGGCAGGCCGCCGCCGACAACCTCGCCGAGGCCCGCCGCTTCGTCGCAGCCCTCACCCCGCCCACGCTGGAAGGCACCACCCTGGCCGACGCCCTGGAACGCCTGTGCACCACCACCTCCGCCCGGCACCGGATCACCGCACGCTTCCACCTCACCGGCACCCCCGCCCCGCTCACCACCGCGCACGAGGTCGCGCTGCTGCGCATCGCCCAGTCCGCTCTGGCCAACACCGTCCGCCACGCCGAAGCCGTCACCGCCGAAGTCACCCTCAGCTACCTCGGCGACCACGTCGCCCTCGACATCGTCGACGACGGCTGCGGCTTCGACCCCGCTCGCCTGCCCGCCCCCGACCCCGAGACCGGCGGCTTCGGGCTGGCCGCCATGCGCGCCCGCGCCCAGGCCCTCGGCGGCACCCTCACCATCGATTCCACCCCCGGCCACGGCACCGCCCTGGCCGCCCAGCTGCCCCTCACCCCGCCAGCCGACACCGAGCCCGAGGCCCGCCCGTGACCGACGACACCCCCATCCGCCTCCTGCTGGCCGACGACCACCCCGTCGTACGGGCCGGACTGCGCGCCGTACTGGAAACCGAACCCGGCCTCCTCATCATGGCCGAAGCCGCCACCGCCGAGGACGCTGTCACCCGCGCTGCCGAAGGCGACATCGACGTCGTCCTGATGGACCTGCAGTTCGGCAGAGGCATGGGCGGCGCCGAGGCCACCGCCCAGATCACCGCCCGCCCGGGCGCCCCCCGCGTGCTGATCGTCACCACCTACGACTCCGACGCCGACACCCTGCCCGCCATCGAAGCCGGAGCCACCGGCTACCTCCTCAAAGACGCGCCGCCCGAGGACCTGGCCGCCGCCGTGCGCACCGCCGCCGCCGGACGCACCACACTCGCGCCCACCGTCGCCGACCGGCTGATGAACCGCCTGCGCACCCCCGGCACCGCCCTGACCCGGCGCGAGACCGAAGTCCTCGCCCTGGTCGCCGACGGCCTGTCCAACCAGGCCATCGGCGCACGCCTCCATCTGACCGAAGGCACCGTCAAGTCCCACCTGGTCCGCATCTACGCCAAACTCGGCGTCGACTCCCGCACCGCTGCCGTCGCCGCGGCCACCGACCTCGGCCTCATTCGCCGCTAACCGACACCCCCAGGCGTCAGCACATGGGCCTGCGTCCTCACCGCGCCTCGGTGTCGTCCACTGCCGGAGGCGATCGTCGGCGCGCTCACCGGATCGGTGAGGACACCCAGGACACTGCTGCTGGGCCGCTACGCAGCCGCCCGCAGGTTCGCGTGGTCGAGGCCGAGACACAGTGCGTGATCCCCAAAGGTGCTTCGGCTGCTGCTACGGCGTCGCGGCCGATCAAGTGAAGGAGCCCGCGACCAAAGATCACTAAGCGCTTGCGGGCAGTCTGATGCCGCGCCTCAGGCGTGAGCGCCGTATTCGCCGGCGTCGAAACGCTTTCGGCACTGTTGGATGTCGTCGAGGTTGTCCTCGGTCCACGCGACGAGTTCGGCGAGTACGCGGTGCAGGCTCCGTCCACGATCGGTGAGGGCGTATTCGACACGGGGTGGCACGGACGGGTGCACGGTGCGGGTGAGCAGGCCGTCGCGTTCGAGTCTGCGCACGGTCGCGCTCAACATCCGTTGCGTGATGCCGTCCACTGCTCGCTTGAGAGCATTGAAACGCAGTGGACCGTCGTCCAGCCGGCAGATGACCGTTACGGACCACTTGTCGCCGATGCGGTCCATCACGTCGCGCAGCAGCAGGTCGCGTTCCGCCGGCATGGTTCCTCCGGTGATACCTGGGCAGTCCGAAGTGCCTTCTTGTCGGCCTCCGAGCCGGTTCCTAACGTGCTCTAGATACGCAATGTATACCTAGCGGTAGAACGGGAACCGTTTCATGCCTTCTTCTGCGGAGCTCCGCACCCTGCTCGTGCGCGGCGGTGCGGTGCGGTTGCCCGACCAGACGACCAGCAGGGCGGACATCCTGATCCGGGACGGTGTCATCGACCAGGTCGGACCGGATCTGGCTGCCCCGGAGGACGCGGAGGTGATCGACGCGACCGACCGGCTCGTGCTGCCCGGTCTCGTCGACGCGCACCGGCACATGTGGCTCGGCGCGTTGTCGGCCGGCAGCAGCGGGGTGCCCCTGTTCACCTACGCGCAGCAGATCAACGAGGGTTACGGCGACGCCTTCACCCCCGCAGACGTCTACGCCGGCGTGCTGTGGGGTGCGGTGCAGGCGATCAACGCCGGCGTGACCACGGTGGCCGACTGGGCCCACAACCTCGGTTCTGCCGAGGACGTCGACGCCAACGTGCGGGCGCTCACCGACAGTGGTATCCGCGCCCGGCTGTACTTCGGCGGCAAGGTCACCTCCAGCGGTGACTTCGGCCTCTTTGCCGACCACGTGAGGGACATGCTCGCCCGCCATCCTGCCGGCGGGCGCCTTGAGTTCGGTCTGGGGGTGCGCGGCCCGTCGATGTCCTCGCCGCGGGAGACCGAGCGTGACTTCATGCTGGCGCGGGACCTGGGGCTGCCGATCTCGATTCATGCCGGCATGGCCGGGCTGCCTGGCGCGGTCGACCAGTTGCACGAGCAGGACTTGCTGGGGCCGGACGTCAACTACGCTCATGCCAACGAGTTCTCCGTTCGGGAGTGGGAGTTGGTGGCCCAGTCGGGCGGCACGGTGACCGCCACTCCGACCGTCGACCTCACCATGGGCCTGGGAGTACGCCCGGCGACCGGGCCGGCGGCCGCGCACGGGGTGCCGGTCGGTCTCGGCGCCGACACGGTCGCCTACGGCCCGAGCGATCTGTTCGGGGAGATGCGGCTGGCGCTGGCCGCCGAGCGGATCGACGCGAACGCACCGGTCATCGCCCGCGGGGAGATGCCGTCCGACCTGGCGCAGGACCACCTGCATCTGCTCGACGTGGCCACGCGCGGCGGCGCGAGGGTACTCGGGTTCGACCAGATCATCGGCGAGCTCGGTCCTGGCCTTCGGGCCGACTTGATCACCGTCGACCTCAGCGGGCCCCATCTCGACGGGTTCGGCGATCCCGTCCTCGCCGTGTTCCTCAATGCCGGGCCTCGGGACGTGGACACGGTCATCATCGACGGGAAAGTGCTCAAGCGCGGAGGAATCATGACCGCGCCGTACGTCGAGCAGGCCCGGCGGCTCGTGCGCGAGTCGCGGGACCGGATCAAGGCGCGCCGGTCAGTAGGCGTAACGTCCGATCGTCGCTGACGCCGCGGTGGCCGCCTCTCGTGAGTTCGGGGCCCGTCGGTTCGCCCGTGCTTTGCCGTGTCGCACGGAAACGACGGGCACGGTGGCATGAGCGGTGAGATGAAGGTGGTCTTGTACCGCCGCCGTTCTTCGCTTCGTCGGTCATCTTGCCGTTGCCTTGGCCGCGATCGCTTCGATCCAGCGGTGGAGCTCCACCGCATGCTCGAACGTCGGCGCGTCGGAGTCCCGGCCCGACAGCGCCTCGACGATCTGCGCGTAAAGATGCGCGACGTTGTGAGCCGGCGTCCCGCTCAGTTCCGGGAACCGGTCGTACTCGGCGGGAGGCGCGAGCGGAGACAACGACTCCTTGTCGCGCGCCCCTTCCACAGTCAGCGCGGCGCTCATCGGCAGGCCGACGTCGCCGGTGATCCGCAGGGATCCTCGTGTTCCGTCGATCTCCCAGGCGAACGGCGTCGTCCGCAGCGCGCCGCCCCGGAAGTGCATGCCGGCGACGGCCCCGCCCGGCAGGCGGCCGGTGACGGCGATCTGGTCCGGTGCGGTCTTGGGGATCGTCGCTCCGGTGTCGGTGTTGACGGCCTGGGTGCGCAGCGTCGCGACCGTCGCCGTGGTCTCGGTCAGCTCGCCCAGCGTCACCGCCTGCATGTCGAGCGCGTGAGCGAAGGGGATGCTCATCATCGTCGCGCCGTTCGCGGCGTCCGCGGTGTAGGCGGACGCGGAGGTGAACGTCGGCCCGCCGCCGGGGAAGGAGCAGATCATCGACGAGGAGAGGACCTCGCCGACGTAGCCGTCGGCGATCAGGTCGCGGACCCATCTGGTCGTTGGCGACACGTGTCCCTGTAGGCCGGTGAACCGCGGTCCCGGGCGGCCGGTGTCGCGCAGGAACTCGGCTTCGGCGAGGTTTCGTGCCAGCGGCCACTCGCACAGGACGGCCTTGCCGGACTCCAGTACCGGTCCGAGCAGCTCGCGATGCTCGGGCACCCGCACCGTGATCGCGATCAGATCGATGTCCTCGCGGCTGGTCATCTCCGCCACCGAGTCGTAGCCCGGCACTCCGTAGAGCGTCGCGGCGGCGGCGGTGGATTGCGGCGACCTGGCTGTCAGTCCGCGCAGCTGAAGACGGGGGATCGCCTTCAGGGCGGGCCAGTGGGCCAGGGATCCCCAGTTGCCTGTGGCGCTGAGGCCGACGATGCCGACCCCGATCGTGTCACCCATCGTTCAGACCTCCAGAGTCGGCGAGAAACCGTCGAACCGGGTGCGGAGACTCGTGCCCGCCTCCCGCTCACGGTCTCCGGTCGCCGTGGTCGCGTCGAGTGTGACCAGCCGCGCGACGCTCAGCGAGGCGGTCCGGCCGGGTGAGGTCGTGGCGTTCACTACGCCGTAGCCGTTGGAGTCCACGGGGGATGCATCGGCATCGCGGTGGCAGGGGGTGGACGCAGCCATGCTCGCTCGCTTTCGACGGGTTGGAAGTCCTCGACCGGGGACAGGAGCACCCGGTCCGGCCGCAGGGGGCGCCCTGGCGATGTCGGCAGCCATCGGACCGGCGCCGGGGAATCCGATGTCTGTCATGCCCCGGGCTGCGAACCAGTCGTGAACATCGCGGGGTCCGGCACTGCGGGAAGGACCGTCCGGATGGGCGTGACGCCCGGCGGCGGGATGCGTGGAGCCCGGAGGCGCGCGCACCGAATTCCGGTTCGGCAGCCTGCGGACAGCCGAGCCGATGCCCGAGTACGACGGCACACCGGCCGCGACGACCCGCGGTGCAGGCGACCGGAGCCGGCCCTCGCTCGGTGATCCGGCCGCAAATCCCGTCGATCACCTGCCGGTGGTCACGCCACCTGCCGCACCGACGTTGCGCAGCGATGCCGGAGTGATCCGCCACCCGGTCGCGACCTGGACCTGCGGCGGGAGAAGTGTGCCGTCGTCGGCGCCCACGGGCTCCTGTTGGCGGTCCAACACGCGGTACCGGGCACTGTTTCGGCGCGGCGGCTGGCGCTGTTCGCCGCGTGGGCAGCCTCCGAGCGACGGCCGCAGGAGACAGCGGAGCGGCCTCCTGACGCCGAAAGCACATCGCAGCGGTGACGACTGGCTTGAGCCCTGTCATCCGTGCTGGACCTCGATGAGTTCGAGGAGGTTGTCCTCGGGGTCGTGGACGTAGGCGTAGCGCATGCCCGGGGAGGCGCCCGGTGCGGGCGGGGAGACGATCTGTGCGCCGCAGTCCCCGGTCAGGTGGGCGAACGCGGCGTCCAGGTCGGGGACGTGGAGTGCGAGATGACCGAAGGTCTGGTCTGCCGCTGCGGCCAGGGGGTCGGGGTGCGATACGGGGCGGGATCCGCTCCGCTCGATCAGTTCGACACGGAGGCCTTGACCGTCGGACAGGACCGCGGTGCGCACTCCCGCGGAGGTCAGGTCGACGCGCTCCTCGATCTGGGTAAGGCCGAAGGCCTCGCCGTACCAGCGCTCCTGGTTGGACAGGTCGGCCACCGAGAGGCTGACGTGATGGAAGCGGGCAGCGAGGGACGGCATGGGGACACCTCCGAGGTTAATGCCATTTACCTGGTGAATGCTGCTAACCTTGCAGCCATGACCTCCCCTGTCAAGCGGCGCACCGGCCGCCACCATGGCGACCTGCGCCGGGCTCTGGAAGAGGCGGCACTCGCCCTGGTCGGCGAGCGCGGACCCCACGGCTTCACCCTGGCCGAGGCCAGTCGACGGGCAGGAGTCAGCGTCGCCGCCCCGTACAAGCACTTCGCCGATCGCGATGCCCTGCTTGCCGTACTGGCCGAGCGCGGCTACCGCGCACAGCAGGAGCGCTTCACCCGGGCCATGGCCGCCACCGAGGACCCCGTCGAGCAACTCGCGGCCTTCGCCTCCGCATACGTCCGCTTCGCCGTGGAGGACCGGGCCCTGTTCGACATCACGTTCTCCGCCGGCCTGGACAAGGCCGAGCACGCCGGCGTGGCCGCCGCCGGCGAAGAATTGCTGGCCGCCCTGATGCCGGTGGTCATCCGGGTCGCCCCGGACGAGGACGCGGCCTACGACCTCCTGCTGCGCATCGCCTCCGCCGCCCACGGCATCGCGCTCTTTCTGCGGCAGGGTCTGTTCGGAGTCTCCGCGGAGGCCCTCGACCAGACCGCGGAGCGCGCAGCCCGAACCGCCCGGGACATCGCCCGAAACAGCCTCGCGTCCATCACCGACTGAGGCACACCAGCCCAGCGCCGACCGCCGTCATCGTCTTCCGACGTCAGCATGGAGAGCATGGGAAGGGAGCCTCGGCCTCGCCGTTCGTCCAGCCGGAGTTCAAGGCCGAGATCGTCGAGCTGTGCCGACGCGGTGACCGCTCGGTGGGCGTCGTCCCGCCAAGCCGGTGATCTTTCACTCCGGTCGCGACCGTACACCAGTCGGCAATTTGCCTGTCCGGCAACCGAGTTCGGCGTACGCCTGTCCGTCGGCCGCACCGGCCGGCGCTGGGACAACACGCTCGCCGGGTCGTTCTTCGCCACCATCGAACGGGAGTTGCTCGACACGAGAACCTGGCCCAGCGGACCGGTCACGAGCCGGTCATGTCCCCATGCCGTGGGCGAGGAGGCTCTCGGCGGTCTCGGCGATGGTGTCCTCGATGGGGCGCGCCCGCCACCCCAGGAGGCGTTCGGCCTTGGCGCTCGTGGCGTCGAGGTCCCGGCCGAGTTGGTGCCTCAGCAGTCGCAGTTCCGGGTTCACCGTGCCCAGCGCGCGGGTGAGCCACACGGGCAGTTCCCGGGTGGGGGCCTTCGCGGCGCGCTCGCCCAGGCGCTCGTGCAGAATGCGTGCGATGTCCACGAGGCGCAGGCTGTGCCCGGCGATCGCGAGAAAGCGTTCGCCGGCGGCTGCCGGATGGGTCATGGCGCGCAGGTGCAGGTCCGCCACGTCGCGCACGTCGACGTAGCCCATCCCGAAGGGAGGGCACGCAGGAACCCCTCCCTCCAGCATCCTGCGCACAAGGCGCAGGGATGGCGGATCGTCCGGGCCGAGGAGGGGTCCGAGGACCCCCACGGGATGCACCGCCGAGAGTTGCAGACCACCGCCTTCTTCCTCGACGAACTGCCAGGCGGCGCGCTCGGCGAGCGTCTTGGACCGCTGGTAGGGCGGGATGTCGCCGTCGACGTTGGTCCAGTCCTCCTCGGTGAACGGAGTGGAGCGCGGGGGGTGGCCGATCCCGATGGCGCCGAAGGCGCTCGTCAGGACGACGCGGCGGACCCCGGCGTCGCGGGAGGCGCGCAGTACACGCAGGACGCCTTCCCGTGCCGGGAGCACCATCTCGTCGTCGTTCGCCGGTGTACGGCGCAGGGTCGGAGAGGCTACGTGCAGGACGAAGTCGCAGTCGGCGACGGCGTCGTCCCAACCGTCGGGGTGTTGCAGGTCGGCGCGCACCACGGTGAGACGCTCGTCGTCGAACGGCTTGGCTGCGTGCAGCCAGGAGCGCAGTGCCGGCGCGCGCCGCGGGTCGCGGACCGTGGTGCGTACGGTGTGCCCGGCGTCGAGCAGGCTCAGGACGCACCAGCTCCCGATGAATCCTGTCCCTCCGGTGACCAGTACCTGTGTCATGTGTGTCTCCTCAGTTCGCGACGTGTGCTTCGGGCGGTGCCGGCGGCAGCGTCGCAGCATGTCGCTGGATGGTGGCCAGGCCGCTTCCGAGGAGGGCGTGGCCGATCATGATGGGGTAGATCACGGCGCGCTCGAACATGCCGATGTTCCACATCCAGCCGGTGAACACGTCGGCCATGAAGAGGGGGAACGCGATCAGTCCCGCGGTGCCGAGCACGGTGATCGTGATCGACCGGCCTCTGGCAAGACCGATGCGGTGTCCGCCGGCGCCGACGGCGATCGCCAAGAGGTTGCCGGCGAGCATGACGCCCTGCGCGCCGAGGGTGTGGAACTCGATCAGGCCGTTGTCGACGTTGGCGTTGGAGCCCTGGAAGATGCCGACGAGCGAGACCCCGACGCCGGAGAGGACGGCGAGGGTCAGGATCCCGATCGGGCGGGGACCCTTGCGCGGGTCGAACACGAGGAACGCGCCGACGATCAGGAGGAGGCCGTAGATCACCCAGCCGGTGTCCATGACGGCGCCGAGGGGAGAGTTCGCGACCTGTCCGAACGCGGTCTGCGCCGGCCCGGTCAGGCCGAGGTGACTGACCCAGTTGTACAGGGGCGAGTACGGCGGGTTCTGCCATGCGGCGGCGGTGATGAACTCGGCGAGCCAGGACACGAGCGGGCCGAGGAGGATCAGGAGCGCTCCGGCGCGGGCGGGCGCGCCGGAGCGGACGATGGGGGTCATGAAAGGGCCATACCGGGGACGCGCCTGCGGATGGCCTCCAGTTCGGCCTCGTCGGAGACGCCCTGCCAGTCGTACCGCGGCGTGTACGGGGCTTCCAGGGCGCGCACCTCGTCGTCGGTGAGCTCGATGTCGAGGGAGGCCACGGCCTCGTCGATCTGCCGGATCGAACCGGCCCCGACCAGGGGCGCGGTGACGACCGGCTGGCGGCGCAGCCAGGCGAGCGCGACCTGTGCGCGGCTGACGCCGTGGACGTCGGCCACCTGTCCGACCGCGTCGATGATCGCGCGGTTGGACGCCTCCTGGTCGGGCGAGTAGAGCATGTCCGCGTAGGCGCCGTCCGTCTCGGAGCGCACCGTCGAGCGGGCGTCGTCCCAGGCACGGGCGAGGCGGCCACGGGCCAGCGGGGACCAGATGATCGTGCCGACACCCTCGTCCAGGCACAGCGGGATCATCTCCCGCTCCTCCTCACGGGCGAGCAGGTTGTAGTGGTTCTGCATGGACACGAAGCGCGCCCAGCCGTTCTGCTTCTGCAGGTGCAGCGCCTTGGCGAACTCCCAGGCGTGCATGGACGAGGCGCCGAGGTAGCGGACCTTGCCGGCCTTCACGAGGTCGCTGAGCGCCTCCAGCGTCTCCTCCCACGGGGTCGCGTGGTCGTTGCGGTGGATCTGGTAGAGGTCGATGTAGTCCGTGCCGAGGCGGCGCAGGGAGTGGTCGACCTCGGTCATGACCGCCTTCCGTGACAGACCGCGGCCGTTGGGACCGGGCCGCATCGGGTGCCGGAGCTTGGTGGCGATCACCACCTCGTCGCGGTCGGCGAAGTCCTTGAGCGCGCGGCCGAGGATCTCCTCGCTGGACCCGTACGAGTACAGGTTCGCGGTGTCGAAGAAGTTGATCCCCGCCTCCAGCGCGTGCTTGATGAGCGGGCGGGCCTCCTCCTCACCCTTGGACCACACGGGATGGCCCCGGTCGGGCTCGCCGTAGGTCATGGCGCCGATCGCGACGGGTGACACGTCCAGGCCGGTGGTGCCGAGCTTGATGTACTGCATGACGCCCCTCTAAACTAAGTGGAGAACTCTCCGAATACCGTAGTGGAGAGTTCTCCACTTAGCAAGGTGAGGTCCTGTGGTTCGTTCAGACGCTCGCGAGAACCGGGCGCGCATCCTGGCAGCCGCCCGCGAGGCGTTCGCCGAGGACAGCGCCACGTCGATGAACCAGGTCGCCCAGCGCGCCGGCGTCGGCGCGGGCACGCTCTACCGCAACTTCCCCACCCGCGAGGCGCTGGTCCTGGCCGTCTACCAGGACGAGGTCACCCGCATCGTCGGCACCGTGCCCGACCTGCTGGCCGAGGAGCCCCCGCTCGAAGCGCTCCGCCGCTGGACGACCGACCTAGTCGAGGCCATGCGCAGGAAACACGGCCTCGGCGACGCGCTCAGCCCCGGCGCGCACCAGGCCATCAGCGAGCAGAGCTACGGGCCGGTCATCGCCGCGATCACACAGATCCTCGACGCCGGCAAGAAGGACGGAAGCATCCGCACGGACGCCGACCCCGGCGACTTCCTCCAGCTCACCGGCGCACTCTGGCGCGCCGCGTCCAGTCCGGAGGACCGAGCTCCACGGATGCTCGCGCTCATCCTCGACGGACTGCGCACCCAACCGCGGCGCTAGAGGCCGCGAGCCAGGACTCTGCCGACGCTTCGCATCCGGACGAACACACGGAGAGCCCCGCGGCGCTCGTCCGGCCCGCTGCTCAGCGGGCGTGTGCGAGGAGTTCCTGCGGCAGAGGCCACAGGCGTCGGGCGTTGTCCGGGTCGACGGCGTACCGGGCGGCGCCGTACAGGGTGCCGGAGCGGCGGTCGACGCGGCGAGGAGGTTTTGCGGCAGCCTTCCGGGCCCGCTTGGCCTCAGTCCATGCAGCCGGTGCCGCTGCCTCCGCCTGCGGAATGGGTACTGCGCAAGGCGGGATCTGCCGGCGGCTTCCCGGTGCGGCCGCCGCGGTGGCCTCCACCAGTGCGGGCAGGTGGTCGGCGGTCGCTTGCCAGGACAGGCTCACCGGTAGCTTCTCGAATCGAGTTCGAACGCGGTCGCAGCGATGCGGTGTCCGTAGTGGGCACTGAAGACGGCGACGGCGTGGGTGGCGTCCAGCAGCGCAGGCTGATCGTCCAGGCGGTCGTTGGGGTGCAGCAGTTCATCGACGCTGCGGCGCCCGGCGGCCAGGTCGGCGAACGGGCGCCGACGGAACGCGACCGCCTGCCGCTCGGTCATCCCGACCGGGCCGGCTGAAGCCCGTGCGGTGTAGCGGCGCTTGAGTTCTGTGTCCAAGACGTGCACCGCATCCAGGTGAACACGCAGCCGGTCCAGCGCTTTGCGGCCCTGCGGCAGCGGGTCGGGTCCCAGAGCTTGCCAGGCGGCGTACCGCGAGAGCATCAGGCCGGCTTCTCGGCTACGCTGCCTGACCAGCCACGACACGGTCCGCCCCGCTGCCGTACGCCTGAGCACGGTGCGCCGGCGGCGCCGTTGCTCCCGCGTCTGTCGGCACACTTCGCCCTCCTGGCCGCTCGTGGGACGCGCAGCTTGCCCGAGCCGCACACCGGACACGGAAATCGTGAGGCGACGACCTGGCTCATGACAGCGTTGCGGTGCTCCGGAGCGATCCGTCCGCCGATCTGCCGTACCGCACCCACCTTGCGCCGGCGCCCAGCCGCCCTACAGAGCCTCTCCCTCAGCCGCTTGCCCTCGGTGTCGGCCTCGATATGCCCCTGCGCTCCGCGAAGCACGCCAACTACTCTCCGGGTGACGCCACTAGGCACGCAGCTTGTCACAGCTGCTCACTCGGCGGCCTTTCCGTCACCAGTCCCGTGAGCAGCGGCTGGAGGGGTGTGCGGCCGTAGGCGCTCGCCCTGCGGTCCGAACATGACCAGGTACTCGACCGGACCGCTGGGGCTGGAGTTCGCCATCCCGTGCGGTGTGCGGGTGTCGAACTCGATGACGTCCCCGGGTGTCAGGACGAGGTCTTGGTCGCCGAGCACCAGCCACAGTCGCCCGTACAGGACGCACAGCCACTCGTAGCCGTCGTGGGAGACCTGACGGGGCCGCTTGGGCGGATCCTTGGGGGCGGGCAGGACGTGTTTGTGGGCGTGCAGGCCGCCGACGTACCGGGTCAGCGGCAGCACCGCCTTGTCATCCCCGAAGCTCAGCGGCGCGGTGGCGCGCGGCTTGGCCGCGGGGGCGGGCGCCGTGCCGGCCAGCTCGTCCAGGGAGACGCCGTACTCCTTCGACAGTTGCAGCAGCACCTCCAGGGTGGGCTTGCGGCGGCCGGTCTCGATCCGGGACAGCGTGCTGGGCGAGATGCCGGTCGTGCAGCTGACGCGGGCGAGCGTCGCGCCGTGGCGCTCGCGTGCGGCCCGCAACCGGGGCCCCATCGCGGCCAGTGTGCCGTCCACGTCGTCGACTGCCACCTTTCACGCCTCCTTCTTGCCATGCCGCCGCACCGCTCTGTCCTGCAAGGTTGCCAGAATGGCAAGGCTGGTCGCGTCGGCGGGTGCTGCGCCGCATGATCGACGGGTAGCCGCGTCACCGCGAACCGAGGAGAAGCCCATGCAGTTCGAGCCGACCGCCGAGCTCCGCCACCGCACCGTGGAGGCCCCGGCCGGGCGTCTGCACCTGGTCGAGCAGGGCACCGGCTCGCTGGTCCTGCTGGTGCACGGCTTCCCCGAGTCCTGGTACTCCTGGCGCCGCCAGCTCCCGGCCCTCGCCGCGGCCGGCTACCGGGCGGTGGCGATCGACGTGCGGGGTTACGGCCGCTCCTCCAAGCCGGAGGCGACCGACGCCTACCGCATGCTCGATCTGGTGGAGGATAACGTCGCCGTCGTGCGTGCCCTCGGCGAGGAAAGCGCGGTGGTCGTCGGCCACGACTGGGGCTCCAACATCGCCGCCGCCTCCGCCTTGCTCCACCCCGAGATCTTCCGCGCCGTCGGCCTGCTCAGCGTCCCCTACGCGCCGCCCGGCGGCCCCCGCCCCACCGACGTCTTCGGCCGGATCGGCGGCCCCGAGCAGGAGTTCTACGTCTCCTACTTCCAGGAGCCCGGCCGCGCCGAAGCGGAGATCGAGCCCGACGTCCGAGGCTGGCTCGCAGGCTTCTACGCGGCCCTGTCCGCCGACACCATGCCCGCCCAGGGCGAGCCCGACCCGCACTTCGTCGCCCGCGGCGGCCGACTGCGCGACCGCTTCCCCGCCGGCCCGCTCCCGGCCTGGTTGAGCGAGGAGGACCTCGACGTCTACGCAGGCGAGTTCGAGCGCACCGGCCTGACCGGCGCACTCAACCGATACCGCAACATGGACCGGGACTGGGAAGACCTCGCCCCGCACCGCGGAGCCCCGATCAAGCAGCCGTCCCTGTTCGTCGGCGGCGCCCTGGACGCCTCCACCACCTGGATGTCCGACGCCATCGACGCCCACCCCACCACCCTCCCCGGCCTGTCGGCCTCCCACCTCCTGGACGGCTGCGGCCACTGGATCCAGCAGGAGCGCCCCGACGAGGTCAACCGCCTGCTCACCGACTGGCTCGCCACCCTCCAGGGCTGAACCAGGCGATCCAGGCGGAGCAGTCCGCGCACCGGCGCGGTGCCCGAGGCGGCAGCGGCGGCACCGGAGCCGTGATGTACGGAGTGCGGGTCGGCTGCCGGAGACGGAGAACCTCGTGGGCTTGTCAGCCTCGCCGAGGGGCCCGGCCCGCATCAGGACCGGGCGGGTGGTCAGCGTGCGGGTGGGAGGCACGGGCAGCGAATCGCTCGGCGGCTTCCGGCCGGATCCGCTCGCGAAACACCTGCCGTTCGGGCGTCAGCCCGCCACCTTGCGGATACCTCACACAACCGGCATACCGCGCCGATCACACATCGTCGGTCCCCGCCGACATCACGTTTCACAGGTCAGGAGCGCCAAATTGTCTTTCCTCGCAGCGAGTTCGGTTCTGCCGATGTCCTCGCATGACCCCGTTAGGGTGGCCCGGTGACCGACGCGAGCGTGGACAGAATGAACCGCTTCCGGACCGAGGCGGCATCCCGGGGTCTGCCGACGGAGGAGGTGGAGGAGTGGATACGTGTCGCCAGCCCGGCGGTGTACTTGGCGGAGGGCGGTGACGGTCCCCTCGTGGCCCGGGTCGGCGGCGACCCCCTGCTGCCGCACGGCGCGCCGAGGCCGTCCGAACCCTTCGTGGCCTCCGTCGACCTCGCGGCTCTCCCGCCGGGCGCCACCGGCCTCCCGCTCCCCGCCGACGGCCACTTGCTCCTCTTCTCCGGCACCGATGTCCACGGCATCGGTGGACAGGTGTCCGACGCGGTGCTGTACGTCCCCGCCGGAACTCCGGCAGCCCCGAGCCCCCTCGGACACAGTTGGCGCGAGCCGTACCGTCCGCGTGAGCTCCGCACGGTCTGGCATCAGCCGAGCGCGCAGATGCCGGAGAGCTTCGCCCTCGACAGATGGGGCGAGTTCCCCGAGGACGAGCAGTTCGAGCTCGCCGATGAACTCGCCGACGCCTGGGCGGACGTGGGCGGCTACCGTCCTTCCTGGGCCTTGCAGATCGGCGGCCACCCGGTCTCGCCGCAAAACGACCCCGTCCACTACGCCCGTGGTCCCGAGGAGGCCGGCCCCACCGAGCAGGGCGGTACGGTCCACGGAGCGGGCGCCGACGACTGGGTCCTCCTGGCCACCTGGAGGTGCGGCGACGACGTCACGGAACTGGATTCCGGCGTGGCCCACTGGGTGGTCCGCCGCAGGGACGTGGCGGACCGGCGCTTCGACCGGGTCCACCGCTACGTCGAAATGGCCTGACCGTGTGGGACGGGGACGGCCGGTTCCCCGGCGCTCATCAGCGGCCCTCCCCCGCCCACGCCCACCGGGTCCGTGCCGCCACTGTTGCTGAACGCCGCTTGGTGGTCCCCCGGGCCGCGGCAGCGGCCGTAGGGAAGCGGACCGGTCAGCGGTCGCCGAATCGCGGGGCTCGCCCGCCGCCGCCCGTGGCCCGGGCGGCGGGCTCAGCGGAGCAGCAGGTCGCGGATCGCCTGCGTGATCTCGTCGGGCGCCTCCTCGGCCATGAAGTGCCCCGCCCCGGTCAGCCGGTGGTCCAGGTCCGGCGCCCACGCGTGCCAGACCGCGGCGGCGTCGTAGCCCAGTCGCGCGCCCCAGTCCTGCTGGACGACCGTCACGGGCATGGCCAGCTGGGAACCGGCGTCCCGGTCCGCCTGGTCGTGTGTGACGTCGATGCCCGCCGAGGCCCGGTAGTCCGCGACGATCGACGGCACGGCCGCGGCGCTGGCCCGCAGGTACGCGGCCCGGACCGGTTCCGGTATGGCGGCCGGGTCCCTGGCCCAGGCGTCGAGGAAGGAGCCGAAGTAGGCGTCCGCGCTGTTGGCGATCATCGTCTCCGGCAGCCCCGGCGGCTGCGCCATGAGGAACAGGTGGTAGCCGACCGCCGCCGGGACACCGTGCAGGACGTTCCACATGTCCAGCGTCGGCACGACATCGAGGATGCCCAGGTGTGTGAGGGTCTCGGGATGGTCCAGCCCCGCCCGGAAGGCGACCAGGGCGCCCCGGTCGTGGCCGACCAGGGCGAAGCGCTCATGCCCGAGAGCCGCCGCCAGGGCGACGACATCGGCGGCCATGGTGCGCTTGGAGTACACCTCGGGGCCGGTGGCCGCCGGCTTGTCGCTGGCGCCGTAGCCGCGCAGGTCGGGACAGATCACCGTGTGCTCGCCGGCGAGCCGCTCGGCGACGTGCCGCCACATCAGGTGGGTCTGCGGAAAGCCGTGCAGCAGCACGACCGGGCTGCCGCCGCCGCCGACGGCGGCGGCCAGCTCCACGCCGTCCGTGCCGGGCAGGCGGACGTGGTCGAAACCGGGAATGGTGAGCGTCACGAAAGGCCCCTTCCTGGGGTCGGTGGACCGGTGAAAGCCGTGGTCCGAGGACTGACGGGATCAGCGTGGGCGACGGCGATCAGCAGCCGATCAGTACGCTTCGACGCAGCGGACCCGCGGCACGGAAGATGGAGGGCATGCGAATCGACGTGCTCGGTGCCGTGCGGGCCCTCCGGGATGACGGCACCCCGGTTGACCTGGGCGGACCCCGCCACCGCGAGGTGCTCGCCCGGCTCGTCGCCGCCGAGGGACGAATGGTCGCCACCGACACCCTCGTGGACGACCTGTGGGCCGAGCCGCCGGTGCGCGCCGTGGGTGCGTTGCGCACCTTCGTCGCCGCGCTGCGCCGCGCCATCGAACCCGACCGGCCGCCCCGCACTCCGCCGCGCGTCCTCGTCACGGAAGGCCCCGGCTACGTGCTGCGCCTGCCGCGCGACAACGTGGACGTCCACCGGTTCGAGGACGCCCTGGCCCGCGCCCGGCGTACACCCGATGCGCTGACCGGCCTCGACGCGGCCCTCGCGGCCTGGCGCGGCCCCGCCTACGCCGACGTGACCGGCTCCGCCTGGGCCGAGCGCGAGCGGACCCGGCTGGAGGAGCTGAGGCTGGAGGGGATGGAACTGCGCGCCCGTCTCCTCCTCGACTCCGGTGCCGGAGCCGAGCTGGTCGCCGAACTGGGCGCCCACGTCACCGAACACCCCTGGCGCGAGCCCGCCTGGGGACTGCTGGCCCGCGCACTGCACCGGGCGGGCCGGCAGGCGGACGCGCTGGCCACCCTCCGCCGCGCCCGCACGATGCTCGCGGACCAGCTCGGGCTCGACCCCGGCGCCGACCTGCGGCGCCTGGAGACGGACATCCTCCACGGAGCTGCGACGCTCCAGCCCGCGCGTACCGTGTGGACCGCCGGAGTACGACTCGGCCCGCGCACCACTGTCGAACTGGCGCGCACCCTGGCCCTGGCCGGTGGTGACGCCCTCGTCCACTCGCGGCGCGACCGCCTCGCCGCCGCCCAGGCCGCGGAGCGCACCGGAGACATCGCCCTGACCGCCCGCGTCATCGGCGCCTACGACGTACCCGCCCTCTGGAGCCGGGCCGACGACCCCGAGCAGTCCCGCGCCGTCGTCGCGGCGGCCGAACGTACGCTCACCGCGCTCGGCCCCGACAGCCCCGCCGAACTGCGCGCCCGCCTGCTGGCCACCGTCGCGGTCGAGAGCCGCAGCGCCGACCTGTCCGGCAGCGAACGAAGGCGCGCCGGACAGGCGGCCCGCGAGGCCGAGGCGCTGGCCCGCGAGTGGGGGGACCCCGCCCTGCTGGTGTTCGCCCTCAACGGCGTGTTCCTCCAGTCCTTCACCCGGCCCGGCCTCGCGGCGGCACGAGACGCGATCGGCGCCGAGATCCTCGACCTGGCCACCCGGCACGAGCTGACGAACTTCGCCGTGCTCGGCCGGCTCATCCGCCTGCAATCCGCCTCCGCCCTCGGCGACCTCCACGCCGCGACCGCGCACGCCGAGGCCGCCGAGCAGCTCGCCGTCAGCACCGAGGCCTCCCTCGTACCCGTCCTCACCGGCTGGTTCCGGGCCCGGGCAACGGCCGCCCGCAGCACCGAACCGGGCGGACCGACCGCCGCCACGGCCGCGGCGCACTACCGCGCCGCCGAAACCGCCCTCGCCGACACAGCGGGCATGCCGGGACTGCACCGGGGCCTGTTCGCCCTCGCCCTCCTGGGCCTACGTCTCCTCCACGGCCGTCCCGCGCCCACCGATCCCGCCCTCGACTGGGGCCCGTACCACCCCTGGACGCGCCCCTTGGTGCTGCTCGCCCGGAACCGGGTCGAGGAGGCCCGTACCGCCCTGGCCGGGGCGCCCGAACCACCCCTTGATCACATGCAGGAGGCACTGTGGTGCCTGACCGCCCACGCCGCCGCCCGCCTCGGCGAGCGCCCGGTCGCCGCCCGCGCCGCGGCGGCCCTGCGCCCCGCCCGCACCGAACACGCGGGCGGGGCGAGCGGGATGCTGACGCTGGGGCCGGTGGCGCGGTACCTGGCGGAGGCGGAGGCATGCGCCCGCAAGAGATGACCGGCATCCGGAGACGGGCCGGTGAGGTCGCTAGCCGAGCTGTCGCTGGTGGGTGAAGACCGCCGTGGTCACGGAGGGCTCTGCGCCGCGGTGGCCCGCGGCCGGGTCGATCACGCATCCCTGCCACCCCATAGGGGTGTCGGGACGGAGGAGGCCACGTCACCTCCAGTGGCGCCCTACCTCCAAGCCCGGTCCTTCATAGCCGGGCGAGTTGACCGATGAAGCCGACCAGAGCGGCAGCGACAGCGTCGGGTTGTTCGTCCGGGATGAAGTGGCCTGCGTCCGGCACGACGATCCCGGTGGTGTTGTCGGCCCACGGCCGGATGGAAGCCGCCATGTCGGGGATGGAACCGTGGCTGCTGGAAATCCCGAGAACCGGCACCGTCAGGTGGTGCTGTTCCAGGGCCTCGTGGTTCTTCCGCGCCGATTCGGCGGCGTCCCAGTAGTAGGCCAGGGAAGCGCGGAGTCCGCCGTCAGCGGTGATGGCCGCGGCGTACTGCTCGATCTCGGCGTCGTCGAAGGTGTCGGAGGCGAGGGTCTTGGCCTTCAGGAACCAGCCGACGTACTCGCGTTCACGGCCTGTGAGCAGGGTTTCGGGCAGGTCGGGCACGAGATGGAACGCGAAGTGCCAGGTCTTCCACGCCACCTCGGGGTCGGTCGGGATGGTGTCGGGGAGGGTGATGCCCGGGATACCGGCGTCGAGCAGTGCGAGGCCGTGCAACCGGCTCTCGTACTTCAGGGCGAGGGAGAAGGCGACCCAGGCGCCGATGTCGTGGGCGGCCAGCCAGTATGTCGACACTCCGAGCGCTTGCACCGCGGCGTGGACGTACGCGGCGACCGTGTGCGTGTCGTAGCTGCCCTCCGGGCGTTCGGAGTGGCCCTGGCCCGGCAGGTCGATCGCGATGACGTGGCACCGGTCGGCCAGGCCGGGCATCACCTTTCGCCATGCCCACCAGGTCTGCGGGAATCCAGCGAGCAGCACGACGGCCGGGCCGTCCGGCTGACCGCCCTCGACCGCATGAAGCCGGACACCGCCCGCGTCGACCCAGCGGTGGGTGAAGCCGGCCAGGTCGTGCAGTGGCAGGTCGCGGACCGGGTTGTCGGGGACGCGGGCGGTGGTTGCCGGGTCGGTCATGGTCTTCCTCCATCGATATCGGGTGTACTGGTTCGGTGTGCCGGCCGGGGCGGGGCCCGCGAGCGCGGTGGACACGACCAGAGCGGCGCCCGTGTGCACGCGTTCCGGTCAAATCGAATGTTTACGGTGTTCAGTGCCCTTCTTGGCTCGCCCTGGGGACCAGCGTGGGCACGCTCGTGCCCGGGTAGGCGAACAGGAAGTACGTAGAGAGCAGATCCGCCCTGCGCCGCGGGCCGGGAGTGGTGGACGGCGGACCGACATGGGCGACAAGGGACAGCACGGTGCTCGTCGCCGCGGCCGGCAGAGCGGCGGCCAGGGGGACGGCGGCCCGCGCGGTCGGTGAGCGACGCGGACAGCATCAGCGCGAGCACCGCCCCCACGGCGTAGACGGCGAAGACCGGCGTGGCGGTGAAGGGCCCGAAGCCCATCCACGGCACCCGGAACGCATACAGCGGAATCGGAAGCGTCCCGCCCAGCACGACCAGGGCGTACACAGCGGCTGCCAGCCAGAACCCGGCGCGCGCCCGGCGTCCGTCGGAGGGCGGACCGACGTGTGTGCGGACGCCCGGCGCGATGCCGTTGATCATCGTGCGGCCTTTCGAGTGAGGGAACCGCCACGCCTCACGCTAGCCATCTTGGATCGATCGGTCAAAGATGATG
Source organism: Streptomyces corchorusii (assembly GCF_001514055.1). NCBI lineage: Bacteria > Bacillati > Actinomycetota > Actinomycetes > Kitasatosporales > Streptomycetaceae > Streptomyces > Streptomyces corchorusii. The sequence goes on along the minus strand of NZ_KQ948366.1, from coordinate 63,390 downwards.
TGACCGATCGGTCCAAGATGCGGGTAGGCTCACAGCGGAGCCGTGAAACGGGAGGTGCACGCCATGTCCGGCCGGAAGCAGTTCGACGTCGGTGCGGCCCTGGACCAGGCCATGCGAGTGTTCTGGCAGCGCGGATACGCGGAAGCCTCGCTCGATGCCCTCGGTTCCGCCACCGGTCTCGGCCGCGGCTCCCTCTACGGCGCCTTCGGCAGCAAAGACACCCTGTTCCGCCAGTGTCTCGACCGCTACGCGTCGATCTACGGCGCGCAGTACGAGCAGGCGCTGACGGCACACTCCGGTGATCCGGTACGTGCGGTCGAGGCATTCTTCGACGTCGTCCTGAGCCGCATCGCCGACCCGTCGGTCCCCGTGGGGTGCCTCATCGCACAGTCCGCCGCACAGTCACCGACTCTGAAGGAGGAAAACAGCACTCACGTGCGTGGCCTGCTCGACCGGCAGCGCCAACGGGTGCGCACGGCGCTGGCGGACTCCTCGGCCGACACCCGAACACTCGACGAACTCGCCGCATTCGTCGTCGCCGTCAACCAGTCGCTGGCCGTACTGAGCCGGGCCGGCGCTTCGGACGCCGAACTGCGCTCCGTGGCCCGGCTCGCTTCCGCAACGGTGGCAGACACTCTTGCCCGGGCAGCATCGGCGGATGTCGCCCAAGGCTGACGGGTACCGGCTCCGCCGGGAGGGGGCCTGCTTCGGGTGATTCTCCCAGCGGTGGGTACTGACCGAAGCCGGCCAACGCCAGGTCGGCAGGCTTACATCGACGCCCTCTTCCGGCGCCACCTCACCGGCGACAAGGGGTTCGACGCGATGCCGGCCGGCAAGCGACACCCCCTGGCGCGCACCGCCTCCGTCGACGTGACAGCCGGCCGCCGCCGACTCCGCACCCCTCCTCCTCCGTCATCGACCCCTCGCGCCGAGGAGCGCTGTCACGAGCCGACGCGCGTACGCGGCGTCGAGTCCGTCCGGGCGGAAGAGGATGCGGTACATCAGGGGGGCGACGACGTGGTCCATGACCGTCTCGACGTCGGGCGCCTCCTCCCCGCGTCCGGTCGCGCGGGTGAGGATGGCGTCGATCTGTTCGGCGGCGTAGGCGGAGCACTGGCCGGCGTTGCCACCGTCCGGGTCGCCGAGCAGGGCGTCACGGACGTAGGCGCGGCCGGCGGGAGAGGACATTTCGTCGAGGAACTGCTCGGCCCAGGCCATCAGGTCGAGTGGCAGGGCGCCGTGATCCCCGGGCGCGGTCTCAGGGCGCAGACGCTCGACCGCGACGTCCGACAACAGCTCCTGCAGATCCCCCCAGCGGCGGTAGACGGTCGACGGTGTCACACCCGCGCGCGAGGCGATCATCGGCACCGTCAGCGCGTCCCGGCCCACCTCCGAGGTGAGTTCGCGTACGGCGGCGTGCACCGATGCCTGCACCCGTGCGCTGCGACCTCCGGGGCGTACCATCTGCCTGCTCATGGCGTCCATCTTAAAGCGAAATCATTGCGTCTGGCGGTCCGTACGCCTCTGTGGGACCGACGGGACGGTTGAGGGAGAAGGGGTCCGCACAGGCTCTGTCGTCGACAGCGGACGCGTGCCCGACGGCTGCGTCGGAGCCGTCGGGCATCGACCCTGCCGGAGCGACGCCGCTGGGTCCGTGTTCGCTCACGCCGCGTGTGCGAGGTCACGGGCGGGCTGGGTCTGCTCATAGGCGTGGCCGACCCGCAGGAGCACGCTCTCTTCGAGCGGTCGCCCGAGCAGTTGCATACCGATCGGCAGACCCGCCGTGTCGTGGCCGACGGGCAGGGACAGGGACGGTATCCCGGTGATGTTGGCGGGGGCCGACAGGCGTACGTAGGCATCGGAGACGCCCTCGACAGTGCCGTCGGCCCAGGTGATCGTCTCCTGGCCGGCCCTGACGGCGGTCGCCGGGACAGTGGCGGCGGCGATCAGGTCGACGTCCTCGAACATGCGGGCCCATTCCTGGCGCATGAGGGTCCGGGAGCGCTGGGCGCGCAGGTAGTCCCCGGCGGTCATCAGTTCGCCGGCCTCAAGGAGGATGCGGACATCGGCCTGGTAGAGCTCGGGGACCGTGCGCAGGGTGTCCGCGTGGTAGGCGGTGGCCTCGGGCACCATCAGACCCCACTGGGTGGCCTGGACGTAGCGCGCCATGGGGATCTCGACCTCGACGAGGCGTGCGCCGAGGGCTTGAAGCTGGTCGATGGCATGCCGGACGGCGGCTTCGATCTCGGGGGCGATGTGGTCGAAGTAGTAGTTCCGCGGCACGCCGATCCGCAGCCCCTTCAACTCCACGGCGGCGGGCGGCCGGTAGTCGATGGCGGGTGCGGTCAGGGAGGCGGGGTCGAGGGGGTCGTGTCCGGCCAGGGCGGTCAGGACCAGGGCCGCGTCCTCCACAGTGCGGGTGATCGGGCCGACGTGGTCCAGCGACCAGGACAGGGACGTGACGCCGTGGCGCGGGAGAAGGCCGTAGGTCGGCTTGAGGCCGACCACCCCGTTGAGCGCGGAGGGCACCCTGATGGATCCGCCGGTGTCGGTGCCCAGGGCGAAGGTGGCCATGCCCGCCGCGACGGCGACGGCGGATCCGCCGCTGGAGCCGCCGGCGACCCGGCCTGTGTCCCAGGCGTTGCGGGTCTGCGGGGTGGTCAGGCCATAGGCGAACTCGTGCGTGTGCGTCTTGCCCAGCAGGACCGCACCGGCCCGCGTCAGCCGCGCGGCCACCGTGCTGTCGGTCTGCGCGCGATGGTCGGCGCGGACCCGGGAGCCGGCCGTTGTCGCCACGCCCGCGACGTCGATCAGATCTTTGACGCCCATGGGAATGCCGTGCAGCGGACCGCGATAGCGGCCGGCCGCGATCTCGTGTTCGCCTTCACGCGCGGCCCTGCGGGCGCGCTCGGCGGTGACGGTGACGTAGGTATGAAGGTGCGGCTCCGCCTGTGCGATGCGCTCAAGGACGGAGTCCGTCAGTTCGACGGGAGACAGCCGCCGGGCCCGGATCGCGTCGGCGGCTTCGGTCAGGGACAGTTCATACGGCTGCATCGCGCATCTCCTGGTCCGCGCGGTAGGCGGCGGCGGGCGGGGTGTCCCCGAAGTCCAGCTCCCGCAGGACCGCGACGACGGAATGGATGTGGTTGGCGGTGGCCGCGACCGCGGCGTGGCGGTCGGACGGCAGCAGGAGCCCGCCACGGGCGGCCCAGCGGGCCGCTTCGGGCGGGGTGAGCTCTTCGGCGGACATGGGACTTCCCTCTTCTCGGGCCGGAGCGGTGAAGCGCACTCCTCCCGCTCAAAAGCTAAGCGTTTGCATTAGCTGACTGTAGGCACCTACGATGCCCTAAAGCAAACGAATAGCGTTTAGGCGCGCAACGGCCTTCCGCGCCGAGACCCGAAGGACAGAACGACCATGAGCACTGCACCGGCCCCCGATCCGGCCGCCGCTCCCTCCTGGACCGTGGGCGACGTGGCCGTCCATCGCATCGACGAGGTCCTCCTGCCGCCCGCCACCGGACCGTGGCTGCTGCCCGACGCCACCCCGGACATCGTCGCCGCGCAGGACTGGCTGCGCCCCTGCTTCGCCGACGACAAGGGCACCCTCCGCATCGACAGCCACAGCTTCGCGTTCACCCTCGGCGGCCTGCGCATCCTGGTCGACACCGGCATCGGCAACGGCAAGAAGCGGGCCAACCCCGCCTGGCACGACCTGGACACCGCCTACCTTGAAGACCTCACCGCCGCCGGGTTCCCCCCGGACTCGGTCGACCTGGTGATCCTCACCCACCTGCACGCCGACCACGTCGGCTGGAACACGCGAAAGGCGGACGGCGAGTGGGTTCCCACCTTCCCCCACGCCCGTTACCTGACCTCCCGCACCGAGCGGGAGTTCTGGGCCGGGTACGACATGGAGGAGGCGCGCGAGCAGATGTTCCGGGACTCCGTGATCCCCGTGGAGGAGGCGGGGCTGCTCGACCTCGTCGGCGTCCCCGCCGAGGGCGTCGAGGTCGTCCCGGGCCTGCGCCTGCTGCCCACACCCGGCCACACCCCGGGCCACGTCGCCGTGGAGCTGACAAGCCGCGGCCGGAGAGCTCTGATCACCGGCGACTGCATCCACCACCCCGTCCAGCTCGCCCACCCCGCCATCGGCGCCCGCGTCGACATCGACCCCGAGCAGTCCGAGATCTCGCGCCGCACGCTGCTCGCCTCGCTCACCGACACGGACACCCTCGTCCTGGGCACCCACTTCGCACCACCCACGGCGGGCCATGTCGTCCTCCATGAGGGCGGCTATCGGCTCTCGCCCGTCCACGCCGACTCGCACTGACCGGCGACCGTCCGAGCCGTCAGGACTCCGCTCCCCGACCCGGCGTCGAGGAGATCGCCGATAACAGCTCGGCAGGACGACGATCGCCGACCCGCTGCGGCGGATACCGGCCTCCGACACGAACCGAGGGATCACTGATCAAGCGGTGCCGGATGCGCACGCGGCATCGATGACGCACAAGTCGACTGCAACTGCCTCAGCTACAGTCAGCAGGAGTGAGAGCGGTGCCCCAGGAATCCGAAACAACTGCGAGCGCCGAGGCTCGTGGCCCTGCGACGTATGACCTCGTGATCAGTCGCGCGCATGTCTTCGACGGCCGTCAGGCGCTGGCCGGTCTGTACGACGTCGCCGTCAACGGCGGAGAGATCGCTTCCGTCTCGGCCGAACCACTCAGGGGCGGACGGGAGGTGGATGCGGCCGGGAGATGGGTCATGCCGGGCCTGATCGACACGCACATCCACTTCTACGACGTGCACGCGGTCTCCGATCCGGACTCGATGCGCGCCTTCGAGGACAACGAGCTTCCCGGAAAGCTCGGACTGTTCCTCGACCACGGGATCACCACCATCAAGTCGGTGGGCGATCCGACGGACGGAATCCTGGCCACGCGCGCCGAAATCGCCGCGGGCACGCTGCGGGGCCCGCGACTGCTGGCAACCGGTTGCGGCATCACCGGACGCGACGGGCATCCCGCCGCCACGGTCTTCGGCGGCAACCCCTGGGCGCGCGAGCGCTTCACGGCAGAGGTCGACAGCGTGCAGCAGATCCGCGATCTGGTGCACCACCTCGCCGACCGCGAGGTCGACGCGATCAAGCTCCTGTCGGAAGGCGCATGCGCACACTCCGGCGGACCGGGGTACCTCTGGCACAACCCCGCCTTCCCGGATGGTGTCGAGCTGGAACGGCTGCCCCTCGGCCTCCTTCGGGCGGGTATCGAGACCGCGCACGAACGGGGCCTTCGGGTCACCGTCCACACCACCCAGCAAGCCGCGGCACGCGAGGCCGTCGAGGCTGGAGCGGACGGCCTGGAGCACGGTGTCACCGTCGAGCCCCTCACCGACCACTCGCTCATCGACCTGATGCTCGAACACGGCATCACCTACACGCCCACGCTCTGGATCGACGACGCCCACCCGGACGCCCGCGGCAATCTCAAGAAGGTCGCCGAGGCCGGCGTGCACATCGCGCTGGGCAGCGACACCTTCAACGGTCGGGGCCTGTTCGGAGCCAACACCCTGGAAGAGGCCGAACTCATGGTGGCGGCCGGGATGACGCCCACCCAGGTGCTGGCCGCAGGCACGAGCGGGGCGGCGCGGCAGTGTGTCCGCCCCGACCTCGGGACGGTGGCCCCCGGCAAGCCCGCCGACCTGCTCGTGCTGAACGCCGATCCCACCGCGGACATCGGCAACCTCCGCGACCTCAGCGTGGTCATCCTGAACGGCGAACTCGCCGTCGACAAGCGCTGAAGGGTGTTGCGGAAGGTTTGGTGACGGCGTCGGTGGGTGATGGCCTGGCCGCGCAGGACGGGTCGTCCGGCTCGTCTACGGTGCGGGACGATCAGGCCGGTACCCAGGCAGGCGCCGCTCGCGATCACCGTGGTGCCCGCCACCAAGCCTTCTGCAACACCCCTGAGGAACAGGTGCTTCAGTACGCAAGCTCCCCGATGCCGCCATCGACGCGCAGCACGGTACCGGCGGTGTAGGCGGACTCGTCCGAGGCAAGGTAGACAGCCGCCTTCGCCATCTCGGTAGCGGTGCCGAGGCGATGGAGGGGCACGGTCCGCCGGAGTTCGTCGTAGAGGGCGGCCTGGCGCTCGGGGCCGAGGGGCGCGAACGCGTTGGTGATCGTCGGGCCCGGACTGAGTCCGTTGACGCGGATGCCCCGGTCCTTCAACTCGTAGGTCAGCCCGCGCGTGTAGGAGAGCAGGCCCGCCTTGGCCGCGCCGTAGACCGTCGCGTTCTCGTGTCCGATGTACGCGGAGACCGAGCCGACGAGGATGACCGAGGACTGCTGCGAGAAGAGCGGCAGCAGGTCCCTGATCAGGAAGAACGGCGACTTGAGATTGGTCGCGATGAGCGTGTCGAACGCCTCCTCGGTCCATGCCTCGATCGGGAGGTGGGTGATGTCGGCGGCGTTGCTCATCAGGATGTCGAGCTTCGGCCATTCCTCCCGCAGGCGCGCCGCGAGCGCCGCCTGGCCGGGTACGTCGCCGGCGTCGCTGGCGATGGTCAGCAGCGGTCCGTCCAGTTGCCGGGCTGCCGCGTCCAGTTTTTCCTGCGAGCGGCCGGTGATGGCGACCGTCGCTCCCTCGGCGAGGAACTCGCGGGCCGTTTCCAGGCCGATGCCGCTCGTCCCCCCGGTGATCAGTGCGTGCTTTCCCGCAAGACGATCCATGGTCCTGTCCCCCTTCAGATCGCGGTGCGGCCGCCGTCGGCGGCCACGATCGCCCCGGTCATGTAACTGGCCCGGTCACCGGCGAGAAAAGCGATCACGTGGGCCACCTCGGCCGGGTCGGAGGTGCGCTTGAGTGCGGTGGTCAGGCCCATGCCGCCCATGTCCGGGCCCATCGCCGCGACCACCTTGGAGGTGCGCATCGGTCCCGGGGCGACGGCGTTGACCCGCACGTTCGACGCGGCGAACTCCGCCGCCCAGGCGCGGGTCAGCGATTCGAGCGCCGCCTTGGTGGCGCCGTAGACGGCCATGCCCGGCATGCCGAGGCCGGCCGCGGTGGAGCTGACGTTGACGATGCTGCCGCCGCCGGCCGCGGCCATCTTCTCCGCGATCAGGGCAGTGAGCAGGAACGGGGCACGCACATTGACCGCGAAGGCGGCGTCGTAGCTCGCGAGGTCCTGTTCGGTGGTCGGGGAGAACGTCATCACGCTCGCGTTGTTGATCAGGATGTCCACGGCTCCGGCGTCCTCGACCAGCCGTCGCACGGCCGCCGAGTCGGACAGATCGGCGGTGACGAAGCGCACCGCCCCGGCGGACTCGCCACCGGCTGCGCGGAGGTCTTCCACGACCTGGGCACCACGCCGCGGATCGGTGCCGGTCAGGATCAGGTCGGCTCCGCCCGCGGCCAGCACCTTGGCCGTCGCGTGCCCCAGTCCGCCGATCGCGCCGGATCCGGTGACGAGTGCCGTCTTGCCTGCGAATTCCATTGCCACGCCCTTCGCGCCAGTCGGCGAGCGACCGACTTTTGTGCAGCCGTTCAAGAAGTGTCACAGCGGAAGCTACGACTTCTTGAACGCGCAGTCAAGAAGTCGTAGGATCTCGCACGTGGCACGAACCGGACGCCCCCGCGAGTTCGACAAGGAACAGACGCTGGAGCGCGCACTCGAACTGTTCTGGTCCCGGGGATACGGGGCGACGTCGATCCAGGACCTGGTCGACGCGCTGGGCGTCGAGCGCGGCAGCCTCTACGGCGCGTTCGGCGACAAGCGCCGCTTCTACCTCGAAGCCGTCCGGCTCTACTGGGAGGTGTACGAGCGGCACCTGATCGCCGCGCTCGACACCAGCCCGCTCCTGCCCGCCCTGCGCGAGATCCTGACCCATCCCGTGCGGCTGGACGAACTGGTCTCCGACGTGGGCGTGCCGCAGGGCTGCCTCGTGGGCAACACGACCGCCGAACTCGTCCCCCAGGACAGCGAAGCCACAGAGATCGTCACCCGCTCGTACCGCCGGTTCACCGACATCGTCGCCGACGCACTGCGCCGCGCACAGGCCGCCGGCGAGGTCACGGACACCCACCCGCCCGCGGCACAGGCGCAGCTCCTGCTCTACGTCGTCCAGGGCCTCTCGCTCGTATCGCGGGCGGGGCTCGACAGGACGGCAGCCCTGGCGGCAATCGACACGGCAGTGGACGGATTGCGGGCGTGACGGATCCCCGTGAGCGACCGGAACCCTCCGGGCGCGCGAGACTCCCTCGCTGCCCACGGCGACCGGGACCCGCACCCCCATCAGGCTCCTCGCGCTCGGCGGCGGTCAGCCGGTCGTGGCGTTCACCGGTGTCCGCCTCGGCCTGGCGGACCCAGCCACGCAGGGCGGAGCCACCTGGAACGCCGACGACGTTCGCGTCGACTTGCGCACGGACATGAACCGGGCACCGGGAGTCCCACGGAAGGAGCGAAGGGCGACTACCGCGTCACCGAGGACTGGCTTCCCGGTGCCGTCACGAGGGCGAGGAGGGCGGAGTGGGCGTGTCCGCGTCGAGGGCTGCGGCGCGCAGGGCGGCTGCCACGCGGGTGACCGGCTCACTCGGCGGCTGGGGGAGACGGGCCACGAGCAGCCGCCGTAGTTCCTGGGGGCCGCCTTGGACGGGAAGAACGCGTACGCCCGGTGGCGCGGCCGGGGCGAGGGTGACGGGCACGGTGGTCAGTCCGAAGCCGGCCGCCACGAGATGCAGCTTGGCCAGCCAGTCACGTGCGGTGTACGCGATCTCGGGCCGTTCGTCCAGGCCCGGCCACACGCCCATCAGCCGGTCCTCGCCGGAGGAGGGCCCCGCGATCCAGCGCTGCCCGCGCAGGTCGGCCACGTCGACGAAGTCGCCGCGGGCCAGCGGGTGGCCGGCGGGCACCGCCAGACGCAGGGGTCGTTCGGCGAGGGTCTGCAGGGCGAGCGGCGGCGTCTCCGTGTCCGGCGGTCTGAACGGCGGTGCCGATGAGAGGAGTGCCAGATCCAGGCTGCCGGCCCGCAGGGCGCGCACCAGTGCGGGGGTGCTCGCCTCCCGGCCGACGACACGCAGGCCGGGGTCCGTATGGCGGAGCGCGGCCAAGGCTCGCGGCAGCAGCACGGCCCCGGCACTGGGGAACCATCCCAGGCGGACCGTCCCGGACTGCGCGGGCAGGCCGGACAGTTCGCGCGCGGTCGCTTCGATCTCGTCGAGCACGGTCGTGGCACGTCGCATGACGACACGGCCGGCTGCGGTGAGCCGTACTCCTCCGCGCCGCCGCTCCAGCAACTCGGTACCCGCCACCCGTTCGATCGCCGCGATCTGCCGCGACACCGCCGACTGCGTGTAGCCCAGCGAGGTGGCCGCCGCGGTGAAGGTTCCCTGCTCGGCCACGGCGCGGAAGACCCGCAGGGCGGTCAACGACACATCCGTGAAGTCCATGACGTTTACGCATACCAGATGTGCCGAACTTTCGTTGGACTCATGGGCAGCGGGTTCCTAGCGTGGCGTGCATGAACGCTTCTCGTATCGCCCTGGTCACGGGCGCCAACCAGGGGCTCGGCCGCGCCCTTGTCGAAGGACTGGCGGCCCGCATGGACCCGAACGACCTCGTCCTGCTCACCGGCCGGAACGCCCAGCGGGTGGCGGACGCCGCGCGCGAGGTCACGGGACTGCCCGGCACGCGTGCCCGCGTCGAGGGCCGGGTCCTGGACGTCACCGACACCGACGCCATCGCCCGTCTCGCCGAAGAGGTGCGGGACCGGTTCGCAGGGGCCGACGTGGTGGTCTCCAACGCGGTCGCCCGCCTGTTGCCCGACGAGTCGCAGGCGGAGCGGGCAGACGAGTTCATCGACGTCTCCAACGTGGCCACCCATGCGGTCCTGCGCTCCTTCGGTCCGGTCCTGCGGCCGGGGGGCCGGCTGCTCGTCGTGGCCAGCAGCCTGGGCACTCTCGGCCATCTCAGCCCGCGCCTGCACCATCTGTTCGACGGCGCGAGCCTCGACCAGGTCCAGTACGCCGTGGAGTCCTGGCGCAGCGCCCTTCACCACGGAACGGCGCAGGAGGCCGGCTGGCCCGTCTGGTTGAACGTGCCCTCGAAGGTGGCGCAGGTCGCCGCCGTCCGCGCGGTCGCCGCCGAGCGTCGCGAGCACGACCTCGCTACCGGCACTTTGATCGCGGCCGTGTGCCCCGGCATGGTCGACACCGCCACCTCGCGCCCCTGGTTCAGCGACTACAGCCAGGCCCAGTCGCCGGCACAGGCCGCCGAGGCCGTGCTCGACCTGATCTTCACCGACGGCGTCGACCCCGCCTTGTACGGCGAGTTGGTCCGTTTCGGCAAGGCCCTACCCTGGCACGGCGGCACGCCCCCGGTCGAACAGGACCGGATGCTCACGCCCTGACGCCGCTTCGCACCGTTCACAGCACGCCACCAGGAGTTCACTCATGACGTCCATCACCACCCCTTTCGGTTTCTCCAGCACCGCAGCCGAGGTCGCGGAAGGCATTGACCTCACCGGCCGCCGTGCGGTGGTCACCGGCGCCTCCTCCGGCCTCGGAGCCGAGACGGCCCGGGCCCTGGCCGCCACGGGCGCGGCTGTCACCCTCGCCGTCCGGGATGTCACGGCGGGGAAACGCGTCGCCGTGGACATCACCGAATCGACCGGCAACCAGGACGTGCATGTCGCATACCTGGACCTGGCCGATCCCGCGTCGATCACCGCCTTCACCGGCGCCTGGCGGGGCCCGCTGCACGTCCTGGTGAACAACGCGGGCGTCATGGCCTGCCCCGAGCAGTACACCGAACAGGGATGGGAATGGCAGTTCGCCACCAACCACCTCGGTCACTTCGCCCTCGCCACCGGCCTCCACGACGCTCTGGCCGCCGATGGCAACGCGCGTATCGTCGTGGTGAGTTCCACGGGCCATCAGCGGTCACCCATCGTGTGGGACGACGTCGACTTCGCCTTCCGTCCCTACGACCCGTGGCTCGCCTACGGCCAGTCCAAGACCGCGAACGTCCTCTTCGCGGTCGAAGCCACACGCCGCTGGGCCGCTGACAACATCACCGCCAACGCCCTCATGCCCGGCGCGATCTACACGAACCTTCAGCGTCACACCGGCGGACGCGGCAGCGGCAGAGTCCCCGCTCACCTCGTCAAGACCGTCGAACAGGGCGCGGCCACCTCCGTCCTCCTCGCCACCTCACCCCTCCTCGAAGGCGTCGGTGGCCGCTACTTCGTCGACTGCAACGAGACCGAGGTCGTCGACCGCCGCTCCGGCACCCTGCACGGCGTCGCCCGGTACGCCGTCGACCCGGACAACGCCCGACGCCTGTGGGCCCTGTCGCAGGAACTCCTCGCACACGCCCGCTGAGCAGACCCACCGGACGAGCGCCGCGTGCTGTGGCGGTTGCGGCGTGATCCACTGGCCGCCGCCTTGCCGAGTGACGCAATGGCTCACACCCGTTCGATCTGTTCAGCAGGGCGCGGGGAGGCAAGGCCCGTTGCGGGGGTGGAGCGACGGGCGAGGTCGGGCAGGACGGTGGCCAGGCCCAGCAGTGCCATGATCGCGCCGAGCCAGAGCGGGGCGCGCAGACCCCAGGCGTCGAGCACGACGGCGCCGATGGAGGAGCCGAGGATGATGCCGAGGGTGATGAAGGAGGAGTGGACGGTGTTGACCAGCGGGCCGGCGTTTCCGGTGCGCTGGACGCGGGTCGCCATGGCCGGGTTCATGGTGACGCCGACCAGGCCGATGCCCATCATGCAGACGACGGCCGGTGCGGGCAGGTCGGCGAGCAGGGCGAAGCCGGTCAGGAACAGGGTGTTGAGGACGAGGCCGACGGCGAGGACGGGGATGGTGTGGCGGTCGGCGAAGCGGCCGACGATGTTGTTGCCGACGACGGTGGAGGCGCCGTAGGCGATCAGCAGGACGGGGACGGTACCGGTGGAGAAGCCGGTGAGGTCGGTGAGGATCGGGTTGAAGTAGCTGAAGGCGGAGAAGGTGGCGCCGATGATGAGCGTGCTGGTGGACAGCACCAGCCACAGCTTGGGCTTCTTGAAGACGCCGACCTCTTGCCGGAAGCCGCCGCCGCCCTCGGCGCGCTCGATGCGGGGAACGCCGAACCAGGTGGCCACGGCGGCGATCACGGTGATGGCGGTGATGGTCCAGAACGCCGCACGCCAGCCGAAGCGCTCGCCGACCAGGGTGGAGACGGGCAGTCCGAGCAGGGTGCCGAGCATGAGGCCGTTCATCGCGACCGCGATCGCGCGTCCGCGGATCTCGGGGCGGGTGATCTGGGCGCACATCGAGATGCCCACGCCGAAGAAGGCCTGGGAGGCGATGCCGGTGATGATCCGCGCAGCCATCATCGTGGAGTAGCCGGTCGCGGTGGCAGCCAGGACGTTGCCCGCCAGGAAGATGACGAACAGCGCCATCAGTGCCGTCCGTGGCGGGAGTTTCATGAGAGCCACGGTGAGGAACGGCCCGCCGGCCGCCATGGCCACCGCGAACGCGGTGATGAGGTATCCGATCTGCGGGATGGTGGCGTCCAGGCCGTCGGCCATCTGCGGCATCAGTCCGGCGACCACGAACTCGCTGGTCACCATGGCAAAGATGCCGAGTGCCAGGACGTATACGGCACGGGGCACGGTCTTGTCTCCTTGGAGGTCGGCGCCGACCGGCGTGGGGGCCGGGTGACGTGGCAAGAAAGGGTTATGGATCGGTCAGTTCAAAACGTGGGCATGTGCAGGCATCGCCAGGGTGGCGCGCGGATCAGCGGGTCAGTGAGTCAGTGAGTCAGTGCGTCAGTGAGTCAGTGCGTCGAGGGTGACTTCGGCGATCGACTCCAGTGCGGCCCGGTCGGCGCCGCCCTGGCTGGAGATACGCATGCCGCCGATCGCTGCGTTGATGAAGCGGGCAAGTGCTCCGGCGTCCCGCTGGGAGGTGATGCTGCCGTCCCGGCGACCCTCCTCGATCACCGCGCGCAGCACCGCGAGCCTGCGGGCCGTGTCGCGCTCCAGCAGTTCCGCCGCCCGGCTGTCGCGAGCGGCTAGTTCGACCGTGGTGTTCACGGTCAGGCAGCCCAGACTGCGGCCGCCGGCCCGGTGCTCGGTCTCGCCGTCGACGACCATGGCGAACAGTGCGCGGATGCGGTCGGCGGCACGGCGCCGCGTGTCCTCCAGGACGGCCAGCTGGGCGGTGGTCATGGTGTCGATGTAGTGGGCCAGCGCACGCTCGAACAGGTCGTGCTTGCTCTTGAACGTGTTGTAGATGCTGCTGCGCCCCAGCCCGGTGGCTTCGCACAGGTCCTGGGTGGAAGTGGCCTCGTAGCCCTTCTCCCAGAACGTGTGCATCGCCGCGTCCAGGGCCCGTTCCTCGTCGAACATCCGCGGTCGGGGCATGCTGCCAGCTTAGCCATTTTGGATCGGTCGTTGCAATACATGCTTGCAAGCCTCCCGCTCACCACGGCCTGAGGCCCACAGTGCGGAGCGGGCAGGCGGGACGGCTTGGCCCCTTACCGAAGCTCCTCCTCCTCCTGAACGCGACGCCCCTGCGGGCGGCCCCATCGAGTGGAGCCGAGCAAGGGATCAGAACTCGATGACCAGGCGTCCCCGGACGCCCCCGGCTTCAAGCAGCCGGTGAGCACGCGGTGCTTCCTCAGGCGGGAACCGGTCCGCCACCCTCAGGCTCAACGCCCCGTCATCCGCGAGCCGGCGCAACAGGTCCAGTTTGTCGCGACGCCCGTCGTAGGCATGGACGTACGCCGACACGAGGCTCACGCCGACTCGGCGGGCCGCCTCCTGCAGCGCCTGCTGGTCCGGCATGCTGCGCACGACGGCGAGCGAGCCGCCGTGACGGATCGCGCCGAGCAACGGCGGGCCCGTCAACGCAGCGTCGACGACCGCGTCGACGCCCGCGGGCGCGATGGCGCGGAATCGTTCGGCAACGCCCGGCCCACGAGCGACAACGGCGTCGGCGCCCAGCCCGGTGACCAACTCCACGTCGTGCGCTGCCGCGTCGGCCACCACATGGTGGCCGGCCGCCTTCGCGAGCTGGACGGCGTAGCCACCGACCGCTCCGGCAGCACCGGTCACGGCAACGGTACTGCCGGCCGCCAGATTCAGCTGGTCGAGGGCGTGGAGTGCGGTGAGGCCGTTCATGGGGAGCGTTGCCGCCTCGGCGTGATCGGCGTCCCTGGGCGCGGGTACCACCCAGGACTCGGGCAGTACGACCCATTGGGCGTAGCCGCCTCCAGCGGCTCGGGTCGGGTTGACCATGGCCATCACCCGATCGCCGATGGACAGACCGGATGTGGTACCCGGGCCGATCTCGTCGACCGTGCCTGCGATGTCCAAGCCGGGGACAACCGGGACGTCGCCGTTGAGCCGCACCGACGACGCGCCGGTTCTTATCAGCGTGTCCACCGGGTTGACCGCTGCGGCACGAACGCGAAGCCGTACTTCTCCATGGGCCGCGTGCGGCGTCGGCCGCTCGATGACCTGGAGCACCTCGGGTCCGCCGTAGCGCAGAAGACCTACCGCTTTCATATGAGCCTGCCTCGTGGTCTGTGCCGGAACGCCTGGCGCGTCGAGGTCGCACCGGGCGTCCGACGGTCAGTCAGTGCTGGATGGCCTGGCGAACGCCGGTGTCGGCCGCGCGTTCGATGGAATCGATGAGCCGGTGCCGCTTGAGAGCGTGCTCGAAATCGGGCACGGTGCGGGTGCCGTCGGACAGATCGCGGGCGAGATGCGTGTACAGCCGGGCGACATTGGCGCCGACCGTGCCCCTCAACTCGGCCGGTACGTCGTTGACGTAGGACGCGGGTGTCTCGATCGGCCGTACTGCGCCGTCCGCGCCGCGGCCGCCGGCGAGCGTGAGCTCGGCGACTTGCATGTTGCCCCAGGCCGAGGTCATAACGAGGTCGCCTTCGGAACCATTGATCTCCCAACGGAAGTTGTCACCGCGTGACGCTCCTCCGCGATAGAAGACCGATGCCGCGGCGCCGCCGCGCAATGTGCCGATCACCGCGACCTGATCGGCCACGCTGACGTCGATGGTGCTCCCGCTCTCGGCGATGGTCGCCTGTTTGCGCCCGATGGTGAGCTGTGCGGCGACGGTGTCGAACTCCCCCAGGACGAAGTGAAGCGGGTCGAGTGCGTGCATCGTGGGTGAGGTGAGCGGGGTGGCGCCGTTGGCCTTGTCGTACCAGTAGGCCTGGCTTGCGGTGGCCTGCGGACCCCAGACCATGCCGGAACCGACCATCGTGGTCCCGAGAACCTCGCCGATGTACCCGTCTCGAATCAGGTCCCTGGCATGGCGAACCTCAGGTGCGTAGCGGCCCTGTAGGCCGGCCACGGTGCGCACCCCTGCCGTCCGGGCCAGCTCGGTGAGCTTCTCGGCCTCGGCCAGTCCGTTCGCGAGAGGCCACTCGCTGTACACCGCCTTTCCGGCCGTGACGGCGTCCGAAATGATCTCCAGGTGCTCGGTGACCTTCACCGAGACGACGACCAGATCGACGCCGGGATGAGCGATGAGGTCCCGGTGGTTGTCGTAGGCGGGCACACCGTACTCGGCTGCCGCCGCTTGTGCCGAACTGCTCCGCGACGTGCTGACGGCGCGCAGTTCCACGTCGGGCAGCGCAGCGAGCACGGGTATGTGTCCCAGGGATGCCCACCCTGTGGTGCTCCCACCGACGATGCCCACGCCTATTCGTTCCATCGTTGTCCCTCCGGACATTTATCTGTGTCGAACGTTCCATAATTTGGGCACGCCGAAGGATCGACGCGGGTCCACGTGACCCCCTCGCCCTCAGTCGAGGCAGGTCAGCGCGACCTCCGCCGACCTCATCAGGGCGGCACGATCCGGGTTGATGGCTCCCATCACCCGCAGCCCCTGGAGGGCGGCGACCAGGAATCCGGCCAGATCAGCGGCGCTACGATCCGCCGGGATCTGACCGCGAACCTGCCCTTCGGCGATCACGTCGAACAGGGCGAGCTCCAGCGTCTGAGTCGTGGAACGCAGTCGTGCCGCCACCCGACCGTCCTGTCCCGCGCGTTCCATCGCGGCGGCCACGATCAGGCAAGCCCGACGGCTGCCGTCCTTGACGATCTCGTCGACGGAGCCCACGAACACCTCGCGGATGACCTGCCTGGCGTCATTGCCGGAGCGCAGCAGGTCGATCAACGGCACCGCGTAGCGTTGCCGGTAGAGGTCGAGCGCGGCGAGATACAGGCCCTCCTTGCTGCCGAAGGCCGCATAGATCGAACCGCTGCCCAGCCCTGTCGCCTCGGCCAGGTCACGCATCGACGTGCCCTCGTAGCCCGTACGCCGGAAGGCTTCCATAGCGGCGAGGACCGCGGCGTCGATGTCGAACTCTCTCGTACGTGCCATGCGCACACCCTACCCCCATTACTGGAACGATCGACAAATTATGAGGGGTACTGAACGTCGCCACGGGCTCCTCGGTCATGGCGCCAGTGCTGCCGGTGCCCTGATCGAGGTCACGCGACTTTCGTTGGTCGTCCGCCCCAGCGCGGGCCCTTCTCGCTGCGGATGCGCCCACGCTCCTTCCGCCGGGCGGCGAGGACGTCGGGGTGCCGGGCATTCTCGTCGCGCCACCGCGGGTAGGCGTGCGGGGCCCGGGGCTGGACGGTGTGGGTGCGGTGGTGCGAGTCGGCGGCGGTGAACTGCCGCAGCGGCCCGAAGTGGGCCTCTATCGGGTTGGCCCGGGACGCGTAGGTCGGGGCCGTCGGTTGGTGCGAGGGCGGGGCGCCGAGGTCTGTGGAGCCGGCGGGTCGCTTGCCTGCCAGCTGGCGAGGAGGCGCAGGCGGTCCTCGCTGGGTGAGCCGGCGGGCGCGGTGTAGACGACCAGGCACTGGTCGAGGTCTCCGGGCAGCAGCAGTTTCTCGTAGCCGAGTTCCAGCTCGCCCACCACGGGGTGGCAGATGTGCTTGGTGCCATGTGTCTTGTCCTGCACCGGGTGGGCGGCCCACAAGGTGCGGAAGGTGTCGCTGTGCATGGACAGTTCGCCGATCAGAGCGGCCAGCCGTCTGTCGTTCGGATGCCGGCCGACGTCCAGGTGCAGGAAGGCCACGGCCTCCTCGGCGACTGCGTGCCAGTCGGCGTAGAAATCCTCAACCCCAGGGTGCAGGAACGTGTGCCGGGCGGCGTTGCGGTGCTCCGCCGGCATGTCGCTGAACCCGTACAGGGCGTCGGCCATGGCGTTGTACGCCAGGACGTCGGTGCGGCGCCCCAGCACGCAGGCGGGTACGGCCTCCATCATCGCCAGCAGCCGCAGCAGGCCCGGCCGCAC
This sequence comes from Streptomyces corchorusii, assembly GCF_001514055.1. Classification (NCBI taxonomy): domain Bacteria; kingdom Bacillati; phylum Actinomycetota; class Actinomycetes; order Kitasatosporales; family Streptomycetaceae; genus Streptomyces; species Streptomyces corchorusii. The sequence goes on along the minus strand of NZ_KQ948366.1, from coordinate 46,080 downwards.
CCGCTCGCCCACTCCACCGGCACCGCGGCGCCCCGCGGCCGGACCCGACGGACGGGCCAGGTGGCGCAGGTGCTCCCGCTCGGTTGCGTCGAGGCGGAGGACGTCGGCGATCGCGTCCAGGATGGCGTCGGAGGCGTTGCGGGCCCGCCCCCGTTCCAGGCGTGTGTAGTAGTCGACGCTCACGCCGGCGAGCTGGGCCAGTTCCTCGCGGCGCAGCCCGGGCACGCGGCGCCGTCCCAGGACGGGCAGTCCTACGTCGGTGGGCTGGATGCGCGCCCGCCGTGTCTTCAGGAACTCGCCGATGCCGCCGTTGAAGTCGCTGCGACCAGTGCTCATGGTCCGAGTATGAGTGCCCGGTCTCTGGCTTTCCTGGCCCTGCCAGGACCCGTCTCGCATCCCCGTTGGTGTCGGGGACAGGCTCCCGCGGGTGGGTGCGGGAGCACTGTGGCCGTCGTCCTGTCAGGCCGCGGGGGCGGGCGGCGCCGCGAACTGCGCGGTGCCCGACACCTCCCGGGTGCGCAGGGCAGCCGCCATCGGGCCGTAGGGGTAGTCGATGAACGGCTCCCCCGCCTTGTCCAGCCGCGCGGTTTCCTCAGGCGACAGGACCAGGCCGCCGGCCGCGAGGTTCCCCTGCAACTGCTCAAGCGTGCGGGCGCCGAGCAGCACCGAGGACACCCCCTTGCGTGCGGCGACCCAGGCCAGTGCCGCCTGCGCCGGAGTGACCCCCCGCTCCTGGGCGACGCGCTCCAACGTGCTCGCCACCTCCCAGGTGCGCTGCTGCCGGGTCTTCGCGCCGAAAATCGGGCCGAACATGGGGTGGGCCAGGCGGGTACCGGCGGGCGCCGGCGCGTCGGGGCGGTACTTGCCGGTGAGGACGCCGCCGGCGAGCGGAGAGAAGACGAGCAGGCCGAGCCCGGCCGACTCGGCCGCGGGGACCAGCTCCCACTCCACCTCGCGCACCAGCAGGTTGTACTGGAGCTGGAAGGCGACCGGGCGGGCCAGGTCGCGTGTCTCGGCCAGGTCCGAGGTCTTCTGCAGCTGCCAGCCGGTGAAGTTGGACAGACCCGAGTAGCGGATCTTCCCGGCGCGCACGGCGTCGTCGAGGAAGGCCAGGGTCTCCTGGACGGGGGTGAGCGGGTCCCAGCCGTGCAACTGGTAGAGGTCGACGGCCTCCACGCCCAGGCGGGCCAGGGAGGAGTCCAGGGCACGCTGGAGGTGGCGGCGGGAGTTGCCCTGGCCGTTGGGGTCGCCGCTGGTGGGGAAGCGCCCCTTGGTGGCGATGATCATCGGCTCGGTCACATGAGCGGGGCGCTCGGCCAGCCATCGGCCCACGATCGTCTCCGCGGCGCCGTTCATGTAGACGTCGGCGGTGTCGATCAGGGTGCCGCCGGCTGCGGCGAAGGCGTCGAGCTGCGCGAATGCCTCCTCCTGGGATGTGCTGTCGCCGAAGGTCATCGTGCCCAGTGCGAAGGCCGACACCGCGAGGCCGGAACGGCCCAGAAGACGGTAGTCCATGTCGTAACTCCCCAGTCAGGCATCCGCGTCTGCGCGATGCCGGGTGATCGGATGCCCTCACTCTGGGCGCTGGGGACGGGTGGGCCCACAGCCCTGGCTGTCCCAGGGACTGGCAGGGCCAGGCTGAATCGGCGGTTCAGTGGTTCGGTGGTCCTGGCAGGCCCGGGCGAACCGCGGGGCCAGCCTGGCAGTCGTCCGCAGGGCCTGCCTGGCGTAGACCCCATATCTCTTCCCCTTACCGGATAAGGAGCTGCCGTCATGTACCTGGTCATCGAGCTGTGGAAGGCGAGCCGGCCTGTCTGGCGCTCCCCCCTCAACGAGCGTCACGCGTTCCTGAGCGGCATGGGCGATCAGCTGACCGACCTGAGGGAGACAGGCGGCGCTCACGGCCTCCTGTAGCAGCTTGCGGCCGGTCCTGTCGTCACGGCGCTGGTGGTGCCTGCGATCGCCGCGCATCCAGTGCGGCCAACCTCCGCGGTATGCACGGTCACGCCCTGCTGTTCCCTGGTGTTCGACGTTTACGGAGGCCCCTTCGTCGCAAGGGCGAAGGGGCCTCGGCTGCTGTATTTGATGAGCCGTCAGGAGAGTTCCGTGGATGTGGTGCGGTCCTCGACGGCTCAGGCGGGGACTCGGACCTCCGTCTTCTGCGGTGCGGCGTCTTGCGGTGCGGTGGCCTTGGCGCCGCGCAGGGTGGCGGCGATGCCGATGCCGAGCATGGTGAGGGCGGCGGCGGTGAATCCGGCGGTGCGCAGGCCGGGGACGAGGGCCGCTCCGGTGGTGGCGTGGGTGCCGGAGTTGGCGACGGCGACCAGGACCGCCAGGCCGACGGCGGAGCCGATCTGCTGGGTGGTGGAGGCCATGGCGGAGGCGATGCCCTGGTGGTGGGGTTCGACTCCGGTGCCGGCGGCGGCGAACATGGCCGTCCAGGCCAGGCCCTGGCCGAGGCTGAGCAGGGCGATGCCGGGCAGTAGGGCCGCGTAGCCGCCGTCGGGGGACATTCCTGCGGCGAGGGCGACCATGCCGGCGACGCCGGTGAGCAGGCCGGTGACGATGGTGGTGCGGGGGCCGGTCCTGCCGAGCAGCTTCTCGCTGAGCTTGGTGGCGACCAGGCCGACGAGCGCGGAGGGGATGAAGGCCAGGCCGGTGGCCAGGGCGCTGTAGCCGCGGACGTTCTGCAAGTAGACGGTGAAGAAGTAGTACTGGGCGCCGAAGGTGCCCATGAAGACGAAGGTGATGCCCATCGCGGCGACCAGGCTGCGGTTGCCGAACAGTCGCAGCGGCATCAGCGGGTGGGCGGTACGCGATTCGACGAGCAGGAACAGGCCGATGAACAGTGCGCCGCCCAGCAGCGCGGTGACTGTTTCGGCGGAGGTCCAGCCGGCCTCGGGTCCCTGGACGACACCGAAGACGAGGGCGGAGAAACCGATAGTGGCGGTCAGTGCGCCAGTCAGGTCGAAGGTGCGGCCCCGCTCACGCGGCGCGTCCTTCGGGATGATCGCAAGAGCCGCGGCGGCGGCACCCAGCGCGAGGGGGACGTTGACGAAGAAGACGGATTCCCAGCCGAGGTAGTTGGTCAGGACGCCGCCCAGCAGGGAGCCGAGCGCCATGCCGACGGCTCCGGCGCCGCCCCACACCGCCAGCGCCCGGTTTCGTGCGGCGCCCTCGGTGAAGGTGGTGGCGATCAGCGAGAGCGTGGCCGGGAGCAGCAGGGCGCCGCCCAGTCCCTGCACCGCGCGGGCGGCGACCAGCAGCCCGGGTGAGGTCACCAGCCCGCCGACCGCGGAGGCCAGGCCGTACAGGACCAGGGCCGTGGTGAAGGTGCGGCGCTGGCCGAGGAGGTCGGCGGCACGGCCGCCCAGCAGCAGGAAGCCGCCGAAGGCGACGGCGTAGCCGCTGATGACCCATTGCAGGCTGTGCGCGTCGAAGCCGACCTCGCGCCCGATCTCCGGCAGGGCCACGTAGACGATGTTGTAGTCGATCGCGCTGATGAACTGGGCGAAGGCCAACAGGGCCAGGAGCAGCCCGGTCCCGCGACGCCGGGTGGGAGACGGCATGACATGAACCTTCCGGTAAGGCGGTTGACCGCTTGGGTGAGAGGGGCCGGGCGCAGGACGCGTGTGTCCTGTCCGGAGCGGACGGGTCGTCGTGCACATGGGCGACGGTCCGTCCGCTGCTCGGTGAGGTGCGGGATCAGTCGTTGCTGAAGGCCGAGACGGCCGTGTCGGGGCCGCCGCCGAGGGCCTCCATGCCCACCAGCGGGTTCCAGAAGTCCACGTAACGGCTGATCTTGCCGTCCTCGGTCTCGACCACCGAGATGTAGGTCTGGTTGTAGGGGCGGCCCGTGCTCACGGCGGTGCCCACGCTCTTGAACTGGGCGATGACCAGCGAGGGATCGGTGGTCCCGTGGATGTGCAGATCGACGAACTCCACCTTGAAGTGTTCGGGGAAGTTCTTCATGTACTCGTGCAGCGCCTCCTTGCCCACCACCTTGGTGGGGAAGCCCTTCGGGCCGTACGGGAACTCCAGGATGCCGTCCTCGGTGAACAGGTCGACCCACTCGCTGATCCGCCCGGAGGACAGGTACTCCAGGTGGTTGGTGAAGGCCTGCTGTGCGGCGGCCCGGATGGTGTCGTCGTTGCGCGCGGCGGCGATGGCGTCGGTCATGACTCTTCCTGCTTTCCTGGGTGGGGGTGTCTGCGTGGCGGTGCGGTCGTGGGCGGGGAGCCGGCGCGTACTGCCGCCGGCTCAGGCGGCGGGGCGGAGGGTGTCGTCGAGCCAGTCGGCGATGCGGGCGGATGCCAGGCGCTGGGCGCCGACGTGGCTGTGGGCGTTGGCGCCCAGCTTGTCGTCGAAGGTGAGCAGGGTGCTGTCGGCGATGTGCTCGTGAAGCCGCTCGGGCTGGCCGGTGAAGAACAGGTCGCCGGCTGCGTCGCAGATCAGTGCGGGTGCCTTGATCTGCTCGGCGATGCCGTCGCCCAGGTGGTAGTCGAGCATCGCGGCCAGGACCTGGCGCGGGGTGTCGACGCCGAAGACCCACGAGCCGTGGGACAGTGCCCAGCGCATCACGGAGGAGTCGGTGATGGCCTGTTCGAGCTGGGCGTCTACCTCCGGGGCGTGCTCGGCCCGCAGCAGTGCGGCCTTCTGCTCGCGGGTGGTGCCGGGGATGTCGCGGATGAAGTTCTCCGCGATGTCGTAGACCCCGTCGACGGCGACCACGGCCTTGATGCGGTGCTCGAAGGCGGCGGCCCGGGGGGCGAGCTGGCCGCCCATGCTCAGTCCGATCAGGGCGATGCGCTCGGGGTCGACGTCCTCGCGGGTCAGGGCGAAGTCGATGGCCGCGCCGACCACGGTCTCCCAGTCGGGGCGGAAGGGCAGCTTCTCGCGGTGCATCGGTCCGGGCTGGCCGGGGCCGTCGAAGGCGAGCACGTGGTAGCCGCGCTCGACCAGGCCGGGGATGCCGAAGAAGTGGCATTCCTCGGCCGTGCCGTCGAAGCCGTTGTGCATGATCACCAGAGGGTGGGGGCCGCCCCGGGCGTCGTCGGGGGCCTCGTAGAAGTAGCCGGGCAGGGTGGTGTTCTCGAACGGGATCTCCACCGGGGTCACCGGGCGGTCCGAGAGTGCGGCCGCGGACCTGAACGCGGTCACGCTCGCCTGGTAGGCGTGCTCGATACGGGGATCGGCGGGGTTGCCGTGCAGGAAGAACTCCGCGGAGCGGTAGTAGTTCGACGCCCGCAGCCAGGCGTCGTGGGCGGAGACCCGGTGTCCGGCCTGCTCCGCCTCGCGGGCCACCTCGGCCACCCGGTCGGCGGTGGCCAGCCACTCGTCGTACCAGCTGTCGAAATCGCCGCCGCGGATCCGCTGCGCGGTGGTCAGTACCTCGCCGAAGTCGGCGCCGCCGTAGGCGATGTGGCCGAACGACCGGAGGGTCTCGAACCAGAAGGAGGGGTTGTCCTCGAACAGCACGGGACGCATCGCAGAGCTCCTTAAAGCGAAAGTTCTCGCGTTACGTCCATGAAGGTAGCACTGTCTGCGCCAAAAGTGAAAGCTCTCGCGTTAGTGGGGGGGGCGGCTCATGGCGCAGGGCGCCGGTGCGGCGCATCGTGGAAGCCCTTGGATGCTCGTCAACGAGGATGTGGAGCGCTACGCCCGGCAGGCTGCCCAGGACCTCGCAGGCCCGGTGGGCGGGATGCTGCTGCACGTCCTCCTCACCGCACGGCTCGCACCCGACGGCAGCGGGACGGCCAAGCTGCCACCGGCCCTGCTCAGGCGCTTCGGCGATCTGCGAGCCGCACTCGACCGCGCCGCCGCACGGGGCGAGAAGGTGCCCAGCGCGCAGGAGTTCTTCGACGTCGTGCTCGCGCCGATGTATGCCGCACTGATCTTCGGCACTCAGTCCGGCAGTCCGGAATCCGCCGAACTCCTCATCGCGCGCCTCATGCGGCTCACCGCGGCGCCGCGCGAGAGCGCCGCACCCGCGGCGGCCTGCCCGTGAGGCGCCCCGCAGGGGAAGAAGCTCCGCAGCCCGGCAAAGGAGCGGACTGCCGGGGCTCCACCCGCCGGCCGATGGGCGAGGTGCTCGGCCCGACGGACTCCGGCCTGCCCGCCGGCCCCCGCGTCAGCCCTGTCCGGTGATCCGGTCGAGCCGATCGAGGAGGTGATCGACAGCCTTCGGTCCCTGCGGTTGCGTGTCGAAGAGCAGTCCGGCAACCAACGGCGCGATGACGACCTCGAAGACCTCCTGCACGGTCGGCGGATTCTCACCTCGCGCCGCAGCCCGGTCCAGCAGCTCCCCGAGTTCGTCGAACCGCCGGGAAAGGGCAGGGGGCAGCCCGGCCTCGTCGTTCCCCAGACGCACGGCGACCAGGGTGCGCAGCAGGAGCTTGCCCTCCGGTCCGGCCAGGTCCGAGGCGGCCTGGCGCGCGTACTCCCTCAGGTCCTCGCCGAGCGTTCCCGTGTCCGGCATGGGCGAACTCTGACTCAGCCGCTCTGTGACGACGTCGAGGAGGATCCCGTCCAGAGAGCCCCAGCGACGGTAGAGCGTGCCCAGGTGGACGCCTGAGCGCTCGGCAATCTGAGCGATGGTCAGCTCCGCGACGGACTGATCGCGCAGCAATGACTGCACGGCGCCGTGCACGTCGGCGCGCACCCGGGCGGTCCTGCCGCCCGGGCGGCTGGTCGGTGAGCGGTCGGCCATGCGCCCATCCTAACGCGAGGATATTTGCGCTTGACCGAAGCCCGAACGATCCGGACGGCCCGTTCGGTGCCTGCTGCTCCACGCTGAAGCTCTGGGAGGCGATCGACCGGGGAATCTGTGCCCCCCCTGCCAGGTGGTGTGTGTGGACACCACCGGCACCCGGCTCCAGGCCGCGCAGCTCCAGGCCGCGCAGTTCCAGGGCCCCGAGGGCCGCTCGGACGAGGCCCGCGGTGCCCGGCTCGCCGCCCTCCGCGGCACGCGGCCGACAGGCGGACCGACGTCACGGCGACCGCGAGGTGCCGACGCCGGCCGCTGGAGAAACGGGCGGAGGGCCCGTGGGCCTCGCGTCCGGTCCCTGAGGCAGCCGGTCGGCCGACTCGGGGCGCGACGGCGCCGACCGCTTCCTCGCCGGACTCCCCCGGTGCGGCCCGCGAGGCGGCCTGTGCCAGGCGGCGCACGAGTTCACGGTGGTCGGGCCCGATCAACGGCGCGACGCCACGGGACCGTTCCCGCGAACGCCGGTCCGGCGGACGGGCCGACCGGCCCTTCGGCCTGCGCACCCACGTCACCCTCGTCACGCTCGTCAGGGCACCAGTACCGGCCGTCCGCGCAGTCCGCCCTCCGCGAGCCGGGCGTGGGCCTTGGCGGGGTCGTCCAGAGCGAACGTCTCGGCCACGCGGAGGGTGGGCACGCCCTCGTCGACCAGCCGGGCCGGCTCCGCCGGACCCGTGCCGCCGGGATCACGGCGACGGAGAGCGAGCCATGACGAGGACCCGCGCCCGGCGCCGCGTCACCTCCCGTGCGGACGCAGGACGTCGGTCAGCCCGTCGGCCAGGGTGACCGCGGGCTGTGCCGCTCCGCCCGGTCCGGTCACGGTCCCGGTCGCGCCGGGGGAGGGTGGCGGCGCGGGGCGTTCGAGGGCGCGGAGCACCGCGCGGACCTGGGCGGCGGGGTACGTCGCCGCGTAGGGCTCGGCGCGGTCACCGGCGTAGGCATGGGCCAGGGCGTCGCCGACCGCCCGCGCGTGGGCCTCGGCGAAGGACGCCGCGTTCGCGTCCGTGCTGAGTCCGGCGTACTGGTGCCCGTACGCGTCGGCCTCGGCCGGGGTGTGCCCGTGCGCCAGCGCGTAGTCGCGCGCGTTGGTGTGGGCCTCGGCGTAGGCGGAGCGGCGGTCGTAGGCCGCCTCGTACACGCGCAGCAGCACCGGCCGCAGGGCCGCCCGCCAACTGTCGTACGCCACCGGGGCGCGGGCGGCCGCGCGGTGCAGCGCGGTCAGGTCGGCCAGCGCGCCGGACCGGTCGTCCGGCCACGCCGCGGCCAGCAGCGGCAGGACGGCACCGGCCTGCCAGGCGTGCACCGCCCACAGCCCGCCCGCCGGCGGCCCGGCGCGCAGGGCGCCGTGCACCGCGCGGGCCCAGCCGTCCGCGGCGGGACCCGGCAGCTCCTCGTACAGGGCGGTCAGCAGGTGCCACACCCCGTCCGGTACGCGGGTGTCCGCCGGGGGCGCGGGGGCGGCCCCGGCCAGCGCGGCCAGGAAGGCCCCGGCCCCCACGGCATCCGTGCTCATCTGCGTCCTCGTCTCCTTCCCCGCCACTGCGGCGGGAGTCAGGCCTGCGGGCGGGTGCCCTCGATGGCCACGCGGCGGCCGTGGCGGGTGAGCGGGAAGTAGTCCCACACCGCGTGGTGCTGGACGCAGCGGTTGTCCCAGAACACCAGGGTGCGGGGCTCCCAGCGCACCCGGCACTGCAGCAGCGGGGTGCGGGCTACGTGCGCGTACAGCAGGTCGAGCAGGGCGGTGCTCTCGGCGCGGGACAGCTGGGTGATGTGCGAGGTGTAGGGGGCGTTGACGAACAGCAGCTTGCGGCCGGTCTCCGGGTGGCGGACCACGACGGGGTGTTCGGTGCGCGGGACGTCGTACTCCGCGGGCGGCGTCAGACCTGCCGCCGTCCAGGGAAGGGCGCCGTCGTGCACGGCGGTCAGACCGTCGAGGAAGCCGCGCAGGGCCGGGGAGAGCAGTTCGTAGGCCAGGTGCATGTTGGCGAACATGGTGTCCCCGCCGCTGCCGCCCTCGGGGACCGTGGTCAGGTGCAGCATGGAGCCCAGGGAGGGGGCGGCGTCGGCGGTGCCGTCGGCGTGCCAGCCGTCACCGGCGACCATCCGGGACTCCTTGGTGGCCTTGATCTCCAGGATGTACGGATCGGAACCCTCGGCCGCCAGCGCCACGGGGTGCAGTTCCCCGAAGAGGCCGGCGAACCGCTTGTGCTGCTCGGGGGTGAGGTCCTGGTCCCGGAAGACGAGCACGTGATGGGCGAGGAACGCGTGCTTGACCTCCTTCTCCTGCTGCGGTGTCAGCTCCCGCGAGAGATCCAGGCCGGACACCTCCGCGCCGAGCACCGGGGTGATCGTCCGGACCGAGAGGGTCTCGTACGGCTCCGGCGGCCGGGTCGTGAGGCGCTCGACGGCCTTCAGTGCGTACTCCTCCACGTGGTTCCTCCTCAGGAATGGGGGTGCGACAGACATATGGGGTGGTGGGGCCGGGTCACAGCCCGCGGTCGAGCAGGTCGGCGACCAGCAGGCGGCCGAAGGCGAGGTTGCCGTGGATGGGATCGTCGGCCGCGCTGAACGCGGGGCGCTGGAGTCCCGAGCGGTCGGTGACCCGGGCCCGCAGGTCGACGATCTCCACGCCGCGCGCGGCCAGTTCGGCGCGCAGGACGCGCTGGGCCGCGAAGAAGACCGCCGGGTCGGACATGGCGGGGACCCGCTGCGGAGGCATCAGGGCCAGGACGCGCAGCCCGAGCCCGACGGCGTGCTCGTAGAAGGCGAGCGCGCCGCCGGCCATGGCCCGCACCAGCGCGGCGAACAGGTCGCCGCCCAGGAACCCCGGGTCGTACGCGCCCCGCGCGTCGCGGTGCACGGCCCAGTTCTCCCGGGTGGCGATGGTGTGCGCGCTGAGGCCGAACGTGCACACCAGCGGCACCGTCAGCCGGTCCAGCGAGGGTGCGCCCAGCGCGTCGAGGAACCGGCGGTACAGGCGCTGGGCCTCGGCGTCGCGGAAGACGACGTCGGGACCGTCCGGGTCGAAGAAGGCTCCCAGGAAGTCCCGCCCGGAGCCCACCGGTCCGCCCTGGAAGGGCAGCCCGGCGGCTTCGGCCGCCCGCCCGACGCACGCCGCGTGCGAGTCACCGAGGAGCAGGAACCGGGCCGGAGGAGTGGCCGGGGCCGAGGCCGCGGCTGTAGTAGTCGAGTACGGCGTCGTCACACCAGGTGTCCTCTCCGCCGGCGTCCGGGGTGGGGGTGGGGGTGGGGTCGGGGGCGTGCTCCGGGCGGCCGGTCCGGCCGTGCAGCCCGTCGAGGAAGTGCCGCATCACGAAGGCCACCCCGTCGGGGCTCACCGTGCGCAGGTTGGGCTCGTAGAACGCCGCCCGGTACGGGAAACCGGTGACGATCTCGTAGGAGGGGAAGTAGTCGACGTGCTCCAGCTCCGCGGCCAGTTGGCCCGCCGCCGCCCGCAGGACGGACTTGGAGTGGGTCGTGGCCACGAGGGCGTGCGCGCCGGTGGCGGTCGCGGTCAGCGGCACCGGCGACACCGTGAGGACGGTACGCAGCCGGGGACTTGCCTCCCGGGCCAGGGCGAGGGCCGCCGTCAGATCGCGAAGCACCTCGGCGACCGTGTGGTTGCGCAGGCGGTGGCGGTCCGGGTCGAAGGTGCCCCGGACCGTGCCCGGGCACATCGGCAGCACGGTGCCGTCCACCGTGTCGTGCCAGGCCTCGGTCAGGCCGAGCGTGAAGACCAGCACGTCGGCCGTGGCCAGGGCCCGGCGGATCGCGTCGAGGGTGACCTGGCGGGAGGCCAGCGCCTCCTCGGGCGAGGAGAAGCCGTCCGGTTCGACGGTGGGGCGGTACGGATCGTGGCAGCGGCCGTCCGCGTCCCGCCACACCTCGACCGGTGGCGTCCGCGTCCCCAGCGCCCAGGCGAACCACTGGCGCAGCCCGGCCGCGGTGTAGATGTTGCCGGTGCGGAAGGAGAAACGGCGGTAGCCGCGGGCCTGCCGGGCCTCCGCGGTGAGTCCGGGCGGCGGGAGCTCGGCGTCGTACCAGTGCATACCCTCCCGCAGCAGGGCCGGACCGATGTGCCGGGCGAAGCAGGAGCCGGCGGTGATGACCGGGGCGTCCTGGCCGATGGGGAACTTCGGCGTCCAGAGGTCCTGGATGTCCGCCGGCGGCCGTTCGGCGACCGCCGTGCGCCAGAAGGAGCGGTCGGGGAGGCGGGCGTAGGGGTGTTGCATGAAGGGGGTTCCTCCTGGTGATCCGGGTCGTGGACCGGCGGTGACCGGCTACAGCGGGCGGGACTCGGCGGGGACGGGCGGGTGGGACGGCTCCCGGGTCCGGCCGTGCGGGGCGAGGTCCGCGCCGATGACGGACGCGATCCCGGCGGCCCGGGGCGGGGCGACCAGCCCGTAGTGGTCCGTGTCGACGCGCAGCACGCGGGCGGACGGCGGCAGGTGGCCGCGCCAGCGCGCCGCCGCGGCGGGCTCCGGGGCGAGGGCATGCGCGTCCGGCACGGGCCGCCCGGCCAGCCACAGGACGGCCGGCGTACGGGTCAGCCGTGGCGGCCGGTGCCCGGCCATGGCCGCCAGATTGGCCCGGCAGCAGTGGGCCAGGCGCTCCGCGTGACCGCGGCCCCGCTCGGTCAGCGGTCCCGCCCGGTTGCCCGCCAGTTCGCGCGCGAAGACGGCTTCCACCTGCCGCTCGTCGTAGGCGGCCAGCCGCGGTCCGGCGTCGGGCGGTGGCGGGTCCAGCAGGTACAGGCCGGGTACCGGGTCGCCGTCCGCCTCGGCGAGGGCGGCCATCGACAGCGCGGTCCAGGCCCCGAAGGACCAGCCGGCCAGGCGCAGCCGGTGGGCGGTGGGCGGGAACGCGGCGCGGACGGCCGCCAGATAGTGAGCGGCGCGCTCGTCGACCGACCAGGCGGGCCGGTCCGGGTCGCGCAGCGCCGGGTCGGGGATCAGGCATACGGTCAGCCCCGGCGGCAGCGCCGATACCAGTGGACGGTACGCCTGGATGTCGCCGCCGACGGGATGCACCAGGCACAGCACGTCCGGGCCGGTGCCGCGCTGCCACACCTCGACGTCCACCGGCACCGCCGTGCCGCCGGGCGCCGGCTGGGCCCCGGTGCGCAGATGACCGGCGATCTCCGTGAGGGTGACGCGGTGACTGAGCCGGGACAGGTCGAGGTCGGCACCGAACCGCCGGTTCACCTCGTCCAGGAGGTCGAGCAGGGTGAGCGAGTCGGCACCGAGGTCGTAGAGGGAGCTGTCGGGGTCGACTCCCGGGAGACCGAGCAAGTGGGCCGTGGCGGCGGTGAGGTCGCGGAGGGGATCGGCGGAGGGGACGGCCACGGCCGGAGGGGTCCGTACGGGAGCGGGTGCCGGAGCCGATGGGTGCGCCGGGGGCGCAGCCGGGGCCGGGGCCGGTGGGTGTGTCGTTTCCTGGGCGTGCGCCGGTGCCGGTGCTGGTGCCGGCACCGGGGTCGAAGCCGGAATCGGAGCCGGGACCGGTGCGTGTGTCCTTTCCCGCGCGTGCGCCGGTGCCGGAACCGGTGGGTTGGCCTGTTCCGGGGCCGGGGACTCCGGGGCGGTCCTCCTCCGCGGTGCGGCGGCTCCCGGCCCGTAGAAGACGCCCGCCTCGGACAGCGGCGTCGTGTTCACCAACAGGTGCGGCAGCCCCAGCTCCAGCGCCTGTCCGAAGACGGCCGCGCCTTCTTCCGGGGTGAGGGCGACGGCGAGGTGGTGCTTGTGCCGGGCGTCCGGGGCGTGTACGTCCCATGCCATGCCCGCCTCCCGCCAGGCGTCCCAGCCGATCGACACCCGGGTGGTGCGGTCGGCGCCGGTGCCGGGCGCGTAGTGGGCGAAGGCGTCCAGGAGGCCGTTCGCCGCCGCGTAGTCGAACAGGCCGACGCCACCGAACCGGGCCGACATGGACGAGCAGTAGACGACGTGGTCGGGCCGGTACGCGGCGATCAGGCGCTCGGTGAGCAGGGCGGCGCCCAGTTTCGCCGCCGTACGCGGACGGGCTTTCGCCCGGTCACGGCGTACGAGCAGTCCGCCGGCGGCGATGCCCACGGCGTGCACGATGCCGACGAGCCCGTCGAGATGGGGTGCGAGCCGGTCGGCGACCGGTTCCGGTGCCTCCTCGGCGAGGTCCGCCCGCACCATGGTGATCCGGTCGGCCCACGGCGCCAGCACCGCGGGAAGGCCGGGCCGGCGTCCGACCAGGACCACCCGGTTGCCGGCCGACCGCCGCAGCAGGTCGACGGCGATGGTGCTGCCGATGCCCCCGGTGCCGCCCAGGACGAGATGGGTTCCGGTGCGGCCGGGGCGCGGACGGGAGGCGCCCGCGACCGGCACGGGGACCGCCTGCACGGTGCGCCGCCACCAGTACCCGCCCCGCAGGGCGAGCTCCGGCTCGGACCGCACCGCGCCCCCGTCCCGCTCCTCGCCCGGGGGGTCGGGCAGGTCCGTCAGGTCCGTCAGATCCGGCAGACACCACGCCCAGTCGGCCGGTTCGGGACCCGGCAGGTCGGCCCAGCGCAGGGACAGCCCCAGCTCCTGACGGGGCACCCGGACCGCCGCCGTAAGCAGGCCGGCCTCGGGGCGGGCCACCTCGCCGGTGACCGGCTGTGCCCCGTACGACAGCAGCCACACGCGGGGCCGCCGCGCGGCGGGGACGTCCGCCAGGGCCCGGCACAGGGCCGCCACCGTGTCCAGGCACGCCCACCGGGCGGTCTCCAGGGAGCGCCGGCCGACCTCACCGCGGACGGCGAGCGGCAGCGCGTGCAGCCAGTCCACACCGGCCCCGTCGGCCGGGGTCACCTCGGCGAGCAGCGCCGCGAGCTGGGCGGGATCGGCCGGGTCGGCCTCGTAGGCGGTGCCGTCCCGGCGCACGAACGTGTCACCGGCCCGCACCAGGACCACCCGCGCGTAGTGCCGCTCCAGCTCCCGCCACGCCCCGGACCCGGCGCCGGGCGGTACGACGACCACGGCGGTACGGCGCGCTGCGGCACCCTCGCCCGAGTGCGCCCGGGCCCTGCGCAGCCGTACCCACAGCGGCTGGTGCAACCAGCGGTCGGCGGGAAGCCGGGCGGGCCACCCGACACCGACGCCCGCACCAGCAACGGCACCAGCACCAGCACCGGCACCGGCACCGGCACCGGCGTCGACCGCAGCCGCATCCCCGTACCCGGCCCCGTGGCCGATGCCCCGCGCGCCCTCCCGGCCGGCCGCACGCGCCCGTTCGTGACCGACGCCGCCGGTCCCCTGGCCGCCCGGTGCCACGGCCCGGCCCGGGAAGTCGTACTCGGCCAGGTCGAAGGCGGGCGGAGGGAAGTTCCACGGGGCCGGTGCCGGGCCCGGGGGCCAGGCGATGGGGTGGCCCGCCGTCCAGGCGTCGGCCAGTTCCCGCGGGTCGTGGTGCTCGGCGACGACGTGGACGTCGGACGCCGGCGGACGGGTGGGCGTGAGCGAGCGCAGCCAGGACACGGCCGACTCCACGTCGGGGCAGACCGCGGCGGCCCGGTGGGCGAGTGCGGGGCGGCCCGCCTGGAGGTGGCGCAGCACCCGGGGATAGTGCTCGGGGTGTGCGGTCAGGTGGTCGGCGATACGGCGGCCGTCCGCGCGCAGCGCCTCCGGGCTGCCGGCGGAGAGCAGCAGACAGGGCACCACGGGAACGGCCTCGGCGCCCGCGCCGCTCGTCCCGTCCGGTGCCTCCAGCAGCACGTGCGCGTTGGTCCCGCCGATGCCGAAACTGCTCACCGCGGCCACGCGCGGACCCGGCACCGGCCAGAGCTCGGCCCCGGTGGGCACGCGGAACGGCCCGCCCTCCAGCTCGGGGCCCAGCCGGTCGAAGTCCACGGTGGGCGGGACGATCCCGTGGTGCGCGGCGAGCACGGCGCGGACCAGTCCGACCACGCCGGCCGCGGCACCGAGGTGCCCGATCTGGCTCTTGACCGAGGACAGCGCGAGCCGTGCCCCGTCCCCGAGGCCGTACGCCTGGCGCAGGGCGGCGGCCTCCACCGGGTCTCCCAGCCGGGTGCCGGTGCCGTGCGCCTCCACGTAGCCGAGGTCGCCGCCGCCGCGTCCGGCGCGTCGTACGGCCGTCTCGATGGCCTCACGCTGGCCGGGTACCGACGGGGCGCTGTACCCCAGCTTGCGGGCGCCGTCGTTGTTGACGGCCGAGCCGGTGACGACGGCGTAGACGGTGTCGCCGTCCCGGCGTGCCAGGGAGAGCGGCTTGAGGACGACGACGCCGACCCCGCTGCCGCCGACGGTGCCCGCGGCGTCCGCGCTGAAGGGCCGGCAGTGCCCGTCCGGGGAGAAGATGTGCTGCGGCCGGTAGGTGTAGCCGTCGGTCAGGTCCGGGTCCACGAGGACACCGCCGGCGAGCATCACGTCGGCGTCGCCCTGCCGCAGCAGCCCGGCGGCGACGTGCACGGCGACGAGCGAGCTGGAGCAGGCGGACTGCACGCTGAAGGCGGGGCCGGTCAGGCCCAGGTGGTAGGCGGCCTTGGTGGCCAGGAAGTCCTTCTCGTGGTGCAGGGCCAGCCGGAACGAGTCGGGCAGGGCGGCCGGGTCGGCCTCGTGGAGCATGCGCCGGCCGTAGGTGTCCTCGCCGCAGGCGGCCACGATGCCCACGCGCCGCGCCGCGGCGTCGGCGAGCCCGGCGTGCGCGAGCGCCTCCACGCAGCTCATCAGGAGGTGCCGCTGCTGCGGGTCCATCAGACGGGCCTCGGCCGGGCTGATGCCGAACCGCGCCGGGTCGAAGGACAGCGGCCCGTCGAGCTGGCTGCGGGCGCCGACCCGGCCGTCGGCCGCGGGGAAGTGCTCGATGCCGCGTCCGCCCGAGGTGACCAGGTCCCAGAAGGCGGCCAGGTCGGGGGCGCCCGGCAGCCGCACGGCCATGCCTATGACGGCGATGGGCTCCGGGCGGCCGGGGGTGTACACGCCCGCGTCACCGTCGGACGCGCTGCGCACGGCGGCGGCTCCGGCCGTCCGCCGTGCCGCCGGCGGTGCCACGGGCCCCCTGCGGGACTCCACGGCGTGGGCCAGTTCCCTGATCGTGACGTGTTCGAAGAGGTCGGGCACGTCGAAGGGGAGGTCGCCCTCGCCCGCGCAGCGCAGGTGGAAGCGCATCAGGTCCAGGCTGGTGGCACCGGCGTCGAAGAACCGCTGCCGGACGTCGACCGTCTTGCCGGTGGCGTCCGCGAACAGGGTGGCGAGCCGTTCCTCCAGCGCGGCCGGAGGGGTCTTCGGGGTGGCGCCGCCGCGGGGGGTCAGGTCGTGGCCGGGAGCGCTGACGGCCGCCCGGCGGTCCAGTTTCCCGCTCGGGGTGCGCGGCAGCGCGGTCAGCCGCCGGAACCGGGCCACGCGCGCGTGGGCGGGCAGCCGTTCGGCCAGGTGACGCGTCAGGTCCGCCAGATCGGGGTCGGGGTCGTCGTCCTGGCACTGGAGGCAGGCCACCAGGGCTCCGTCCACGACGGCCGCCACCGCGTTGGTGATCCCCGGGTGCTCCAGCAGCGCGGCCTCGACCTGGCCCAGTTCCAGCCGGTGGCCGCTGAGTTTGACCTGGGTGTCCTCGCGGCCTGCGTAGTGCAGCAGGCCCTGCGCGTCGAAGCGGGCCAGATCACCGCTGCGGTAGAAGGTGCCCAGCTCGGGGTCGTCGGTGAAACGGGTGCGGTTCAGGCCGGTGTCGCCGAGGTAGCAGCGCCCGGCCATGAGCCCGCCGATCAGCAGGTGTCCGGTGGCGCCGGGCGGGACGGGGTGGCCGCCCTCGTCGACCACCCGGAGCACGGCACCCGCGACCGGCCGGCCGATGGCGGGACGCACCGGCCACGCGGCCGGGTCGCCGTCCAGGCACAGACCGCTGACGACATGGGTCTCCGTCGGGCCGTAGTGGTTGAACAGACGGGCTCCGGGCAGGCCGGCGAACCAGCCGCGGATGGCGTCGGTGCACACCAACTGCTCGCCGGCGGTGATCACTTCCCGCAGCCGCGAGGGGTGGCGGCCCGTGCGCACGCCGTGCTCGGCGAGCAGTTGGAGCGCCACGTACGGCAGGAAGATCCGCTCCGCTCCCCCCGTCTCCAGCTGCTCCAGCAGGGCGGGCATGTCGTGCCGCCACGCGGGGTCCACGATGCGGAGCAGGCCGCCCGCGCAGAGGGTGGTGAGGATCTCCTGGAAGGAGACGTCGAAGGACAGCATCGAGAACTGCTGGGTGACGGCCGGACGGGACAGGCCGCCGGGCCCGCGCTGCCAGTGCAGCAGGTTGCACAGGGTCCGGTCGTACACCTGGACGCCCTTGGGGGTGCCGGTGGAGCCCGAGGTGAACAGCGTGTACAGCGGACGGCGGCCCGCGTGGGCCGGCGCGGGCGCGCCGGGTACCGGCGCCGGAGTGCCGGACAGCGCAATGGTGTGGCGTGCCAGCCGGGGCGGTGCGATCGGGTCGAGGTCGGCGGCGCGCCCGGGTGCGACGAGGACGCACACCGGGTCGACCTGGTCGAGGACGTGCCGCAGCAGGGAACGCGGATAGGCCGGGTCGAGCGGTACGACGGTGAGGTTGAGGCGGGCGGCGGCCAGCAGGGCCACCACGTGCTCTGGCGAGGGCGGCAGGTACAGGGCGACGGCGGCCGGGGCGGCGGGGTCGTCGGGCAGGTCGTGGCGGGCGGCCAGGTCGGCGGCCAGGGCCGCCGCGTGCGCGTCGAGTTCGGCGTACGTCAGCGTGGTGCCGCCGGCGGAGACGGCCGGGGCGCCGGGGGTGCGCCGGACCTGCTCGGCGAAGCCCTCGGCGACGGTGGTGAAGCCGGCGGCGGGCTCGGGGCCCCGGCCGGTCTCGGGCAGGCCGCGCCGATAGGGGGCGACCAGGTCGTGCAGGGTGGTGTCCGCGCCGTCGGCGAGCCGGTCGACCGCCGCACGGAAGAGCCGGGCCGCGGCCTCGGCCCGTTCGGCGCCGATGTCGTCGCGGTACTCCCACAGGCAGTCGAACCCGGACTCGTGCTCCACCACCGACAGGGTCAGCGCGCACTTGGCGCCCAGCGGACTCGGCCACACCGGCCGCACCTGGCAGCCCGGCACCCGGAACGCGTCGAACTCGGTGTTCTCCAGCACGAACAGGAAGTCGAACAGCGGCCTGCGCGCGTGGAAGACCTGGTCCGCCAGTACGTCGGCGAGGGCGACGTCTTGCCCGTCCAGCACCGCGCGCACCGAGGCGGCGTGCCGGCGGAGCTGGTCGCCGAGCGGGGTGTGCGGCTCCAGGTGCGACGGCACGAGCACGGTGTTGGCGAACATGCCGACGCAACTCTCGAACTCCGGCCGGTGCCGGCCCGCCACGGGTGCGGCGATCAGCGGGCGGGACTGGCCGGTCACGCCGTACAGCGCCCAGGCGAAGGCGGGCAGCAGCAGCTCGAACCTGGTCATGCCGCGCTCGGCGGCCACCCGGTCCAGCGCGGCCCGGCGTCCGGTGTCCAGGGTGGTGTGCAGCAGCCGGGCGGCCGGGCGGTCGCCCAGTCCGGCGGTGTCCAGGGCCGGTGACGGCTCGTCGTGGCCGTGGTGGTGGTCGCGCAGCCGGGAGCGGCGGCGCCCGTAGGCGGGGCTCGCGTGCCAGGCCCGCTGCCAGTGCGCGAACTCCAGCGGGGTCACGGCGGCCGGGTCCGGCTGCTCCTCCCCGCCGGCGCAGGCGGCCGTGAGATCGCGGAAGAGGATGTTCAGCGACCAGCCGTCCACGGCGATGTGGTGCAGGTGCAGCAGCAGGGTGCCGCCGTCTTCCCCGGGCAGCCAGGCGGCCCGCAGCATCCGGCTGTCGCGCAGGTCGAAACGGCGGGCGAAGAACCGGTCGGCGGCGTCCTGCCAGGGCTCCCCGGGCCGGGTGTCGAACGGTTCGCGGGCGTCGGGCTCCCAGGGATCGTAGGGCGCGTCGACG
This sequence comes from Streptomyces corchorusii, assembly GCF_001514055.1. Taxonomy (NCBI): domain Bacteria; kingdom Bacillati; phylum Actinomycetota; class Actinomycetes; order Kitasatosporales; family Streptomycetaceae; genus Streptomyces; species Streptomyces corchorusii. Next base: position 27,404 of record NZ_KQ948366.1, on the reverse strand, counting down.
TGCTGCCGCAGTCCCTGCGCGGTGGGCACGAGCCGGGTGCGCAGCGCCGGATGCCGTTCGACCAGCGCCCGGACGGCGGCGCGCAGGGCCCGGGTGTCGACCGGGCCGCGCACCTCGAAGGCGAGCGGCACGTCGTACGAGGCGTCCAGGGGATCGCGCTGGTGCAGCAGCCACAGCCGTTCCTGTTCGCCGGTGGCCGGCGCGGTGGGCTCGCCGGTGGGCGCCGGCACGGGCGGATGGTCGCCGGCGGACGCGCCGGGATGCCGTACGGCGTCGGCCAGGGCGGTGAAGTCGCCCCGCAGCACCAGTTCCTGCGGAAGGTCGACGGCGAAGCGCCGCTGGATCTCGAACCGCAGCCGCAGGGCCTTCAGCGAGTCACCGCCACTGGGTATCCAACGGTCCTCCGGGCGCAGTCCGGTGACCCCCAGCACCTCCTCGGCGAGATCCAGCAGGCGCCGCTGGGCGGCCGTGACGGGTACGGCGTCCCGGACCCGACCGCGCCACGGCTCCCCGGCACCGGCCAGCAGGGCGGCATGGTCCACCTTGCCGTTGGCGGTCCGGGGCAGGGCGTCCACCAGGTGGGTGTGGTGGGGGCGCATGTAGGGGGGCAGCGCGGCGGCGAGGTGCCGGTCGTACGCGTCGTAGGCGTCCTCGGAGAGCTGCTGCGCCGGCACCAGGAAGGCGAGGAGTTCGTTGCGGCCGTCGTCGTCGCGCCGGGTGCACACGTACGCCTGGCGGACGGCGGGGTGGGCCAGGATGCGGCGTTCCACCTCGCCGGGCTCGATGCGGAAGCCGCGCACCTTGACCTGCCGGTCGGCCCGGCCGACGTAGGTGACGCGGCCGTCGCCGTCCTGCCGTACCAGGTCCCCGGTCCGGTACCAGCGCCGCTCGACGCCGTCCGGGCCGGCCAGCCGTACGAAGCGCCGCGCGGTCTCCTCCGGGAGGTTGCGGTAGCCGAGGGCCAACGCGGGGCCGGACAGCAGGAGTTCGGCGACCTCACCGGGTTCGGCGGTGCGTCCGTCGGCGGTGCGCACGGTGACGCCGGTGCCGGGCAGGGCGGTGCCGACGGGCACCAGGTCGCCGGTGAAGTCCCTCGGGATGGCGTGGCACAGCGCGAAGGTGGTCGCCTCGGTCGGCCCGTACGCGTTGTGCAGTACGGTGCCGGAGCCGGGGTTGGCCTCGTACCAGCGGCGGATCAGAAGGGCGTTGAGCTGTTCCCCGCCGATGAGCACCTGCCGGGCGGCGGCGAAGCAGTCGGGCACCTTCTCGACGACGGCGTTGAACAGCGCGGTCGTGACGAAGAGGGTGTCGACGCGGCGGTTCCGCAGCTCGGCTGCCAGCCGCCGGGGATCGTGCACCGCCCGCTCCCCCAGTACGACACAGGTCCCGCCGGTGAGCAACGGCACCCACACCTCGAAGCTGATCGCGTCGAACGCCGGGTTGGCCAGGCAGCCGTACCGGAGCCCGGCCCCGAGCCCGATGTATCCCGCCTCGGCCAGCCGCCGCACACCCGCGTCGGTCACCTCGACACCCTTGGGGCGACCGGTGGTGCCCGAGGTGTAGAAGAGGAAGGCCACGGGAGACGGGGACGGGGTGCCGGCCGGGGGGTCGGTGGCCGGTGCGGCGGTGGCGGAAGGGCCGGGGCCGGCCGGGGCGCCGACCGACTGGTGCGGTGCGGGTGAGGAGCCGGCCGGCGGATGCGGGCTTGTGACCTGCTCGTCGTCGCCGACCAGCTCGGCCGCCTCCAGCGCGCGGACGCCGGTGGGCGCAGCGGGCGGGTGCGTGCCGGCGCCAGCGTCGTCCTGTACGACGGCCACCACCTGCGCGTCGGTGAGGATGTGCCGTTGCCGCTCCGGCGGGCTGAGCCGGTCGAGCGGGACGACGGTCGCGCCGAGGCGGCGGATGCCGAGCATGACGCACACCAGCCGCCACGATCTGGGCAGGCACACGGCGACCGCGTCACCGGGCCGTACTCCCGCCCCGCGCAGCCGGCCGGCGACCCGGCCGCTGGCCCGCTCCAGCCCCGCGTAGTCGAGGACCACGCTCCCGTCCTCGACAGCGGGCAGGTCCGGCGTACGGTGGGCCTGGACGAGCACCGCATCGGCGAGGGTGGAGGGGGTCGGCGCGGCAGCGGCCGGGGTGGCGGGCGCCCCGGCGTGGGCGGCGTCGGTGCGGCCGCGCTCGGCGCCGCCGGAGCCGTTCCGGGTGGAGTCGGTGTTCATCGTGCCTCCCCGCCGAAGCCGGCCACGGCCACCGGGCGCGTCGTGGGCGTCGGGCCGGGCAAGGGGGCGCCGTGGTGGCGGAGTTCCGCGGTGAGCAGGTCCGCGACACGGGAGAGGTGCGGAGCCTCCAGCACCTCCCAGTGGTCGCAGTCCAGCGTCTCCACCCGGAAGCCGCCGGCTGCGCGCCGCTGCCAGAAGTCGCGGACCTGCGCGTGCTCGGCGGTGTCCACGCCGCCCGGGACGGCCTGGGCGAGGACCAGACGGGCCGGGGACGTGGCCGGGTCGTGGTCGCGGGCGGTCAGCCGGTTGTGGTTGTAGATGCGGAAGTACCGCTCGATCTGGGCGTCGTCGATGCCGGGGTACATCCCGTTGAACCTCACCAGCTTGTCGCGGAACTCGTCGAAGTCCACCGGGGTGATGCCGGCGCGGGCGGCCGGGTCGTCGGTGGCCTGTGTGTCGAGCAGGACCACGCTGACGTCATCGCGCCCGGCCCGGGTCAGCAGGCGTCCCATCGCGTGCGCGACGAGTCCGCCGTAGGACAGGCCGGTCAGTACCAAGGGACCGGCCCCCAGCGGCTCCAGCAACCGCAGATACGTTTCCGCCATCGCCGCGACCGTCGGCAGCACCTCCTCGCCGGGATTCACCCCCGGTGACTGGATGCCGGACAGGCCGACGCCCTCGGGCAGGTGCCGGGCGAGCGGCAGGTAGCAGAAGGCGGTGCCACCGGCCGGGTGGACGCAGATCACCCGGGGGCCGGTGCCCGCCCGGAACTCGATGACGCTGCCCGTCTCCCGGGCCGTGCCGTGCCCGCGCAGGCGTCCGCCGAGCGCCTCGATCGTGGGATGCAGCATGACCTCCGCGACCGGCAGCGGCCGGCCGAACGCCTCGGTGACGGCGTGCGCCATCTTGATGGCCGACAGCGAAGTGCCGCCGATGTCGAAGAAGTTGTCGCCGATGCCTATCTCGGGGTGGAGCAGGATGTCCTGCCAGATCCGGTACAGGCGGTGCTCTACGCCGTCCCGGGGGCTGGCCGTGTTCACCCGGCTGGTGCCCTGCTCGCCGGCCAGGCGCAACAACGCCGGGCGGTCGAGTTTGCCGCTGCGGTTCAGCGGGAGGGCGGGCAGGTCGAGGAAGACGGCCGGGATCATGTAGTCGGGCAGCCGCTGGGACAGGGCCGTCCGCCACTCGTGCGCGGTGCGGACGGCGGCGGTACCCCTGCCGATCCCGGCGACCAGCCGGGGCTGTCCGGCCGGGTCGCGGTCGGCGAGGACCACGGCCTCACGGACGCCGGGCAGGGCAGTGAGCGCCGCCTCCACCTCACCCGGCTCGATACGGAACCCGCGCAGCTTGATCTGGTCGTCCGCGCGCCCCGCGTAGTGGGCGTTGCCGTCCGGGAGGCGGCGGGCGAGGTCTCCGGTGCGGTAGATGCGTTCACCGGGGACGAACGGGTCCGGAAGGAAACGTTCCTTCGTGAGGTCGGGACGGTTGAGGTACCCCCGGGCGAGGCAGGCGCCCCCCAGGTAGACCTCGCCGACCACGCCGGGCGGGACGGGCCGCATGCGGGCGTCGAGCACGTACAGGCGGCTGCCGGCCAGCGGCCGTCCGATCGGGCAGGGGCGGTCCAGCGGCCGGGGATCGTAGTAGGCGGTGCTGTACAGCGTGGCCTCGGTCGGCCCGTAGCCGAAGCAGACCCGCAGGCCCGGGAGGTGCCGGGTCATCCGGTACAGGGCCGCCTCCGGGATCGGCTCCACGCCGGTCAGCAGCGTGCGCAGCCGCAGTCCGCGCAGCCGCCCGGCCGGGTCCTCGTCGATCCACTTCACGTACGCCGGCGGCAGGAACGCCTGCGCGATGCGGTGCTCACGCATCCACCCCAGCAACTCCTCCGGGTCACCGCGCAGTTCCTCCGGGACGATGTGGAGCACACCACCGGTGGTCAGCGGCAGCAGCAGTTCGTGCACCGAGGCGTCGAAGCCGATGCTGGACCAGGCGGAGCCGGCCTCGCCGGGCACGGTGCCCATGCGGGCGTGCCAGTTGGCGAAGAGGGCGAGCACACTGCGGTGTTCGACCGCCACGCCCTTGGGACGTCCGGTGGAGCCGGACGTGAAGATGACGTAGGCCAGCCGGTCGGGCGCGTGGCCGATGCCGGGCGGCGGGTGCTCCCCGGTCGCGCCCTCCGCCTCGGTCTCGGCCAGGTCCAGCCACCGCTCCGGGCGGTCGCCGGCCGGCCGGTCGCTCAGCACGACACGGCAGGCGGCGTCCTCGGTCATACCGGCCAGCCGCTCGCGGGGCTGCCCGGGGTCGAGCGGCAGCCAGGCGGCACCCGCCTTCAGAATCCCGAGGATGCCCACGACCAGCTCGGCGGACCGGCCGGCGTGCAGCCCCACCACGTCACCGGGGCGAACGGCACGGGCGACGAGGGCGTGCGCGAGCCGGTTGGCACGGCGGTCGAGCGACGCGTACGTCAGCGTCTCCCCACCCGGCGCGACGACCGCCGGCCGCTCGCCACGGACCCGAACCTGGTCTTCGAAGAGGGGGACGAGACCGGGGGCGGTGAGGAAGGGGTTGGGGGTGGAGAGGAAGGGGTCGGGGGTGGGGAGAGGGATGTCGGGGGTGAGGAGAGGGGGGTCGGGGGTGGGGAGAGGGGGGTCGTAGGCGTCGGGGATACCAGGCGCGGCGGAGGCACGGGAGGCGCCGGAGGCAGCCGGCACGGCGGAGGCGCTTGGCACGGCGGAGACGCCGGGCGGGGCGGGTACGCCGGGCGTCCCCGAGGCGTCGGATGTCGAGGAGGCCGTCCGGTCTCCGAGACCGCGCGGTGTCGGTGCGGTCGGCGTCTGGGCGGCCGGTGTCTGGGCGGCCGGCGTCTGGGCGGCCGGTGCCGGGGTCGGGTCCGCCGCTTCTCCGCTCGCCACGAGGGCACCCGTCGTGTCCCAGTCGGCCAGCAGAACCCGCTGCTCCTCCGCGTCCATCAGTTCCAGTGCAGCGATCTCACGGTCGGGGTGGCGGGCCATGTCGGTGAGCAGGCGTCGCAGGTGGTCCGCCCAGCGCCGGGCGGTGGTGGCGTCGTAGAGGGCCGTCGCGTAGTCCAGGTGCCCTGCGACCCGGCCCTCCGACTCCGTCAGGGACAGCGCGAGGTCGAACTTGGCGGGGGCGTCCCGGATGGGCAGGGGCTCCGCCGTCACACCGGGCAGCCGCAGCAGGTCCCGCCGGTCGGGCTGCCAGGCGACCATGGTCTGGACCAGCGGTGTGCGGGACGCGCTGCGGGGCGGGTTGACCAGTTCCACGACCCGTTCGAAGGGGAGGTCCTGGTGGGCCAGGGCGGCCCGCAGGACCGCGCGGGTACGGGCGACGGCCTCGGCGGCGCTCGGCGAGCCGGACAGGTCGATGCGCAGGGCCACGGAGTTGACGAGGAAGCCGATGAGACCGGCGGCCCCGGGGCCGCGCCGGTTGGCCACCGGGCTTCCGATAACGATGTCAGAGCGCCCGGAGAGCCGCGACAGGAGGATCGCCCAGCCGGTCAGGGCCGTCACGAAGAGGGTGGCGCCGTGCCGTCGGGCCAGCGTGCGCAGGGCCGCCGTGGTCTCCGCGTCGAGTTCGAACCAGGCCCGTCCGCCGTCGTAGCTCTGCTCCGGCGGGTGCGGGCGGTCCGTGGGCAGGTCCAGTGACGGCGGTGCGTCCTGGAGGGTGTCGTGCCAGTACGTCTCCTGCTCCCGCAGCGCCCCGCCGAGTACGGCCTCGCGCTGGGCCCGGACGTGGTCGGCGTACTGGGCCGGCAGCGGGGGCAGCGGGTCGGTGGTGCCGCCCTGGGTCAGAGCCTCGTAGAGCACGGCGAGTTCGCGCATCATCACGTCCATCGACCGGCCGTCGTAGACGCTGTGGTGGAAGGTCAGCAGCAGGACATGGCGCTCGGCACCGAGGATGACCAGCCGGCCGCGCCCGAGGGGACCGGCCGCCAGGTCGAACGGGGTGCGGGCCTCCGCCTCCTGAAGCGCGAGGACCCGGTCGGCCGGGTCGGAAGAGCCGCTCAAGTCCTCGAAGGCGAGGGCGAATCCGGCGCCGGGCGGGTCGACGTGCTGACGGACCTCGCCGTCCTCCGCCACGAGCCGGGTGCGGAGCGTCTCGTGGCGCCGGGTCAGGGCGTCGAGGGCGCCCGCCAGGGCGTCACGGTCGAGGGGGCCGAGGAGTTCGAAAGCCAGGGTCTCGTTGTACGCCACGTCTCCCCCGGGGAGTTGGGCGAGAAACCACAGGCGCTGCTGGGCGTACGAGGCCGGATGGGAACGGGATGAAAGGGGGGTTGGGTTGTGCACCGCTGATCCTGACCTTCCCGTGAAAGGAAGTGAACGGCCCTCCCCGCAAACGGGAAAGCCAGTGCTTGAGTAACTTGCCGAACGCACAACTGCCGTGATCATCGATCAATGGATCAGGTCATGTCAACGGTCACGTATTTCCGACTCGTTCAGAACTGATGACGCCTGTGATTCCACCCGGAGTGGCACGAGAATGAGAAACTCATGTCACTACCCCGGTCCATGACCAACCATGCCACTGCGAGGTCAACCGGATCTCATGAAAAGGGGATGCACCGTACAGTCAAGTAGCCACTATTTGACCGTCGCCGCCCTGATCGCTCCCCCGCAGCCCTCGGCGCCGAACCCCCGCTGCCTCCCCGGCTGGACACGGCGGTGCCGAGGCAACGCCGCTCACGGTGACACTGACTTCGTTCACTTCAAGCAGCGGGGTTTGTTAGGCAGTCCGGGAGGCAGTTGGTGATCCACTGGCTCGCTGATGTCCCCGAGAAATGAAGGCAGTCCGAGGTTCGAGCGTCCGGGATGATCGGGGAGGAGTTCGGATCCGCGAGGGAAGGAACAGCGCGATGGCGATCAGAGGGCTGAGCCCGGAGAGGACGGCCCGCCTTGAAGCGCTCGTCGATGAGTGCCGGCCGCTGTTGGCAGGGAACGACGGGATGGCCGCCGTGCAGCGGCTGCTGTGTGAGCGGCGGGTCGAGGTGCTCGATGCCGTGGTGATCACGCGTGAACTGCTGGGGGCGGGTCCGACGTCGCTCGCGGAGGCGAAGACCATCGTTCTGACGAGCCCGGGCAGAGGGCGTGAGCTGAGGGTGCACGAGCGTTTCATGGACGACTTGGAGCGGAAGGGTGCCTTCAACCAGTGACGACCGGCTGGTCGGCGCCCCGCCACCCGCGAAGGGAGGCGGGTTGGAAGAAGGCCGTCAGACGTGCGGGCCTCCGACGCGACCGCGTCCGCGGTCAGGGCCCCGGCCCGCAAGGCGGTAGCCAGCCCGCGACGAGGTGCTCGTGCGGGATGCGCCGGCCCAGCAGCAGAAGCACCTCGATCAGGGCCCGGGTGCCGTCCCGCTCACCTTGGACCTTGCGGGCCTGGTTCGAACTTGCCTGCTGAGTCGGCCTGTTCGAGAGCGGTGGCGCCGAGGAAGGCACCCGGCTCGCGGATCAGGGCTTCGAGGTAGTGGTCCGGCTCCAGGCGGCAGCCGGCCTTGGCGATCAACTGCTCATGCCGGGCAACTTTCCCACGCCGGTCGTAAACCACCAGGTGAGAAGCGTGCAACACAACGCGGACCCGCTTGCCGATCAGGCGGACAGGCACCGAGTAGCGGTTGGTGCGGACGGTGATCTGGCTGTGGCGGTCGGCCCTGGGAGTGAACACCCGCCCGGTCTCGAACGGTTCATCCGCTCCACAGTTCCGACGTTGCTGAAGATCCACAGCGTTGCAGAGCAACGCTGTGGCAACGGACCGGCTGTCGATCTCTTGACCGGCCACGACTGTGACACGAGCGGCGGCAACGCCCGCGCAACAGGCGGTCTGTACGGCCCCGCTTACGGATCGTGGACTGCAACACCCCTCGCTTCATCCATTCTGGTTCCTGCATCCGCAATCGGTCGGATGGGGGACAAGTCCCGCTGCGTGGAAGCGGGTTGGATGAACGGAGCCCACAGTGGACCGTCCGCTGCTGTCGTTGAGATCGACTCTCGTATTTCTGCTCGCCCTGCTTACCGGCGCGGCTGCAAGCGGGCTGACGGCCGTCGCCGGGGAAGGCGTCGCGCGCAGCCTGCTCGCGGGCCTCGCCGCCGCGGGTCTGGCCGTGCCGTTCTTCAACCGCCTCATCGCCGCCGAGGACAGCGCTGTCCAGCCGTCGGCCGCCGTGGGTGCCGGCAGGGGCGAAGGGGAGAGCAATGGGTGAGCTGCGGCCCCTGGGCGACGACCTCAACGGCGCGTCCCGGGCGTTGGCCGAGGCTTTGCGCGAGTTGTTCGAGAGCCTTCACGTGTCTGTCCGTCGTTATGCGGCCCGGCGGCGACTCGATCCGGGTACCGTCTCGCGTTACCTGAACGGCACCCGGTTACCTCCATGGCAGGTGATCAGCGACCTCTTCACCGACGTTGCCGAACATCGCGGTACCGCGGTCACCACCGAGGCCATCGAGTTGGTGCGGGGCCTGTACGGCTCGGCCGTGGACGCTGCCTCGTCGCCCAAGCACGCGGTGGAAATCCTGGAGCAGCAGCTGGCCGACGCGGACCATGTGTCCCGGCGGTCCAGCGTCCGCGGTGACGTCCTGGGTGATGCCCTGCTGGACCGAACCCAGCGCATTGCCGACCTGGAGACACGGCTCAACCAGTTGGAGGCTGACCGCATCGCGGAGCAGAGACGAGCGGACGAACTCGCGGAGGCCCATCCGGATGTCTACAGCCTCGTCCAGGAACGCAACGCACTCCAACGGGAGGTCGAGCGACTTGGGGCTGCTCTCCAGGAGGCGCAAGCTCAGCGTGCGGCAGCGGAAGGCCGCTGCGATCTACTCGAACGCCAGTTGGAGGCAGTCGAGAAGACGACCGCAACTGTGTTGCCGGCGGGGCGGCAGAGCATGCCCAAGATCCTCGTCGTAGACGATCAGCCGGACAACCTGCTGGCGATGACCGCGGTTTTGGCAACGCTCGACCAGGAGCTCGTCACCGTCTCCTCGGGCCGGGAAGCGCTCAAGGCCCTACTCGACCACGACGACTTCGCCGTCATCATCATGGACGTGCAGATGCCGGAGATGGACGGCTACGAGACCTGTGCTCACATCAAACGCCGCCCGAGAACGCGGGACGTTCCCATCATCTTCCTCACCGCCATGGGCACGGAGTCCGAGCACTCCGCCCGCGGATACGCAGCCGGCGCCGTCGACTACATCAGCAAGCCGTTCGACCCATGGGCCCTCCGCGCCAAGGTCGCCGTATTCACCTCCATCTACCTGGAGCGACACAGCCAGTAGACCTCCGAACGCACAGCACCGCCTGGTCCCGTACGCGAGGAGAGCGTGGGACCGGGCGGGCTCGCCGTGGCGCGCCCGGCATGGTCACCGCTCGCCGGCCCGCTCATGGAAGAGGGCGGTGTCACGTCTGCGCCATGTCGACGAATCGTGAGTGGTGGCCCTGGAAGGCGACGGTGATGGTGGCGGGCGGTTGGGCCGTCGCGGTGCCTCGCCACGAGCGCCGCTGGGCAGTGCGTCTGAACGCAGCCGGCCGGGGCGGTGCGGCCGTGCGCATCGCGTGCAGCGTGCGCATCGCGTGCAGCCGTCCCGCATGTGCCGAGCAGCGCCAGCCGTCCGCCACCGCCGGCCGTCCGCCACCGCCGGCCGTCCACCGCCGCCGGCCGTGCGGCCGCCATCGCCCACCTCAAGGCCCACCTACGTGCCGCCCCAGGCCCGGGGCGTACTGCGCGTGCACATTGGAGGGCTGCCACACCCACCTCCCGGGACACCGGTCGGCATACGCGTGCCGAACTCTGGCGGTGTGGCGGCCCGGTCGTCCTGACCGCGACGTCGGCGCCGTGGACCCGGCGCGCCGTGCCGTCAAGAACCTGGGGGTCCGGCGTGCCAACGGCGGAGCCGGCGCGGCCGTCGCGGCGGTGCTCGCACTGGATTCCCGTAGGGGTCAGTGGCTTTCACGTCGGCTCCCAGGTCGCCGCCCCGCCCTGGTCCAGCAGCCCGACTGGTGCCGTTGCCGGGTGATCCGGCGGCGCCCGAACGGCAAAGGGGCGGGACGACTCACGTCGCGACGTCACCGGCCGTCGCCGGGACTGCGAAGGCGCAGACGTCAGACGTCGCTTGCTCGTCGACGGCCCGGTCTCCACCGATCGACTGACCGGACCCCCGCCGCGGTTCGTCCTTTCGGCTGATCAACCGGACGGCGTCCGCCGAGATCATTGGGCATGCCCGGCCCTGCCCGGCCCGAGGACCGGCCAGGGCAACCCCGCCTCCGCGCTCACGGCAGGCCGACGCCCCACCCTGTGCGCAACGCACCCGCCGAGCCCCTTCCGCATCCTTCCGGAGGCTTCGGGGGTCACGGGAGCGGAGCGGGCGCACAGAACGAGGCGAACGCCCTTTCTCCTCGGGCGCAAACGACAAGACGAAAGGACAGCACCTTCATCGCCATGATCATCACCGGGAAGCTGACCCGCACGCTGCTGGCACTCACCTCGACCCTGTCCGTCGCGTCCGGCGCGCCCGCCGCAGCGGCAGGCCCGCATCATGCGGCGGCAGCCGCTGCCTCCACGGAACACTCATCGCTGTCCTGGAAACCATGCCGCACCCTCATCCATGAATGGGACCCCGAGGACGGACGTACCGAGTGCGCCACCGTCACGGTCCCGCTGGACTACGCCCGCCCCCAGGGCCGGAAGATCCACCTCATGGTCAGCCGGATCAAGGCCACCTCCCCGAAGAAGCGGCGTGGAGTCCTCGTGATCAATCCCGGCGGACCGGGGAACCCCGGACTGGACATGCCGGCGATCCTGGGCAGGACCTCCGTCGCCGGAATCGGCGTCGACCACGACCTCATCGGGTTCGATCCGCGCGGAGTCGGGTTCAGCGAAGGCAAGGTGTGCGATCCCAGTGCGCAGGACGGTCCGGACCCCGACCCGAAGGCGACTCCCGCGGAACAGTTCCGCCAGGGCTATCAGAAGACCGCCAGATACAACGCGCGATGCGTCGGGTACGACCCCGCGTTCATCGGCGGCCTGTCGACCAACGTGGTGGCCATGGACCTCGACCGTATCCGGACAGCCCTCGGCGAGAAGAGGATCAGCTTCTACGGCATCTCGTGGGGCACCGCCCTCGGCGCGGTCTACCGCAGCCGCTACGACGACCACGTCGACCGTATGCTGCTGGACTCCGTCATGCCCCCCGTCTTCAGCATGAAGGCCATGAACGACGGCCCCGTCCTTGCCGCCGAGGCCAACTTCTCGCGCTTCGCCCGATGGCTCGCTGCGCGAGACAGCCGGTTCCATGTGGGCAGGACACCGAAAGCCGTGACGGACAACGTGGTGAAGCTGGCGCGGCAACTGGACGAGCACCCGCCGACCGTCCACCTGCCCGATGGCCGCACCGTGGCATACGACGGCGGACGGCTGCGGATCATCATGACCTACCAGCGCGGACGCTGGCCGGCCATGGCGGCGAGCATCGCGGCACTGCGGGACGGTGGAACCCCACCGCTGTCGGGTGAAGAAGGCGACGCACAAGGCGTCAGGAACAGCGCCGGCCTGCACGATTCCCCCACCGGCGGGTTGCTGATGCAGATCTCCGTGCTGTGCAACGACCAGGGGCCGGACCCCGACGAGCAGACCATGTGGCAGCAGGAGCAGCGCAACCTCAAGTCCTCCCCCCTGTTCAGCTGGATGGCCGGCTACGAGCACTGGTGCGCAGGCTGGCCGCTGGCCGCCCAGCCATGGCACCTGAAGCGGGGCGCCAGCGCGCTGCAACTGGTCGGGCACCACTATGAGACCGTCACTCCTTACCGCTGGGCACAGGGCATGCAGCGACGCATCGGCGGTGCTCTGCTCACCGTCGAGGACGGCGTACACGGATCGCTGAACCAGATCTCGTGCGGCAGTAAAGCGGTCGAGTTCTTCAGCACCGGCCGCGTCACCAACGGTTCCTGCCCCGGAGTCCCGGGGCAGTAGGTGCTGGACGGGAGTCTTCCCGCCGTCCTCACTTGCGCCCGCTGCTGACCGCCGCCCTGGCCGACGTGTGCGACCTCCAGGGCGGCCGGCCCGCCACCTTCGTGCTGTGCCCGGGACGGTCCACCGTGACCGGAAGGCGGCTCGCGGGGCGAGTGCACGCGCAACGGCTGGTATTACTGGGGCATGCAGGAAGAGACGGCACGCTCCGCGATCGACACGTTCATCTCCGCGTTCAACGCCTCGGACGACAGCTATGTGACCGGCCTGCTCTCCCAGGCCCTGACCTCAGACGTGGTCTTCTGGGGGCCGTTGGGTCGCAGCGAAGGAATCGCGGCGGTCGAGCGGTTCGTGCTGGACATCCGGCGCCACCCGGCGGGGACCGGCACGATGGTGCGCTGCTCAGCAGTGGACATGCCTGACGAGTGGGCCCGGTACCAGTGGGTCTTCACCACACCGGATGGAGGCCCCCGCCTGACGGGTACGGACGTCGTCCATCTGCGGCGGAACCTCATCGACCAGGTCATCGTCTTCGCGGGGGAGATCAAGCCGTCCGCCTCCTGAGTCGTCCTGCCCTTCTCGCTGCGGATGCGGGCGCGTTCCTTGCGTGGGGCGGCAAGTACGTCGTGGTGGCGGGCGTTGGCGTTGCGCCAGCGCAGGTGGCGGTACGGTGCCTGGGTTTGGCGGTGCCCTTGCGGCGGCGGTTGACACCCCACAGGCGGTCGTCGCCCACGGAGTAGCAGCCGTGGAGGCAGGCGACGCCGTGGGTGCGGTGGTAGGTCGCCGGCAGCCGGTTCGGCTTGCCCTGCTTCGCCGGACCCGCTCGGGCCGCGGGAGGACGAAGCCTGCACGCCCCGCTCCCGCCACAACTGGTGCCACTGGTAGGCCGACTTCCGGCTCGCCCGAGGACGCCGTGCCACCTCGGTCGGCTTGATCTTCTGCTCGAACGGCTCGGCCGCCTGCGTCCGTACCGTCTCCCGGCGCAACCGTCCCGCAGGGGTCAGCCCGCCCCCCGTCCGCACACCTCACACACCACCGGGAACAGGCGCCGCTCCGGAGCCGTCAGGATTTCGCGACAGTCCACCTTGACGAGGAAGTCACGTAAGCGGCACGGGTCATACGCCGGGTGGGTCCAGCCGTCGCACGGCGAGGTCGAGGCAGTCGACAGAGGCCGGCGCGTCGCGCCTGACTGCCGCATGATCAGGCCAATCGAGGTGGCGTCCCGTTCGGCAGCGGGTCAGTCACACCCGCTCCGGGGCTGATCGCGGCGCTGCCGTGTTCACGCGTGACCGAGCGGCGCGTCTGCGGTCGACTGGTGTCCGGCCGGCGCGGCTCTGCGCTGAGGTGTGGCACCCGTACACACACCCGTTAGGCACTGCGGGGCCCCGTGACCTCGTGATCGAGAGCGCTGTCGGCAACATTGCGGGCGGTGCGGGCCCGCTGCCTGACCTGTCGGCAGGAAGGCCGCCCAGCCCCACACGGTGGCTTGAAACCGATCGTCACCTGGTTGACCGGTAACTCACACACATGCCACGATCGTCACCGCCTCGACCGGTGATGCCCTTGGTGCCCCATCGAGGCGACTCCATGACGCTCACCCGAGACCATCACGAAACGAGCTGTCGCTCGTCCGAGGAACGGAAGTCTTATGCGTATGACCGACCACACTGGACGCGGCAACACCGGTCGTCGCGGCTTCCTGGGCCTTGCCGCAGGTGCCGTCGCCGTCACGCAGATGGGCCTGTCCGGTCAGGCGCGGGCCGCGACGAGCGGGGCGTCGCCGGCGAGCGCCGCTGCCTCTGGCGACGCGCAGCGAAGTGCCGCTGTCCGTCCCTTCCGCGTCAGGGTTCCGCAGAAGGAGCTCAACGAGCTGCGGCGGCGCGTGAAGGAGACGCGGTGGCCGGACAGGGAGACGGTCCGCGACCGGTCTCAGGGCGCCCAGCTGGCAAAGCTCCGCCCGCTCGTCGAGTACTGGGGCACTGGGTACAACTGGCGCAAGGCTGAGGCGAAGATCAACGCACTGCCGCAGTTCATCACCGAGATCGACGGGCTGGACATCCAGTTCGCGCACATCCGCTCCCCGCATCCCGACGCCATGCCGATGCTGATGACGCACGGCTGGCCCGGCTCGATCGTGGAACTGCTGAAGGTCGTCGCGCCCCTGACGAACCCGACAGCTCACGGTGGCCGAGCAGAGGACGCCTTTCACCTGGTCCTCCCGACGCTGCCCGGGTACGGCTTCTCGGGCAAGCCGACTTCGACCGGCTGGAACCCGGCCCGGGTCGCGGTCGCCTTCAACGAACTCATGCTCCGGCTCGGGTACACCCGGTACGTCTCCCAAGGAGGCGACCACGGCTCGATCATCTCCCAGGTGCTCGCGGCACAGAAGCCCAAGGGGCTCCTCGGGATCCACGTCAACATGCCTGGGACGGTACCCCCGGACGTCCTGCGTCACCTGCGCAACTTCGACCCCGCGCCGGCCAGTCTGTCGGAGCGCGAGAAGCTGGCCTACAACCGTCTGCTGCACTTCTACCGCGATGGCTTCGGATATGCGGCGATGATGAACCAGACTCCGCAGACGATCGGCTACGCGCTCACCGATTCGCCGGTCGCCATGGCGGCGTACTACTACGACAAGTTCGCGGAGTGGACCGACTCCGGCGGCGAGCCCGAGAAAGTCCTCACCTACGACGAGATGCTGGACGCCATTTCGCTCTACTGGCTGACGGGCACCGCGACATCGTCGTCCCGGTTCTACTGGGAGGGAACGCAAGCAGGTGGAGGCCCCTTCAACGCCGTCGACATCCCCAGTGTCCCGGTCGCGGTGACCGTCTTCCCGGGCGAGATCTACCCTGCGCCGCGCAGCTGGGGCGAGCGGGCCTACGGCAACCTCATCCACTGGAACGAGGTCGACAAGGGGGGCCACTTCGCGGCTTGGGAGCAGCCGCAACTACTGGCCCAGGAGCTCCGTACGGCGTTCAGGTCCCTGCGCTAGGCAATGCCCTGGGGTGGCTGGCACCCGGGCCTGGCCCGCTCGGGGCGCAGGCCCGCGCCAGAGCCGACTCCCGGCCTGTCCGGCGGTGACTGGCGGCGGCTGACCCGGCGGCCGTGCGGGGACACTTCGCCGGACCGGTGAGGGGACCGTCACCGGACGGAGCTGCGCCGGCCCGGGCGCCACCGACCGGCTGCCCCGCCCTGAATGCCTCATCCACCGGCCATGGCCGACCTCATGCAAGACCGCAGCTCTCCCCCGGGCATCTACCTCGATGTCAGGGCGTACATCGCCGTCTGACGCGGTAACGGGCGACTCGGGTGGCGCCCATGACGACCGGCGCCGTGACGATCCCTCCGGCCGGCCCCCACAGGATGCAGGCCGTGAAGGACTGGTCGCCCAGGCGGAGACCAAGGACCACTCCCAGTCCGCCGCGAACATAGCGCAGGCGAAGGCCAGCGCCGGCCAGATCAGCCAGTGCCCGTTGAGGGGTTTGTCGATGAAGTACGCCACTGAGGAGTAGCCCAGGGCGTAGAGAGCTCCCGCCGCACCGGCATCACGCCACATGACGGCGCGCCGGTTCTTCTGGCTGTCGCTGTGCGTACTCAACTGAATCTCCTTGTGCGGCCCGACTCCTACTTGAGCCCGTCGAACAAGGTGGAAAACGGCGAGTCCAGCAGACGACCCGGGAACACGGAGCCCCGCAGGAACGACTCGAAGGCGCCCGCTCCGACCTCCGCTTCGCCGACAAACGCATCGCCGCCCTGGAAGCGCAGGTGCTTGCGCAACTCCCGCTTCAGCCACCAGTTCTGGTTTCGGGCCCTTACTGCGACACGTGTTTCGATCGCCAACTGGAGCGCATTCAGACAACAGCCGACGATCTGGACGCCAGGGTGGCCCCCCCCCTGTCGGGGGTTGGCCCCTAACAGACGCCCAGACGCCCATAACAACCACTGTGGCCACGTGAACATCTGAAACACCTCGTAACACCCCCTTAACTGACGTCAAGTTAGGTAGGTCGCGCTCCCCCCTCACATCTCGGGAGAGAGCGTCGACGTTCATGGGATCGCTCCCATCAGGGAGCTACTGGAAGGAGTCTCGTGGCTACGAGCAGACGGACCCGGCGACGGAGGCTGGCCATACCCCTGCTGGCCTTCGTCCTGGCCGGCGGCGGCACTCTCGCCACCGGGGGTACGGCGACGGCGGCACCCGCCGAGCCGGACACCTCGGTGGGCAGCGGTGTCAGCTCCGGATTGCGATCAGGAGGAGACCGGGTCGACCTGACCGGGGGCGCCGGCCGATTCGGACCGCGCCAGACCGGCAAGTCCGGTGCGGCACACAAGCAAACGCCCTCCGGCCGCGCTCCGTACATCGTGGAACTTTCCGAGGAGCCGGTGACGACGTACGCGGGCCGGCTCTCGGGGCTGGCCCGGACCCGCCCGGCACCGGGCGAGCAGCTGGAACCGCAGTCGGGGGCGGCGAAGGCGTACCGGAAGCACCTGGCTACCCAGCGGACGGCCGTGGCCGAAGCAGCCGGCATCACGGTCAACGAGGTCTACACCACGGCCTTCAACGGATTCTCCGCCACGCTGACTCCCGCTCAGGTCGAGGAACTGAAGGCGGACAAGCGGGTCCGTTCGGTCACCAAGTCCCAGATGGTCGGCACCAGCCAGGCGTCCCTCGGTGACACCGCACCGCAGCCGACGGCCGGCACGGCATCGGGCACAGCCGGAGCAGCCAGGACCGGGGCATCGGCCACCGGCGCACGGACAACCGGCTCGCCGGCGACCAGCGCGCACGAGTCCGCCGCGCGGAAGCCGGGCAGAAGCACCGGCGCCGGGGTCGTGATCGGCGTCCTGGACACCGGGATCTGGCCGGAAAGCCCGTCGTTCGCCCAGCGGATACCGGCGGCCCCGGCGGGCTGGCACGGCACCTGCCAGACCGGCTACACATTCGCTGCCCAGCACTGCAACGGCAAGATCGTCGGCGCCCGGTACTTCGCCGACACGCTCCTCGCGGTGTCGGGCGGCACGCTGCCCGAGGGCGAGGTGCTCTCCCCCCGGGACATGGTCGGGCACGGTACGCACACGGCGTCCACCGCGGCCGGCCTGCCCGTCGACAACGTCACCATCTCGGGGCGGAACTTCGGTTCGGTCTCCGGCGTGGCGCCGGATGCGCGGATCGCCGTCTACAAGGTCCTCTGGGGCGGCTCGGGATACGACGCCGACATCATCGCCGGCATCGACGCGGCGGTCGCCGACGGCGTACAGGTGCTCAACTACTCGATCGGAACGCAGTTGGGGGACAGCGAGCCCAACACCCCGATCGGCAAAGCCTTCCTCAACGCCACGCTGTCCGGAGTCTTCGTCACGGCCGCGGCCGGCAACAGCGGCTTCAGCAGCGCGGTCAGCAACACCCAGCCGTGGGTCACCACGGTCGGCGCGGCGGTGACCCACGTGAACGGGGGAACCGTCCGGCTCGGCGACGGCACCTCGATCACCGGCGCCTCGCTGGACGTGCTCCCCGGTGGCCGATCCCTGCCGCTGGTCTTCGGCGAGCAGGCCGGCACATTGGAGGAGGGCTCGGCGTACTGCGAGCCCGGCAGTCTGGACCCGGCGAAGGTGAAGGGCAAGGTGGTGGCCTGCGCCCTGGACAACCCCTACGGCGCGGTGGAGGAGCTCAAAGCCAAGGGCGCTGCGGCCATGGTCCTCTTCGATCCCAACGGCAACTTCCGGGTCAACAGCATCTACGACTTCCCGGTGCTCTATCTGAACACCAGGGACCAGGCCGGCAAGATCTTCAACTACCTGATGAGGCACCCGGCCGACGGCACCGCGCAGCTCACCTCAAGCAACCACGGCTCCGGTGCCCCAGGTGTGCCGACCATCGCGGACTACTCTGCGACGGGGCCGGACAAGACGCATCCCGGGCTCATGAAGCCGGACCTGGTCGCCCCCGGCAGCGACATCATCGCGGCCGTCTCCCCGCCGGGGAACTTCGGCCGGCAGTACGACGCGTACTCGGGGACCTCGATGGCGGCCCCGCACGTGGCCGGTGAGGCCGCGGTCCTGCGGGCCGAACATCCCGACTGGTCGCCCGGCGCGGTCGCCTCGGCACTGCACACCACAGCCGAGACCGTGGGCGGCGCCAGCCCGCTGGCCCAGGGCAGCGGGCTGCCGTCGCTGAAGCGGGCCGCCGATCCGGGGCTGGTCATCGAGCCGGACGCCAAGAGCCTGACCGCCTTCAGCGAAGCGGCTCAGCCCGACGGCCGCGAGCTGAACCTGCCGTCGATCGGGCTGCGCGAGTACGACGGCACCAAGCCGGTGGTGGTGACCCGCAAGCTGACCAACGTCGGCGGCAAGCGGGAGACGTACCATGCCTCGACGAGCGGGCTGGAGGGCATGCGGGTGAGCGTCGCACCCGCAACGGTGACGGTGGCGCCGGGCGAGACCGCCTCGGTCACCATCACCCTGCGGCGCGGCAGCGCACCGTGGGACCGCTACGTCACCGGCGCGATCACCTGGCGCGGCACCCACCACCAGGTGCGGATTCCGGTGGCCGCGCGCCCGTGGGGCATCTCGCCCCGGTCGTACGACGACACCCTGGAAGAGTTCGGCCGGCTCGCCGACGGCACCTACGGCATGTTCGAGCCGGGATTCACCGGCCCGGTCTCCGGCCGGTCGACCGGCTACGTCCCCATGCGGCGGGAGTCGTACTCGATGCGGACCGGGGTCAACGGCGGGGTCTTCGACCGGAAGGCCCTCGGGGTGCAGGCGCACAGCTTCAAGGTGCCGGCGGGCAGCGCCGGAATCATCGTGGACACCGCGACCGACGACCCGGACACCAACCTCGACCTCTGGCTGTACAAGGGCGACAAGCTGGTCTACCGGAGCGCCGCCAGCTGGAGCAGCTCCGAGCGGGCCTGGGTCTTCATGCCGGAAGCGGGCACGTACACGGCGTACGTCTTCGCGCAGGACTCCGGTAGCCCGGTCGTCGACTACCGGCTCGGCCACGTCGTCGTCAGTCGTGACGGCCACTACGAGCCGGCGACGCTGGAACTGCCGACCGCGGTGGAGCGCGGCACGACACCGCAGTTCAAACTGCGGCCGGGCGCTGCGCTGAAGCCTGACGTCAAGTACTGGGCGTACACCGAGCTGCGCACCAAGGGGCAGGTGATCCCGGGGCAGTTGGTGTCCACGACCCAGGACTCCTGGGAGTGACGCGGTAATCCCCGGGGGCCGTGGCTCCCGAGTGGCCGGTGGGGCGGGGCGGAACGGCTCCCGCCCCACCGGCTCGTTCATCCCGGACCCCAGGGAGCCGGCATCAGGCGCGGTTGGGCCGGTGTCGGCGTCAAGGTGTTCGGGCCGCGGCGGTGTCCCGGAGGAGTCCGGCGAAGGTCAGGGCGGCGGGGGTGAGCGAATGGTCGGCCATGCGCACCAGGAGGATGCGGCGGACGGGGGCCGGCGGCTGGAGGGGCAGGACGCTGACGCCGGGGCGGATGCCCTCCAGGGCCAGGGTGGGGGCGAGGGCGACGCCGATGCCGGCGGCGACCATGGCCTGGGCCTCCTGGTAGTCGTGGGCCTCGTAGGCGATGTGGGGCTCGAAGCCGGCGGCACGGCAGCCGCGGACGAGCGCTTCGGCCACCGGGTGATGGTCGGCGCGGGTGATCCAGGGGTCGTGTGCGAAGTCGGCGAGTGAGGCGGCGTCGCGGCCGGCGAGTGGATGGCGGTCGCTGACGAGAAGGGCCGGCGGGTCGTCGAGGAGCGGGGTGACGACGATGTCCTCCCGGTCGATCCGGCTCCAGTCGTAGTCCCACATCAACGACATCTCGATCTCCCGGTTCTCCAGCATGGTCCAGAGTCCGGCGATGCGGGCGCTGCGGACGGCCAGGCGTACGTCGGGGTGGGCGTCCCGGAAGGCGATCACGGCCTGCGGGAGGAGCGAGGCGCCGACGGTGGGGAAGGTGCCGATGCGGAGTGTGCCCGCGCGCAGGCCGGCGAAGTCGGCGAGTTCGTTCTCCGCGGCCCGCAGTTCGCGTTCGATCCGTTGCCCTCGTTCGGCCAGCGCCCGTCCGGCTTCGGTGAGGGTGACACCCCGGGCGTGGCGTTCCAGCAGGGGCTGGCCTGCCTCCGCTTCCAGGCGGCTGATCTGCTGTGACACCGCTGACGGTGTGTAGTTCAGGGCGCGGGCTGTCGCGGTCACCGAGCCGCGCCGGGCGACCTCCGTGAACAGCAGGATGCGCCGGACGTCGAGCATACCCCTGCCTCCAGCGTTCACTTCGACTTAATAGCCATACAGATTTCCGAGATTGTACTTCACGCTGCCGTAACCCACCGTGGAGGACACCACGCACGGCGAGACCGTCGGTGGACATCCCCTTCCATGGCTGTGAGGAGTCGGTTGTGCTGCGTCTGCACGGCGAGATGATCCGCGGAGGAACCAGCAAGTGCTGGATCTTCGACCACCGCGACGTGGCCGCCACGGGCGTGGACGTCGACACCCTGCTGCTCGCCGCCTTCAACGCCGCCGATCCCCGCCAGATCGACGGCGTGGGCGGCGCCTCCTCCACCACCTCCAAGGCCGCCGTCGTACAGGCGTCGCCCCAGGCCGGCGTGGACGTCGAGTACGCCTTCGCTCAGGTGGGCATCGGCGACGAGCGCGTGGAGTGGGCCAGCAACTGCGGCAACTGCGCCACCGCCGTGGCCCTGTACGCCGTCCACCACGACCTCGTGCCGATCACGTCGGACACCACCACCGTCCGCATGCTCAACGTCAACACCGGGGCCCGCCTGACCGGCACCATCCCCACCCCCGCGGGCGTGGCCCCCGAGGAGGGCACGGCCACGGTCCCGGGAACCTCGGCACCGGGCGTACCGGTCCTGCTCGGGTTCCAGGATCCGGCGGGCTCGACGACCGGCCGCGCTCTGCCGACCGGCCGGGCCCTGGACGAACTGACCGGCCCGGACGGTCCCGTCGAGGCATCCCTGGTGGACGCCGGCGCGCCGGCCGCGCTGTTCGAGGCCAAGGCGTTCGGCCTCGACGGCACGGAATCCCCCGCCGCGTTCGCCGCCGCCGTACCCGCGCTGACCCTGCTGCGCCGCCAGGCAGCGCTGGCCATGGGCCTGGCCCGCGAGGGCGATCCGGTCAGCCACGCGGTGCCGAAAGCAGGCATCGTCGCCCGCCCCGCCCCCTACCGCACCACACAGGGCATCCTCGTCGACCAGGACGAGTACGACCTGGCCGTGCGCATGGTCTCCATGCACGCCCCGCACCCGGCGATCGGCCTGACCTCCGCCGTGGCCCTGGCCACGGCCGCCGCCACCCCCGGCACCCTCGCCCACCGCGTCGCCCGGCAGACCGCCGACGGCACGCTGCGCCTGGGCACCCCCGCCGGCGTGGTCACCACCCAAGCCGTCCCCGTACCGGACGGCGCGTCCCCCACGGTGCTGCTGCACCGCGCCGCCCGGCGTATCGCCCGAGCCGAACTCCTCGTTCCCGTCCCGGAAGGACGCCCCGCATGAGCCGCAACGACGCCGCCCCGGGTACCGTCACCGCCCCACCGGGCCGCATCCGCCGGATGCTGTCCCACCTCTACGTCCAGTGTCTGATCGCCGTCCTCCTCGGCGCCGCCGTGGGCGGGCTGTGGCCGTCCGTCGGCGCCGACCTCAAGCCGCTCGGCGACGGCTTCATCGCGCTGGTGAAGATGTTCATCGCGCCGATCATCTTCTGCACGGTCGTCCACGGCATCGCCTCCATGGGCAACGCCCGAGCGGTCGGCCGTGTCAGCCTGAAGGCTCTGGTCTACTTCGAGGTGCTGACCACCGTGGCCATGGTGATCGGCCTGGTCGTCGTCAACGTCGTCAAGCCCGGCAGCGGTCTGCACATCGACCTCTCGACCCTGTCCGCCAAGGGGCTGCCGCCGGAAGCGACCACGGCCCACGAAGGCTTCGCCGAGTTCCTCCTCGCCATCGTCCCGGCCACCCTGGTCAGCGCCCTGACCGGCAACGAGATCCTGCCGGTGCTGCTGGTGTCGGTACTGTTCGGCTTCGGCCTGCACGCCGCCGGAGAGGCCGGCCTGGGCATCGCCCGGGGCATCGAGAAGGTCTCCACGGTCCTGTTCACGCTCATCCGGTGGATCATGCGGCTGGCCCCCATCGGCGCGTTCGGCTCCATGGCCTTCACCATCGGCAACTACGGCCTGGGCACCCTGCGCCACCTGGGCCTGCTGGTCGGCTCCTTCTGGCTGACCGCCCTCTTCTTCGTCCTGGTCGTCCTCGGGACCGTGATGCGCCTGAACGGACTGCGGCTGCTGCCCTTCCTGCGCTACATCAAGGAAGAACTGCTGATCGTCCTGGGCACCTCGTCCACCGAGCCCGTACTGCCGCGCATGATGGCCAAGCTCCAGCACGCGGGCGCCTCGAAACCCGTCGTGGGCATCACGCTGCCCGCCGGGTACTCCTTCAACCTCGACGGCACCGCCATCTACCTGACCATGGGCTCGGTCTTCCTCGCCCAGGCCCTCGGCATCGACCTCAGCCTCACCCAGCAGGTGACCATGCTCGCCGTCATGCTGCTCACCTCCAAGGGCGCCGCGGGTGTCACCGGCTCCGGCTTCATCGCCCTGGCCGCCACCCTCAGCGCCGTCCCGCACGTCCCGGTCGCCGCCCTCGCGCTGATCTTCGGCATCGACCGGTTCATGTCCGAAGCCCGCGCCCTGACCAGCCTGGTCGGCAACGGCGTCGCCACCCTGGCCGTCGCCCGGTGGGAGGGCGAGCTCGACGAGGACCGCGCCAAGGCCGTCCTGCGCGGCGAGATTCCCTACGCCCCTGCCCCCGCTCCCCCCGCGGTGCCGGCGGAGCCCGGTCCGAAGGAGACGCCCGCGCCCACCCGCGACCCCGTCCCCGCCGCAAGCTGACGTCACATGGGCCGGCCCCGAGCAGACGCTCGGGGCCGGCCCAGCCCATGTCTCGACAGGATGTCGCCCAGTCGTAGGCGACGTGCCGACGACCTACCACGGATGCGAAGAATTGCCATAAAATGCCACGAACCTCTGCCGGGACTGGGGTGCAGCACAGTGCTGTGCCGCAGCCGCTCCGCCTGGCCGCACACGGCCATGAAGAGGTGCGTCATGACCCGCTCGTCCATTGGACACCCGGCAGCTTCCGACTGGCGCGATCAAGCATCCTGCGCCGGAGAAGACCCCGACATCTTCTTTCCGCTCTCCGACCTCGCGGCTCCCGGGACGGAAGCCGCTCTCGCCCGAGCGATATGCCGCCGTTGCCCGGTCCTCATCGCCTGCCGCACCTGGGCGCTCGACCATGGTGAGGACGACGGCATCTGGGGGGCCACAACGGCCGCCCAGCGCCGCGCCATCCGACGCGCCACGACGGAGACCATCCCCGCGGTCAGGCGGCGCGGCGACGGGGCCGGGGAAGAGTCGCTTCCCGGTTAGCGGGTACGACATCTCCCTCCTCACGCACGAGTTCTCCTTCGGGAAGCCGGAGGACGGCTCGCCGCCTCGACCGCTCAGCGGTTGAAGGCCAGGCGCGGTGCCGCGTTGCGGGCCAGGGCGTGGGCCTGGTCGGGCCACCAGGTGCCGGCGGGCGGGTCCACGACGCCGTACTCGGGGTCGATGGTGCCGCCGGTGTTGCGCGTGCAGCTGCCGTCGGACTCGCCGGGGATCTTGATCCACAGATAGGCGTCGACGAGAGGTACGCCGGTGTCGGCGGTGGGGCGCGGGCCGAGACCGCGGCCGGGTGCGTTGCACCAGACCTCCGGATCCCCCGTGTACTTGCCCGGCTCCGGGGTCCAGGCGCCCAGGCCGTTGCGGCTGGTGTCGATCACGAAGTGACGCAGCCCGTCGGCCGGCGGGGTGCCCACGTTCTGGTCGTACCAGGCGTCGGTCCACCGCCAGGTGGTCGGGTCGGTGGAGGAGACCGCGTTGCCGGGGGTGCCGTCGTTCGGGGCAGCCGCCGAGTAGTACTGGCCGGCGCACCGCTCGGCGTGGCCACGCGCCTCCTCGGGCCCCTCGGTGGCGTACCACATGCACTTGGCGATCCAGGTGCCGTATCTGGCGTTGTGGTCGGTGGGGTGGGTGTTGGACACGTTGAGGGCGAAGCCGTCACTGTGCCGGACCCCGGCGTCCAGCAGCCGCTGGGCCATCTCACCGACGGGCCGCCATTGGACGTTCCCCGCGTCCAGGTAGACCACCGTGCGCGGCTTGGCCTTCAGGGTCTTCACGGCGTAGGCCAGGTCGGCGATGCGGGCGGCGGTGAGTTCGCCTGTCGGGTCGGTGGTGGGTCCGCAGTCCTCGGGGAGGAGGGCCGCGCCGTCGGGTTCGACGACGACCACCGCCTTGCTGGTGCCGATGCCGGCGGCGAAGGCGTCGATCCACTGCCGGTAGGCGGCGGAGGATGCGGCTCCGCCGCTGGAGTACTGCGTGCAGTCCCGGCCCGGGACGTTGTAGGCGACCAGGACCGGGGTACGGTCCACGGCCCGGGCCCGGTGGACGAGCTCGCCGACCTTGCCGCGCACCTCGTCGGGCGTGCCCTCGGTGAACCACTCGGCCTGCGGCCAGCTGGCGAGCTTGGCCATGTTCACGGCGTTCCCGACGTCTCCGTTCCCGAAGTCCACGAGGGCCTGCTTCGCGGCCTTGCTGTGCGGGTCCACATAGAACTTCGTGGCCGGGGTGAGCACGTCCCGCGTGGGTGTGGCCTGCGCCTGCGTCGCGGTGAGAGCGGCGCCCGCGGTGAGGGCCGCGACGACGACGGCCGCGCGGCGCCGAAGGCTGCGTGGATTCATGGTTGCTTCCTGGTCGATGAGGTGGTGGAGGCGGATGCCCGCCGCCCCGGCGGACTGCCGGTTCGCCTGTGCGGGCGGCGCGAGTCCCGGATCAGTAGCCGTAGATCATCTTGTAGGCGGCCTCGGGGAGGAACTGTCCGGCCGTGGAGCCGGCTCCGACGCCGCAGTTGCCGTCGGACTCGCCCGGGGTCTTGATCCACAACAGCATCTCGGCACCTCCGCCCGTGCGGGTGGGAGTGCCGATGCGGCGGCCCGCGGGGTTGCACCACTGGCCGTTGGAGCCGTTGCCGTTGCGGCTGGTGTCCACGACGAACGGCTTGGTGTAGCCGTAGCGGGCGCTGAGCTCACTGTTGACGGCATTGCCGAAAGCGGTGTTCTCGGCGGTCGTGAAGTAGTTGGAGACGTTGAGCGAGAAGCCGTGGGCCTGACGGAGGCCGGCTTCGTGGAGGCGCTGGGCCATGGCCGCCGGAGCGACCCAACCCGGGTTGCCGGCGTCCATGTAGACCCACGTGTTGGGGGCCTGGCTGCTGAACTGGGCGAGGGCGTTGGTGAGCATGGCCTCTCGTTCGTCGATCTGGGCCTGGGTCATGCAGCCGTAGTCCCCGAGGGAGTCGGGTTCGAGGATGACGACCGCCGGGCGGCCTGCGATCCCGCCGGCGAACTGGGCGATCCAGCTCGCGTAGGCGGACGGCGAGGCGGCTCCGCCCGCGGAGTGCCCGCCGCAGTAGTCACGGTTGTAGATGTTGTAGGCGACGAGGACGGGCAGCTTGTCGGAGCGGTCCGCCGCTCCGGCGAACGCCCCCGTGGCCGTGCCGATGGTGCCGCTCCAGGAGCCGAACCAGCGGGCCATCGGGGTGTTGGCGATGGAGGCGTTGATCGCGGACGCCCGGCCGTCGCCGGGATTGGCGGCCACCCACCGCTTGGCGCTGGAGTCGGGGTCCACATAGAACCCGCTGGTCATGGTGGTCGGGTCGGCCGCGTGGGCGGACGGTGCGACGGCGAGCGCGGACGGCAGGGCGAAGAGGGCTGCCACCAGTATCCGGAGTCTGCGGCGCATGGCTGTACCTCGATTTCCTGAGCGGGGTCCGAGTACGCTGGGAGCGCTCCCACTGGAAGCGGTCCCAATCGTGGAGTGGGCTGGATGAACTGTCAATGGACCGTGCAGGACTTCGAGCTCACCCATATGTGAGAGCGCCACGCTGCTGAGTGAACTGGAAGCGCTCCCAGTCCAGCCATCGCGAGCGCGCCTACCTGTGACAGACTCCCGGCTCATGTCAGAAGATGCGCCGCGTCGGCGGCCGACGCTCGACGAGGTGGCCGAACGCGCCGGTGTCTCCCGCTCCGTGGCCTCCCGCGCCCTCAACAACGCTCCGCACGTCAGCCGCGCCAAACGTGAAGCGGTCGAACGGGCCGTCCGGCAACTCGGTTACGTCCCCAACCCGACCGCCCGCGCCCTGGCCACCCGGCAGACGGGAGCCGCCGCCCTGGTCGTCTCGGGAGAAGATCCGTCGATCTTCGCCGATCCCTTCTTCGCGCAGGTCATCGTGGGGGCGTCGGCCGCTCTTGAGGAGGCCGACCTGCATCTGATGCTGTGCCTGGCCGCTTCCGACCGCGGCCGCAAACGGGTCGCGGAACTCCTTCGCTCCAGGGGCGCCGACGGCGCCATGCTGATGGCGCTGCGCGAGGACGATCCACTGACCCGGGTGGCCGAGGAGGCACAGATGCCCGTCGTGTTCGGCGGACGCCCGGTCGGTACGACTCCCCGGTGGTACGTCGATGTCGACAACGTCGGCGGGGCGCGCAAGGCGACCGAGCACCTGCTCTCACGCGGCCTGACCCGTGTGGCCGCGATCTGCGGGCGGCTGGACACCGAGGCCGGGCGCGCTCGGTACCGCGGCTACCGGGACGCCATGCTCGCCGCCGGCCTCGATCCGTTCCCGCCGCGTGAGGGGGACTTCACCGAGCCCAGCGGAGCCGCCGCCATGGCCGCGCTGCTGGCGAACCACCCTGATGTGGAGGGGGTGTTCGCCGCCGGCGACAACATGGCGGTGGGAGCGCTGCGCACGCTGCGGAAGGCCGGCCGACAGGTCCCCGCCGACGTCGCCGTGGTCGGGTTCGACGACCTGGCCGTCGCCCGGATCGCCGACCCGCCGCTCACCACCGTCCACCAGCCCATAGAGGCTCTGGGCCGGGAGATGGCGCGCATGCTGGTCGCGCTCGTCAACGGACAGGACCCCACTGCGCTGATCCTGCCGACCCGCCTGGTCGTCCGCTCCAGTGCCTGACGGCTGTGGCGGGGTTCCGGTCGGAGCCGGGGCCCCGTCCGTCAGCAGGTGGAGTCGGTCGGGGTGAGCAGGCCGAGCCGCCGCGGCTGTTGTAGTCAAGGACACGTTGCTCGCCCGCGCGAACGGGTTGCTCTAGG
>NZ_KQ948365.1:38206-230808 GCF_001514055.1 Streptomyces corchorusii | reverse complement strand
ACCGATCTTGCTCATCAATCGGTCGATAGGTGGACACCCCGATGATCAGTCACGGCGGAGCAGCGCCATGGCCATCTGCTGGATGGAACGGGTGAAGCGGCGGGGGTCGTCAGGCGGCGTCATGTGGCGGATCAGGTCGCCGTCGAAGACCGCGAGTATGGCGTGGGCCAGGAAGTCGGCGTCGAGATCGGGACGTTCGTCGGCGAACAAGGTGCTGAGATGGCGGTGCCACAGCTGGTAGCTGGGATCGCGGTACTTGTCCTCAGCGCAGGCTTGCCCGTGTGCGGACAGCAAGGTGGCGTTGCCTTCGGCGATCGCACCGAGCCCATCCAGGAAGGCGAGCAGTCGCTCCGGTGCGGGCGCTCCCGGCCCCAGGGGCGGGGGTCCGTTCCCGACCGCATCGCGCAGTTCCCGGGACCTCTCCTCCAGCAGCGCCTGCAGCAGTCCGGCGCGGTTGCCGAAGCGCCGGAAGACCGTGCCTTTCCCGACTCCGGCAAGGGCGGCAACGCGGTCGAGCGACACATGGTCCCTGCCGCCTTCGTTCAAGAGTTGCTCAGTCGCGCGTAGCACCGCGCGACGGTTACGGACCGCGTCGGCGCGTTCGGCCCGCTGTTCAGTCATCGGTCATCGGTACCTCTCAGCTAGACGGACTGTCGGTCCGTATACTACCGTGCATTAACCGGACTGGTGGTCCGCATGATGCACGTCTACAGAGAGGCCTCATGGTCATGCACGCGCTCGTCGTCGATCCCGACGCTCCCGGATCCCTGCGTCTTGGGCTGGCCGCAGAACCCCAGGCAGCACCGCATCAGCTGGTGGTCGATGTCCAGCACATCTCGCTCAACCGCGGCGAGGTGGCGTTCGCGGGGCGACTTCCGGCCGGGACCGTTCACGGCTATGACGCCGCCGGTGTCGTCGTACGTGCCGCGACGGACGGCACCGGACCGTCCGTAGGAGCCAGGATCACAGCGTTCGGAGCCGGGGCGTGGGCCCAGCGGATGGCCGTGGACACCACTGCGGTGGCCGAAGTTCCCGCCCAGGTCGACCTCGCTGACGCCGCCGCGCTGCCGATGGCCGGCATCACTGCGCTACGCACGCTGCGCTCCCGCTCCATCCTGGGCCGACGAGTACTGATCACCGGCGCGGCCGGCGGCGTCGGCCGCTACGCGGTCCAGCTCGCGGCCCTGGGGGGTGCCCATGTGATCGCTTCGGTGGGATCGCCGACGCGTGCCGCCGGCTTGGCCAAGCTGGGCGCCCACCAGGTGGTGGTCGGCCTGGAAGGCATCGACCAGCCGGTGGACCTCATTCTCGACAATGTCGGCGGCCAGCAACTGGCCGCAGCTTGGGAACTCCTCGCGCCGGGCGGGGGTGTGCAGAACATCGGCTGGGCTTCCGACGAACCGGCGGTGTTCGCGCCTTACTCACTGTTCTCCGTAGGGCCATCTAAGACGATGAACACGTTCGGCGACGTCCATGAGGTCGGCCCGGACCTGGCAACCCTGCTGGAGTTTGTGGCAGCGGGGAGGCTTTCCCCAGAGGTCGACTGGCGCGGTTCCTGGGAGCGTGTCGCCGAGGCCGCTCAAGCGCTGCTGGACCGGCGAATCGCAGGCAAGGCGGTCTTGGATGTAGAGCCAGCGGCGGCCTACTGACTGACCACAACCGGGCAGCGTGCCCAAGAGGGCATGCGCCCGGCTGTTCCAATTCGAGGGTTGGCCAGTCCCGCCGGTTACGGCTGACCGTCGTGCGAGCGGTGACGGGACCGGCTCACGCGTCCATGGGCTCGTTGGCCGGCTCATCATCGCCTGCCGTACGGGGGCCAGGAACTGTGACCGCGGTGAGGTTGAGACGAGTGGCCATGTCGAGGTTCATCTCGCCGCACGGGCGGACGTGGGACCAGAACAGCGGAGTCAGGCCGCGCCGGTCGGCGGGCGTGAGGAGGTCGGACCACTCGGGTTTGGCAAGGATGTCCTGGAGCATCAGGGTGTTCACGTAGACCAGGGCTGATTGCAAAATCCGCAGGCACAGCACGAACATCTCCTGCTCGTCGCGTCGGTTCGAGGCGATCTCCCCACCCTTGCCCGACACGGCCCACGGCACCACCTCACCTCATTGTGTTAGCCGCTGTTAGACCAGGTGCATGGTCTCCTTGAGGGATTCCTCCGTGCGGCCCGAGACCGTTACCAGCGCGCGCCCTCTGCCGCGAGCGCCAGGGCCGTCGCCCGTCCGATACCGGATCCGCCCCCTGTGACGAGGGCCGTCTTGCCTGCGAACCGATGTGTCGTGGTTGTCTCTCCCCTCCGTGTGCTGGAGTGGCGGTCAGTAGCGGGCACTGCTCGCCCGCAACAGCGGGGACACCACTGACGGGATCCCGTCCACGGTGGCTCCGGCGAACTGGATCATGGGTGCCAGCATCCTGTTGTTCGCGGCCGGGAAGTTCAGTGCGGGAGCGGACACGTCATCCAGCGTGGCGCGCTGGGCCTCGGTGAGGGTCACGTCCAGGGCGTGCAGGTTGGCCTCGAACTGGTCCATGCGGCGCGCGCCGACCAGGGTGGAGGTGATCCCGGGACGGCCCCGCACCCAGGCCAGGGCCACTGCGGCGGGGCTGGCGCCCACGTCGCCGGCGACGGCGTTGAGCGCGTCGATCACGACGTAGTCGGCCTCGCTCGGGGCGCCGACCATCTGCGCACGAGTGGTGTCGACCGGGCCGGTGGTTGCGCTGGAGTACTTGCCGGACAAGAACCCGCTCTTCAGCGGCCCCCACGGCATCACGCCCATGCCCAGTGCCTGGGCCATCGGGATCAGCTCTCCTTCGGAGGTGCGTTCGAGCAGGGAGTACTCCAGTTGCAGCGCGACGATCGGGGCCCACCCGCGCAGGCGCGCGATGGTGGCTGCCTCGGCCGTCGCCCACGCCGGCACGTCGGAGAATCCGACGTAGCGGACCTTGCCGTCGCTGATCAGGTCATCCAGCGCGCGGAGGGTCTCCTCGACCGGCGTGGCCGGGTCGAAATTGTGCAGCCAGTAGATGTCGACGTAGTCGGTTTGCAGACGCCGCAGCGAGTTCTCCAGCTGTTGCACGATCGCCTTACGGCCGGCTCCGCCGCCGTTGGGGTCGTTCTCGTACAGGTTGCCGAAGAACTTGGTGCCGATCACCACCCGATCACGCAGTGCACGATGGCCGGCGAAGTAGTCGCCGATGATCTTCTCGGAGTGGCCGTTGGTGTAGATGTTGGCGGTGTCGATCGAGTTGCCGCCCCGGTCCAGGTATGTCGCGAGGATGTTCTTGGATTCCTCTGGGCTGCAACCCCAGCCGTGATCCTCGCCGAAGGTCATCGTGCCCAGTGTGAACGGGCTGAGGCGCAGTCCCGAGCGGCCAAGGGTGACGTAGGAATCGAGTGACATGCCCGAGCTCCAAGCTGATAGAGGTATGAGACGGCACGGAGGCCGTCTCCCGGTGCTCCTCTATTCGAGCCCAAAGCGTTGTGATCGCCTAGAACGATGCGTGCGGACTGTTGCACAATCCGCTCAACCTTGCCCGGATCATGTTGGCCTCGCACACAATTCCATGCTCCACTGGCGTGGTGCATCACCTGGACGAACTGCGTAACCGGATCGGACGGCTCGCCGCGGGCAGCCCACGCCCGTTGTGGATCGAGGGAATGACGGTGTTCTCGACCGAGCGCGTGACCGAACCGCTGGGCTCGGTCACCGAACCCATGATCGCTCTGGTCGTGCAGGGAGCGAAGCGCGCCGTCCTCAACGACCGCATCTTCGATTACTGGACGGGCCAGTACCTCGTCGTGACCGTCGACCTTCCCCTGACCTCACAGATCACCCACGCCTCGCCCGCCGAGCCGTTTGTCGGGTTCGGGCTTCCGTTGCAACCCGCGATCATTGCGCAATTGCTGGTGGAGGCCGGCCCCGCCGTCGTCCGCCCTCACGACGGTCCAGGCATCGCAACCAGCGACGCCGACGACAAGCTGCTCGACGCCGTCGTCCGGCTGCTGCGCCTGCTGGACGAGCCACGTGACATCCCGGTACTGGCACCCGGCGTAGGACGTGAGATCCATTGGCGACTGCTGAACGGACCCCAGGCGGCCCTGGTCAGACAGATCGGCCTGGCCGACAGCCGCACGACCCTCGTCACCCGCGCGATCCAGTGGATCAAGACCCACTACGACGAAGTGATTCGCATCGGCGACCTCGCCGACGAAGTCGGCATGAGCGTCTCCTCGCTCAACCGGCACTTCCGTGCGGTGACCGCCATGAGTCCGCTGCAGTATCAAAAACAACTCCGACTCCAAAAGGCCCGCATTCAACTCATCGCAGCGCCGCACGACGTGGCCGCGATTGGATACGCCGTCGGATACGACAGCCCGTCGCAGTTCAGCCGCGAGTACCGGCGTATGTTCGGAGCACCGCCGGGCCAGGACGCAGCACGCCTCCAAGGCGCAGCGATAACCGAGGAGTAGACGCCCGGGATACGCCGCCTCCCACCGTCGGCGCGGCGCCCACCCGCAGCGCCTCTTGGCGTGGACGACCGCTGGGGCGGAGGCCCGCACTGCGACAGCCTGACGGGGGCTACCGCGGCTCAGCCGGAACCGTCATCGGTGGACGCCGTGCAGGCTCGGTCCGTAACAGGCGCTTGCCGCTCCAGTGGCCAACGCCCAGTAGCGGTCGCCGAACGACCAATGCCACCACTCCGTCGGGTAGTTCACCAGGCCCACGGCCATCAACACGCGCACCAGGATGTCCCGGTGGGCACGCGCCTGCGCGCTGATCCCGGCGGCGTCGGTGCAGCAGGCACCGGCGCTCTCCTCTGGAGTCGCGTTCACAGGCGTACCCAGATCCAGCTCACGGCCGTCCGCATCCACGAGCGTAAGATCCACCGCCGCGCCCGCGCTGTGCGGCGCGATCTCCGGAGGCGACACGAAACGGCTCGCCGCCGACCGAATCTGCTCGTCGGTCCATCCAGGCTGCTCAGCTCGCAACCTGGCCGCGTATTCCTCGAAGTAGCGCCGCTGCAATGCCGGCGGACGATAGCCCTCGACCACCAGGAACCCCAGGCCGGCCGGCAAGTGCGCCTGTGCTTGGAGCAGACGCTCCAGCACGCCTTCCCGCAGGTAGAAGAAGGCGTCCGAGTCGTCCTGTTTCCGCGAGTCCACAAGGAGCGCCCCTCTCCGGACATCGACCAGCGGCTCACCGCACTCCGGGCAGGTCCCCGGTGTTGTGCACGCCGTGCATGGCAGTAACGGGGTTCAGCGCCGGGACGAAGGCGATGTGTGCGCAGGCCACCATCGCAACAGCGCTGCCGACCTTGTAGGCGAAGCCTTTGGCGCATTCCCGCCTGAGCCGCTTCGACGTTTTCCGGAGGTGTGCCCGCAGAGGGGCGGCAGAGCCGCGGAAGCGGTGGCCCGCCGTACGACTGGGCAGGGCGTCGGCCTGAACGGGCGACTTGGTCAGCTCGGTCGAGGCCGCCATCGGCTCGACGGGTTCGTCGGCGTTCGGGAGCGTCGGCACCACCTGGCTCGGATTGATCTGCGGCAGGAGGGACCCGGCACGTCGCGGGAGCCGCACTGCCGTTGTTCCGTGGCCGAGCGATGAAGGAGCCGAGGGCGCCGTAGCGGACACGGACGCGTGGCACGATCTCTCTGCGGCTCCGAATACAGGTGACGCTGTCTCCTCCGTGCCGCGCCACGTCATCCGTTCTGGAATTCGGCTGCCCCCACACCGCAGCCAGGCCGTCGGCTAAGCAGTGGAAGGCAGCACGTGGTCGCCGATTTTGTCAGTGCTCAGGCACAGGGAGCAGACGGCCGCGTCGTGTGTGGCGCAGGCGGTCAGGTCCGGGCGTTCGTACGGCTGTTGGCAGACGTGGCAGGCGAAGATGAGAGCGCTCGGGTTGCCGTCCGCGTCCAGCAGGGGCTCGTCTATGCCGTCGTCGGTGCGGCGGAGGTAGTACTTGCCCTTGGTGACGATCGCCATCAGCGGGGTCAGGGCGAAGGCGATGACGGCAGCGGCGACGGGGGAGTACGGCTGGAGGGTGTCGCCCAGCTGGTGGAAGTACATGGCGATCGACAGGCCGGAGGCGACGACGAAGGCCACGACGCCGACCGGGTTGACGGCGTGGAGCATGCCCCGGCGGAACTCCGGCTGGAGCGGGGAGAGTTTCAGCAGATACTTGTTGATGCCGATGTCGGTGGCGACGGTGACCACCCAGGCGATCGCGCAGTTCGAGTAGAAGCCAAGGATGCTGTTGAGGAAGCTGAACATGTCGGCTTCCATCAATGCGAGCGCAAAGCCCAGGTTGATCAGAACGAAGACCATGCGGCCGGGGTAGTGCCTGGTGACTCGGGTGAAGGAGTTCGTCCAGGCGAGAGAGCCGGAGTAGGCGTTCGTGACATTGATCTTGATCTGGCTGATGACCACCAGTGCCACGGCGAGCGGGATGACCATCCAGGAGGGCATCATCGCGTCGAAGGCGCCGCGGAACTGCTGGATGGGCTCGGTCGCGGCAGCCGGGCCGACCTTGGCGAGGATGTACACCGCGAGGAAGACGCCGATGGCCTGCTTCAGCGCGCCGAGCACCACCCAGCCGGGACCCGCCATGACCACGCCCGCCCACCAAGTGCGCTTGTTGGCCTCGGTCTTCGGTGGCATGAAGCGCAGGTAGTCGATCTGCTCGCCTATCTGGGCGATGAGTGAGAGGCAGACGCCGGCGCCGAGCAGGACCGAGGCCGTGTTGACGCCGCTGTCGCCGTCCGTGCCGGTGTAGGCGAGGAAGCGGTCGACGGTGCCGGGGTCGGTGGCGATCAGGTAGACCAGCGGGCCGACCATCAGCAGCAGCCAGATCGGGGTGGTCCACACCTGGAGCTTGCTGAGCGCCTTCATGCCGTAGATCACCAGGGGGATGACCATGAGCGTGGAGATCAGGTAGCCCAGCCACAGGGGCAGCCCCAAGCCGAGCTTGAGGCCCTGGGCCATGATCGAGCCTTCGAGGGCGAAGAAGATGAAGGTGAAGCTGGCGAAGATGACGCTGGTGAGGACCGAGCCGTAGTAACCGAAGCCTGAGCCGCGGGTGATGAGGTCGAGGTCGATGTTGTAGCGGGCGCCGTAATAGGCGAGGGGGAAACCGGTGATGAAGATGACCACGGCAGCCACCGCGATGGCAACGAGGGCGTTGCCGGTGCCGTGCGCCAGGCCGATGCCGGCACCGATGGAGAAGTCGGCCATGTAGGCGATGCCGCCGAGCGCGGTGGTCGCCACGACCATGGGGGTCCAGCGACGGTAGCTGCGGGGAGCGAAACGGAGGGTGTAGTCCTCCGACGTCTCCCTGACCGCCTGATCGGCGGCGGCCTTCGGCGCGTCTGCCGTTGGTGTCCGTGACTCGGTGGTGCTCATGTCGCGCCTCCCGATGACGCTGGTGCGGCTGCCTCTGTGGGAGGGAATGCCCCGCTTGGCGTCATCGGCAGGACGGGGGAGCCCTACGAACCTTCGTGTGTTCCGTTCGGCCGTGTACACGACTCTGATCCCACGGCCGGTCACGCTAGAAAGGGGTTGTTACCGTCGGCGCCCGCCGTCGTGAACGCGAAGTTTCCGAGAACTCACCTGTTGCCGTTCGGCGTTGGTTCAGCCCCGGTGGCTCGACGCCACTCGGAAGAGGCGGGGCTGGACGTCGCTCGCGATGGTGGCGGCCTTGTCCATGTGGACCCGTGCCTCGGGGTTGGTGAGCATTGCGCGGTAGTGCTCCTCACTCTCCCACTGGGCGTAGTTGATGACGCGTTCGCCGTCGAGGGAGGCGTGGAAGTTGGCGCAGATGAAGCCGGGTTGGTGCTTCATCGTCTCCTCGGTGGCCTGGGCGAGCAGGTCGACTAGCTCGGTCTGACGGTCCGGGGAGACGGTGAAGACGTTGATGAGCGTTGCCACGGGGCGGGTGGTGTCGATGTGTGCCGTGGTGGTCATGGCGCTGTTCCTCCGATTGCTTCGATGTCTACAGAGGCGGGGCGGCGAGGGTACGTGCCGGGTGACGGGGGCCGAGGAAGACGGCGATGCCCCTGCCTCCGGGGGAGGGGTGGGTGGCCTGTATCCAGC
Source organism: Streptomyces corchorusii (assembly GCF_001514055.1). Lineage (NCBI taxonomy): Bacteria > Bacillati > Actinomycetota > Actinomycetes > Kitasatosporales > Streptomycetaceae > Streptomyces > Streptomyces corchorusii. Next base: position 222,723 of record NZ_KQ948365.1, on the reverse strand, counting down.
CCTCGCGGCGGTAGAAGGCCATGGCCCGGGAGGACCGGACCGAGGTGAGCAGCCAGGAGCGGCCTCCGGGGGCGCCCGTGGTGACCGTCTCCAGCAGTTCGGCGGCCAGTCCGGTGCCGTGGGCTGCGGGGCGGACGGCGAGTTCGTCTATCTCGCGGGCTCCGCACAGCCACTCCGTTGTGCGCTGCGGGCCCAGGCCGGCGGCGGCCTGGGGGTAGCAGCGGTCGGTGGGGAAGGGGGTCAGGGTGGTCCACGCGGTGGTGAAGCCGACGACGTCCGGCCCTGAGAGGGCGACGGCTGCGGTGAAGCCGGGGCGCTTGACGTCCTCCCTCAGGCGGCCGAGGAACGCGGTGGCCTTCCCCTCGTCCTCGTTCCAGGGCGGGGCGCGGAAGGCGTCGACGTAGACGGAGCACAGGGCATCGGAGTGCGCCAGCAGTTCCTCGCCGTGGAAGACGCGGATGCGCGTGGTCATCAGGTGGCCGCCCTTGCCGTGGCTGTGGGGTGCAGGGCCGCGTGCTCCAGTGGTGCCGATGGGTCGACGGACACGTCCAGGGGTGCCGGTTCGGCTCCGGCCTGTACGAGGAGGTCGCCGACGGCGGCGATCATCGCGCCGTTGTCCGTGCACAGGCGCAGTGGAGGCACGCGCAAGGTGAGCCCGGCGGCCCGGCACCGCTCCTCGGCCAGCGCACGCACCCGGGAGTTGGCGGCGACCCCACCGACCACGACGAGCGTGCCCACGCCGTGCTCCACGCAGGCCGCGACCGCCTTGCGGGTCAGCACGTCGGCGACCGCCTCCTGAAGGGACGCCGCCCCGTCCGCGACCGGCAACTCGGCGCCCGCGTGACTCTCGGCTCAGCGCGCCGCTGCCGTCTTCAGCCCCGAGAAGGAGAAGTCGTACGACGCGGGAAGCGGGCGGGGGAAGGGGACGGCGTGCGGATCCCCCGAGCGTGCTGCCCGGTCGATGGCGGGGCCGCCGGGGTAGGGCAGCCCGAAGACCCGGGCGACCTTGTCGAAGCACTCGCCCGCGGCGTCGTCGAGGGTGTCGCCCAAGTGGACGATGGGATCGCGGGCGAGGTCACGTACGAGGAGCAGGGAGGTGTGGCCGCCAGAGACGACCAGCACTATGCACGGGTTGGGCAGCGGGCCGTGTGCGAGGGTGTCGGCGGCGACGTGGCCGGCGAGGTGGTGGACGCCGTAGAGCGGGACGCCGAGTGCGTACGCCAGGCCCTTCGCTCCGGCCAGGCCGACCTGGAGTGCGCCGGACAGGCCCGGGCCAGTGGTCACGGCGACCGCGCCGATGTCGGTCAGCCGCAGTCCGGCCTCCTCCAGCGCGCGTTGGACCACGGGCCGGACCGCGTGGACGTGGGCCCGGGCGGCGATCTCCGGTACGACGCCGCCGTAGCGGGCGTGTTCGTCCATGCTCGACGCCACCGCGTGGCCGAGCAGCCGCCCTTCCCGGACGAGTCCGGCGCCGGTCTCGTCACAGGACGACTCGATGCCCAGCACGACGGGAGAGCCCATGCCCGCCCCTCTCTGCGAAGAGTAAGTTATTGCGAGTAGTGTGCAATAACTCTCCTGGGTCGCGCACCTCGGCACACAGACGCTGGTCGGAGACCAGCAGAGTGCGCCACCGGTCCTCTCCGAACTCCGAGCTGGCAGGCAGTGAACCCCGCTCGGTCCGACTCCGACAGCCCCGATTCCGTGCCGCGCGCCGTGGCCGTCGTCGGGATCGGGGTCGAGGGGTGGGACGGGCTGCCCGAGACCTCGCGAGCCGTGCTGCTCGATGCCGAGGTGCTCATCGGAGGCGCCCGTCATCTCACGCTGCCGCCCGCCGCGTGCCGGGGTGAGCGCATCCCCTGGCCCTCGCCGCTGAGGCCCGCGGTCCGCGGCCTCTTCGCCGCTCATGGCGGTCGCCGTATCACCGTGCTGGCCAGCGGCGACCCCATGTGCTACGGCATCGGGCGGACCCTCATCGAGGAACTGGGCGCCGGTGCGGTGCACGTCCTGCCGCACCCTTCCTCCGTCTCCTACGCCTGTGCCCGCCTCGGCCGGCCCTGGGAGGACACCGACGTGGTGACCCTCGTCGGACGGCCGACCGCCCGGCTCGCCGCCGCGCTGCATCATGGGCGCCGGCTCCTCGTGCTCAGTGCCGACGCCGCCACGCCCGGCCAGGTCGCCGCACTGCTGCGCGACCGCGGTTTCGGGCCATCGAGGATGCGGCTGCTCGAACAGCTCTGCGGGGGGGGGAAGGAATGTGTGACGGCCGAAGGCGCCGCCGACGACTGGCCGCATCCGCCCAGAGACCCCCGCAACATCGTCGCCGTCGAGGTCCGCCGCGCGCTGAGAACCGACCGACCCCGACTCGGCGCGGTCCCCGGACTGCCCGATGCCGCCTATGAGCACGACGGGCAGCTCAGCACGCGCCACGTCCGCGCCGCCGACGCTCGGCGTGCTCGCGCCCGGCGAGTTGCTGTGCGAGATCGGCGGCGGGTCGGGGGCCGATCGCGATCGAGTGGATGCGCACGCACCCGTCGTGCCGGGCGGTCACCGTCGAGCGGGATCCGGTGCGCGCGGAGCGGATCGCGCGGAACGCCGAGCGGCTGGGCGTACCCGGGCTGCGCTTCGTGACGGGTGCCGCTCCTGCCGTACTGGCTGAACTCGTCCCACCGTCCGCCGTGTTCATCGATGGCGGGCTCACCGCGCCCGGGCTGCTCGATGCCTGCTGGGACGCGCTGCCGGCCGGCGGACGCCTGGTCGCCAACACCGTGACGCTGGAGTCCGAGGCGCTGCTCGCCGACGCCTACCGGTGCCACGGCGAACTGGTCAAGCTCGCCGTGGCGCACGCCGTGCCCGTGGGCGGGTTCACCGGGTGGCGGCAGGCGATGCCGGTCACGCAGTGGGCCGTCATGAGAAGACCCCCAACCCCTCTCCTGGAGAAGACAGATGACCGTGTACTTCATCGGCGCCGGCCCCGGTGCCGCCGACGTGATCACGGTGCGGGGCGCCCGCACGCTCGCCGCCTGCCAGGTCTGCCTGTACGCGGGCAGCCTGGTCCCGCGCGAACTGCTCGCCGAATGCCCGCCGGAAGCACGGCTGGTGGATACCGCCCAGCTCAACCTGGACGAGATCACTGCCGAGTGGGTGCCTGTCTGCGCAGTAGGTCGTCTGTCAGTGATCGGCTCCGAGGTTGTCAGGACGAGCAGGGCGTCTCGGAGGCGGTCGACGGGCGAAGTGCCCGTGGCGCCGACAGGGCCCGGCTGGCGGCAGCCGAGCGGCGTCGGTCAGCCCAGTGATGCAGTTGCCGCACGCAGGTCTTCCAGGGCTGCCAGTGCGTGTGGCGCGAGCCCTTCGGTGCCGTCACGATCGCTTTCGGACCACTCGGCGTATCCCCGTTTGAACGCGAGGACTCCCAGCTCGGCCGCGAGGTGCGCGGTCGGCTCGGGGACGCCGCGGGCGATGAGCGCGGCTGTCATGGCGGCCGCGAGGCCGACGCTCTTGAGGGCGTCGCGCTCTTGTAGTTCGGTGCTGGCTGCCACGGCTGCTTTGAGGCGGGGGCCGAGTTCGCGGTTCGCCGGGCCCATGGCGCTCGATGCGCGCTCAAGACCGGCTGCCACCGCCTGGAGCGGGCTGGCGCTCGCGGGGGCCTCGGTGATGCCTTCGGCGAGCAGCCTGCTGAGCGTCTCCTGACCGGCGACCAGTAGCTCGCGCTTGTCGGAGAAGTATCGGAAGAAGGTGCTCTTGGTGACGCCGGCGCGCTCGGCGATCTGCGTCACCGTGGTGGCGTCGTACCCCTGCTCGGTGAACAGGTCGACGGCCGCGACGACGAGTCGCTGGGCCGCTCCCGGTTGCCATCTAGCCATGAGACCAGGATAGGTGATGGGACACCTGTCCCGTCACCGTGTAGGGTCAGTGATGGGACAAGAGTCCCATCACTTTCAGGGAGAGCTCATGCATGTCTTCGTCACCGGCGGTACCGGCACCATCGGCTCCGCCGTCGTCGCCGAACTGCTCGGCAACGGCCACACCGTTCTCGCACTGGCTCGTTCGGACGGCTCCGCGCAGGCCCTTGAGCGCGCTGGTGCCGAGGTGCTGCGAGGAGACCTGGCCGACCTCGACGCTCTGCGGTCCGGCGCGGCGCAGTGCGACGGCGTGATCAGTCTGGCGTTCGGACGCGACTACAGCAGTCCGGACGCACTCGCCCAGGCCATCGCCGAGGAGAGCGCGGCTCTCACCGTGCTGGGGCAGGAACTCATCGGAAGCGACCGCCCGATCGTCACGGTCTCCGGTACGCCCTGGGTGCCGGGGCGGGCCTCCACCGAGACCGATCCGCTGCCGACCGACGGACCGGTGGGCGGCCGAGGCCGTTCGGTCAACGCGCTGCTGGACCTCGCCTCGCGCGGTGTGCGCAGCACGGCTGTCCGTATGCCGCGCACGGTCCACAACGAGGGCAAGGGGGGATTCGCCGGCCTGTTGACCGATCAGGCGCGCCGCACCGGGGTGGCCGGCTATCCGGGCGACGGCACCCAGCGCTGGCCGGCCGTGCACGCGCTCGACGCAGCCGTCCTGTTCCGTCTGGTCCTTGAGTCGGCACCGGCCGGGACTGCCTGGCACGCCGTCGGCGACGAGGGCGACGCGGTGCGGGACATCGCCACAGTCATCGGCCGGCGACTGGGCCTGCCGGTCGAGGAGGTTCCGCAGGACAGCTTCGGCCCGTTCGGCCCGATTTTCGCCATGGACCAGCCGGCGTCCAGCGCCCACACCCGCGATGCCCTCGGGTGGCAGCCGACCCACCCCAGCCTCCTTGAGGACCTGGAGAACATTCAGCCCTGACGCACCCCGGTTCCAGGGAACCGTCTGTGCTCGGCTCAATGCGTTACTGGCAAAGGGCTGGAATGCCCGGTGCCGGGATGCTCAAAGTTGTCGTGGTGGCTGTGTGCTGAGCAAATCCGTCAGGGATTGACGTCGAAGTCCGTCAGGACGAGCAAGGCGCGCAGGAGGCAGGTGGCGCGGGCGGGGTCGGTGCGGAGCTTGGTGAGGATCCGCCGGTTCTTGAGATGGGCGAAGCCGTGTTCGACCGGTGCCCGTCCGACGCGAGGACCCGGTTGGTGGTCTTCTGGCTGGGGTGAGCTTGTGGGTGCGGCTGCATGGGAGCCGGTGACGATCACAGGATCGAGTACGTCGTTGTCCACGCCGCGATAGCCCAGGTCCGCCAAGGCCCCGAGGCCGGCGGCGCGCAGGTGGGCCAGGATTGCGAGCGAGGCGTAGTTCAGACCTTTTCCGTGGCGCCGGTCGCTGCGGCGCGTTCGATGGCCGCGAGCACCCGGTGATGGGCCGCGGCGGTGTGGAAGTCGGGTTGGGGTCGGCGCCCTTCGGCGATCGACTGGGCGATCTACTGGTAGACGGCCGCGACGTTGGCGACCGGTCCACCGGCAGGGTCGAAGGGGACGGTCCGGTAGTCGTCGGGCACCTGCACCTGCTCGCCGTTGACCCGGATGTCCCAGTCGGTCCAGTGCATGTACGTGCCCGGTCGGGTGGGAGCAACCGTCACAGCACCCTCGGAACCAACGAGCTTGATGAGGAAGCCGTCCGGGCTCCCACTGCCTCCGTATACGGCGACGGACGCGGCGGCGCCGTTCTCCAGGACGCCGTGGAGCAGTACCTGTGCGGGCACGCCGTTGGGCACCGTGCGGCCGGTTCCCGTGACGGCGACGTGGTCGTGCGGGCGGGGCAGCCTCGCGGAGACCTCGACCAACCTGCCCGCCATCCGGTCCAGGGTGGCCAGGAAGTGGCCGGCCATGATGGTCAGGAGTGAGGTGCCCGCAGCCGGGTCGGTGGACCATGCCAGCTCCGGCGCGATCCGGGGGCCGCCCAGTGGGTCGCCGGCGGCGACCAGGACGGCCGATTCGAGTCGGCCGATCGTGCCGGCGGCGATCAGGTCGGCTACGTACCGGGCGTCCGGGGACTGGTACCCCTGCAGGTTCACGGCGTGAACGACACCGGCCGTACCAGCCGCTCGGGCGAGGTCCTCCGCTTCCGCGGCGTCCACGCCCAGCGGCCATTCCGACAGCACGTGCTTGCCCGCCCCCAGCGCGGCCCTGATCACCTCCGCGTGCCCGGACGCCCTGACCGACACCACGACCAGGTCCACGTCGGGATCACCGGCGAGGGTTCCGGCATCGATGTAGGCACGTGGTACGCCGTGGGCAGCCGCCGCCTTGTCGGCGCTGGCCTGGTTGGTCGTCGCGACCGCGGTCACCTCGAACGCGTCGAGTCCGGCGAGTGCGGGCAGGTGCGATGCACCGGCCCAGCCGCTCGCTCCCACAACCCCGACTCTGATCATGTGCCCTCCCTGTTTCTGTACCGATCGATAAGAAACTAGGGGAGTCGCAGCCGGGATTCAAGGGGTAACGTACCGATAGGTAAAAAACTTGAGGAGGTGGCGCATGTCAGGCGGTCGCCCACGTGCCTTCGACCCGGAAACCGTGCTCGACCGGGCACTGGAGGTCTTCTGGCGGCAGGGCTATGAGGGAACGTCCCTGTCGGACCTGACCGCGGCCATGGGCATCAACAGGCCGAGTCTGTACGCGGCTTTCGGCAACAAGGAACAGCTGTTCCGAAAAGTGCTCGACCGCTACTTCACCAGCCCCGGAGCCTTTGCCGCCGAGGCCCTGGAGGCGCCCACCGCGCAGACCGTCATCGAACGGCTGCTCCTCGGGGCCATCGAGCTGACCACGGGGCCCCACACTCCCCACGGATGTCTGAGCGTCAACAGCGTCCACGCCTGCGGCCCGGACTCCGAGCCGATCCGCCAGGAGGTGATCGCCCGGCGCATGGCCGGCGAAGCTGCGCTCCGCCATCGCTTCGAGCAGGCAGCCGAGCTCCCGGCAGACACCGATCCGCGCGTCCTCGCCCGGCTGGTGTACACCATCACCGACGGCATCGCCGTACAGGCGGCGAGCGGCTGCACCCGCGACCAGCTGCACCAAGTGGCCGACATGGCATTGCGCACGCTGTTTCAGCTGCCAAGCTGATCAGGCGTCATGCCTGGGCCATCCGCACAGCCGCTGGCGCCAAGCACTTGATCTTTGCAGCAGGGCCGGGTGGCGGGCGGCTTGGCGCCAGTTCCCCGTCGGATGGCCCCCGTCTGGCTCGGAGGGGGAGACGAGTCGCAGGACGGGGCGCTGTGGAGCGGAATTGAACCGGCGCCTGCCGAGCGCGGTGCGGACGGCCGGCCGAATGCGGACGACCGGCGCGCACTGGCTGCTGCTGCTCACCGCCGAGCGGGAGGTCTTCGGCAGCCGGCGCAGCCGGCGGGCCGCCTCGTTCTGCGAGGTGCTGGAGCAGATCCTGGCCCAGCACCCGCCAGAGGCCTCCGGCCGGCCCGAGGAAGACGCCCCGGCCGGCTGACCGCCGGGCGGCAGGGCGCAGCCGCGCCGACGGTGGCCTACCAGGGCGCTGCCGCCCCGCCTGGCAGGTGCCGGAACTCGTGCATGTCCCTGTGCCGTCCGGGCACCGCAGGCGTCACGCCCCACCGATATACGCCCTGACCTGCACCAACGCTGCCGTGTGACCGGCAGCGGCAGTGTGACAGCGTGACACCGGCGTTCTCGCAGCAGGAGTCCGGCCAGGCCGCCGACGCGCTCCGGTTCCGCGCCGCCCGAGGGTTGCGGACTACTCGGCCTGGGGGGTGGGGGTGATGCCGAGCTCCTTCGGGTTCTCGCCGGCGAGGTCGGGGTCCGCGGGCGGTGTGGTGCCCTCGGACCCCGACCTCGCCGGCCAGGGCAGGTCGACGAGCAGGGGGGCGGAGCACTCCCCTGAACGGTGGCACAAGCACACCTTCGACCTCTTCACCCGCCATCTCGTCACCCCGATCACCAACCGCGCCGCCCCGAGCACCACCGTCCGCATCCGCGACGACGACGAACGGGAACTGGAACTGGAACAGTGGGTCTACACATGGCACGTACGGCCCCACATGGGACGGGGAGCGCGTCGTGTGGGAGCCCACGTCGCCCGACGGCTGGCTGGAACTGAATACCCAGCTCACAGCACTGGCGGCCGAACGAGACGAACAGGCTCCCAACCAGCGCGCCCGTGTGCGCCATGCCGGCTGAGGAGCGGCCGGTACAGAGGGACTCACCCCGCCCACCGCGCTGCGCGGGCTCACCCCGGTGACGGGTGCCGGGGCCGGGCGACGGTGATGTGATCGAAGGTGTCACGAACGCCGACGGGTTCGGCACTCACTGATGATGCCCGTTCTCGACGCGCGCGGGTGAAGCCGATCAGCGCGGCGCGGCGGGCGACGGACGGGACCCGATCGCGGCTCGGTCCCCAGGCCGACCGACCGCCGCGCAGCGCTGATCGCCCTTCACGGCAACTTTCAATCCAGCAGATCTTTTTGACGAGTCAAAAGATCCATAACCTTGCGGTGATGGTCACCCATCCGACTTGAGGAGTTCCGTGTCCGCTGCCCACCACCTCCCGGACATCCTGTCGCCCGAGTTCGCCGCGAACCCCTACCCGGCCTATGCGGAGATGCGGGAGAAAGAACCCCTGATCTGGCACGAGGCCACCCAGAGCTACATCATCTCCCGCTATGAGGACGTCGAACGCGTCTTCAAGGACAAGAAGGCGGAATTCACCACAGACAACTACAACTGGCAGCTAGAGCCGGTCCATGGCAAGACGATCCTGCAGCTCAGTGGCCGCGAACACGCCGTGCGCAGGGCCCTCGTCGCCCCCGCGTTCCGCGGCAGCGACCTGCAGCAGAAGTTCCTGCCGGTCATCGAGCGCAACTCCCGCGAACTCATCGACGCCTTCCGGCACACCGGCTCCGCCGACATCGTCAACGACTACGCGACCCGTTTCCCGGTCAACGTCATCGCGGACATGCTGGGCCTGGACAAGGCCGACCACGCGCGGTTCCACGGTTGGTACACCGCCGTCATCGCCTTCCTCGGCAACCTCTCGGGGGATCCGGAGGTCGCCGCCGCCGGTGAGCGCACCCGCGTGGAGTTCGCCGAGTACATGCTTCCGGTCATCCGGGAACGGCGTGCCAACCCGGGCGACGACCTGCTGTCCACCCTGTGCGCCGCGGAGGTGGACGGGGTGCGCATGAGCGACGAGGACATCAAGGCCTTCTGCAGCCTGCTGCTCGCGGCAGGCGGTGAGACCACCGACAAGGCGATAGCCGGCATCCTGGCGAACCTCCTGAGCCATCCCGACCAGCTCGCGGCCGTCCGTGCGGACCGGAGCCTGATACCCGCAGCTTTCGCGGAGACCCTCCGCTACACACCGCCGGTCCAGATGATCATGCGGCAGTCGGCGACCGACGTGGAGGTCACCGGTGGCACCATACCGGCGGGCGCCACGGTGACCTGTCTCATCGGCGCCGCGAACAGGGATGAGCGGCGCTACCGCGACCCCGACCGGTTCGACATCTTCCGCGACGACCTCGCCACGACCTCGGCCTTCTCGGCAGCTGCCGGCCACCTCGCCTTCGCGCTCGGCCGGCACTTCTGCGTGGGCGCGCTCCTGGCCAAGGCGGAGGTCGAGGTGGGCTTGAACCAGTTGCTGGACGCCATGCCCGACCTGCGCCTCGCGGACGGGCACGATCTCGTTGAACAGGGCGTCTTCACCCGGGGCCCGAAGACGCTGCCCGTGCGCTTCACACCGGTCACGGCTTGACGCAACGGCTTCCTCCGCGCCCGGGGTCTGCCCGGTGCGCGGGGGGCTGGTGCACAAGGGGCTAGTTCATGGCCGGGGTGAACTCCACGGGCAGCGACGTCAGGCCACGCATCCAGATCGAGGGACGCCAGGTCAGTTCCTCGGGCTCCACCGCCAGCACGAGGTCGGGGAGGTGTTCGAGCAGGGTCTCCACCGCTGTGCGGGCCATGACGTCCGCCAGCAGCGGCGCGGGGTACGGACAGCGGTGCTCGCCGTTGCTGAAGGAGAGGTGCGCCGAGTTGCCGGAGCCGGCGTGTGGCTCCGGCCAGATCTGCGGGTCGGTGTTGGCCGCCGCCAGGCCCAGCACGAGGCAGTCCCCTTCCCGGATGTGACGCCCACCCAGCTGTGTGTCGCGCACGGCCCAGCGGCCGATGAAGTTCTGCGTGGGTGTGTCCAGCCACAGGACCTCGTTCAGCGCCTCGCCGACGCTGACCCGGCCGCCGGCGACGTTGACCGCGAAACGCTCGTCGGTCAGCAGCAGACGCAGGGTGTTGCAGATCCAGTTCGCGGTCGGCTGCTGCGCGGCGGCGATGACGGAGATCAGATCCTGCACGATCTCCTCGTCGCCGAGACCTGCGGGGTGGAGAATCATGCGCGAGGTGACGTCGGGGCCGGGACGCTCGCGCTTCTCCTTCACCAGCCGCATGATGCGCTCACCGACGCGCGTGTACGCGGCCACCGGGTCGTCGCCCTCGCCGGCGTCCAGGGAGATGCGCAGGTCGTCGACGAGGCGCTCGGTGTCCGCGTCCTCCGCCGGCATGCCGCACATCCACAGCACGCCGCGGGCGGGCAGCGCGTGCGCGTACATGCTCATCAGTTCCGCCCGGCCACTGCCGGAGAAGGAGGAGATCAGCCGCGCGGCGATCAGCTGACACTCACGGGCCAGCTCGAACTGGTCCACCCCCTCCAGAGCCTGGGTGATCACCCCTGCCCGGCGCTGGTGCTCGGCACCCTCGGTGAAGAGCACCGACGGCTGGTACCCGACGTACGGCAGCAACGGCCAGTCCGGTGGGATGTGCTCCCACTGGTTCCAGCGGCGGGAGTCCCGAGCGAACAACTCGTCATGAGCCGTCACATAGCAGACCTCGGGGTAACCGAGCACCAGCCAGGCCGGGATGCCGCCGTCGAGCAGCACCGGCGCGACCGCTCCGTGCTCCCTGCGCAGGGTGCGGTACAGCTGCGAAGGCGTCTGCTGGTACTCCAGCCCGGCCAGGGGCACGGCGGAGCCGTGCGCGGGACAGCCCGGGGGAGGGGCGTCCGTGGACGGGAAACCGGTCGTGTCGCTCACGCTGTGCTCTCCTTGGCCAGTGCACGTGTGTACAGGTGGTCCACCAGAGCGATGAGGACCTCCTTGCCCGACGCCCTGACGCGGGCGTCGCACTCGATCATGGGCACGTGCTCGCCCAGGGCGAGTGCCTGACGGACCTCGTCGAGGGAGAACCGCTTCTCGTCGCCGTCGAAGCGGTTGACCGCAACCACGAACGGTGTGCCGTGGTGCTCAAGCCGGTCTATGGCGTACCAGCAGTCCTCCATGCGGCGGGTGTCGACCAGGACGACCGCGCCGAGGGTGCCGGCGAACAGGCGGTCCCAGAGGAACCAGAAGCGCTCCTGGCCGGGCGCACCGAACAGGTAGAGCACCATGCGGTCGTTGAGGCTGATACGGCCGAAGTCGAAGGCGACGGTCGTGGTGGTCTTGCGCTCCACCCCGGCCGTCTCGTCGATGCCCTGTCCCGCCTGGGTCATGAGCTCTTCGGTGTTCAGGGGCCGGATCTCGCTGACCGAGCGCACAAGGGTGGTCTTGCCGACCCCGAAGCCGCCCACGACGACGATCTTCAGACCGGTCTCGGCCGCAGCGGTCAGCGGTGTGCGCTGGGAGGGCAGCTCAGAGGTTGCGGAGCCCATGGAGCACCTCCTGGAGCAGGGCGGTTTCTGGAAGGCCCGCGACGGACGCGGCCGCGCGCGGGTGGCGGGCGCTGACCTTGCCCAGGGCGCACAGGTCGCCGAGCAGGATGCGCACCACGGTGATGGGGAGTTTCAGCTCGGCCGCGATCTCCACCACCGCGGTGGGATGCCGGCACAGTTCGAGGATGCGGACGTGCTCCGACTGCATACCGGTGGAGGGCTCGCACTCGCTGACGATCAGTGTCACCAGGTCGAGAGACGCATCGGCTTCACTCCGGCCACCCGTGACCATGTAAAGCCGGTCGGGGTCGCCGAGGTCCACGGGTTTACGCATCACGCCGGGGCGCCCCGCTCGACGGGCTTGCGGGGCTCGGCCCGCAGGTGGTCCCCGATCTGCTCGACCATTTCCGTCATCTGGTGGCCGACGACACCGGGGTCGGCGCTCTCCTGGGCGACGACCGCGAGGTGAGCGCCCTCGCCCGCCTCCACGATGAACAGAAGGCCACCGTGGAACGCGGTCATCGAGTGCCTGACGCCGCCCGACCCGTCGCCGAACTCCACGGAGGCGCCCTGGGACAGCGCCTGCATGCCGGAACAGATGGCGGCCAGTTGGTCGGCCTGATCGACGGTCATGTGTTCCGTCCAGCACAGTTTCAGACCGTCGCGCGACAACACGAGGGCGTGGCGCGTGCCGGGCGTGCGGTCCAGCAGGTTCTTCAGGAGCCAGGTGAGGCTGTTGTCGGTGGTCTCCATGATGGGTGGGGGCTGCTGCTGACCGGTGAGGTCACCAGCAGCCCCCGTGCCTCCAATCCAGCGAAGTGCAGCGAGAAGTAGGGTCAATCAGTCCGGGGAAGCCTGCTGACGAAAGAGGCTCAGCCCTCAGGCGTCGGGCACGGTGTCGTGCGTGTCCCCGTCGGCCGAGGCGCCCTCGGCGCGGCGCCGACCGCGGTGGAAGGCCCCGAACCGGCTTCCCGCGTCGAGGGCGGGACCGGGCACGCGCGGATCGGCGGGTGTCTGGGCGGCCGGCTTGCGCCGGGTGCGCTCGGCCTCGGCCATGGCGCGGCCCGGGGCCCGGACAGGCAGTCCGTTGGCGGTCGCCCCACCACGCCCGGCGGTCACATCTGACGTGGCCGGGGCCGGGGAGGCCGGCAGCGGTGCGGTCCGTGCGGCCGGTTCCGGGCGTGTCAGCCGCGGCTCGTCGGCGGGGCGCGCGGGCGAGTGCGGTGCCGGTGCGGCCTGCCGCGGCCGCTCGGTCGGGAGCGGCTCGTGCCGCTGGGCGACCAGCTGCGGCGGAATCAGGACGACGACGCCCGTGCCGCCGCGCGAGGAAGGCCGATAACTGACGCTGATGCCGTACTTGACGGCGAGTCGCCCCACCACGCCCAGACCCAGCCGGGTGCCCTGCAGCGAGGCGAGGTCGGTGACGCGGCCGGAAACAGACTCCACCGCCCGCCGCATGGCCGCGTCGGACATCTTCAGGCCGCTGTCCTCGATGGTGACCACAAGGCCCGCGCTGCGTTCCTCCACGTAGACGTGGACCTCGTCGATGGGAGGGGAGAAGTTCGCGGCGTTGTCCATGAGTTCGGCCAGCAGGTGCATGACGCCCTCAGCCGCGAAGCCGCTGATCGCGGCCCTGCTGGAGGAGTGGAGACGCACACGCCGGTAGGCGGCGATCCTGCCGACGGCACCCCGCAGGATGCTCTCCATGACGATCGGCTTGTTCCACACGCGGCTGGAGCGACCGCCCATCAACAGGGCGAGCCGGTCAGTCATCAGACCCAGCTGCGAGGTGCTGTGGTCCAGACGCAGCAGGTCGCCGAAGACCTCCTCGCCATGCCGTTCCTGCATCTCGCGCAGATCGGCGAGCATGCTGACGGTCTTGGCCTGGACCCGGCTGAGGGCCTTGGCGGACGCGGCCTGCGCGGCGGCGGAACGCCTCTCGCTGTAAGCCAGTTCGCGTACGAAGCGCTCGGCCGACGACCGCAGCAGAACGTTGTGCGGCCAGTCGAACTTGGCGAGCACCGTGTCGGCGGAGCTGCCTTCCCGCAGCAGGGCGATGGCGGCGGGGAGCGTTTCCTCGGCCACACGCCTCAGCTCGGCCGTGTCCCGTTCCAACTGGGCTCGCACATCTTCCAGTCCGGACTCCGCCTCAAGGGCGCGTCCGACCGATGTGGCCAGCTCAGTGGCCACAACGCGCAGCAACCGTTGCAGGTGGGGGTCGGAAGGGAGGGTGACCGTCGACAACGCCTCTTCGACGCCGGTGCCGTTGCGTACCTGGTCGATGACGTCCGGCAGGATCACGTCGACGAGCCGGGACGTTTCGGCAGACTGGTGCCGCCACGCGTTCCTGGCGAGTTCCAGTTCGTTGCCCTGCTCGGCGGCGCGCCGGTGAGCCCGGCGAACCAGGACCGAGGCCCGGCTGACCACTGCCGCGATGCAGATCCAGGCGACGATCACCGTGCCCCACACCCAGCGCCGGCCGTCCTCGGGGGCGAGGACGGCCGCGGTGGCGGCGCCGGCGGCGGTGACGGCCAGGAGTACGGGCAGCGCGTACGGTGAGGCGGGCGCCGCCCCTCCGGCGCCTCGGCGCTGGCGGGAGCGAGCTGGTATAGGCATTCCGCGGTCCCTCGGTCCGTGCATACGGGGGCTGTGTGGACGATTGAGCATCACCGATGCCGTGGAAGGGCGGCCGGTCGTAAGACGGCACCCTTCCGGTAGTTGATCGTCGCTCATGCTAGTCACCCAGCGGAGCACGGATGACCGGCCGATGCGTTCGACCCACCAAGACTTCACTTCGTCGGAAAACAATCACCACAACATGCGTCTGTGATAACAGGGCTGCCGCTCGCGCGGCTGCCCTGTAGTGGTGCGAAGGCGGACATGCGTGCACTTGATATCCAGTTCCTCGCGCCGTGCGCCGCGACGTCAGGAGCGGAAGCGTACAGTTCTCGCCAATCACCGGTCTACCGGGGAGTGTTCGGCCAGGGAGGATCACCTCAGTCCCGGCGAAGCGGCCCTTCGGTGACCGCCGGGTCGCGCCAGCGCTCGTACAGCCCGGCCGGCGCGGATCGACTTCAGCGCGGCCAGTGTGTTTGCGGCACCCTTCCTGCGGCCTTTGACGCCCCACAGGCGGTCGTCCCCGATCGAGTGGCAGCCGTGGAAGCAGCACACGCCGTGGGTGCGGTGGAAGGTGGCCGGCACCCGGTCGGGGTGCTTCTGCCGGGCCCATCCCGAACCTGCGGTGGGACAGATCCCGAGCGGGCCGAACTCGTGGAAGGCGAAGACCCGGTCGGGGAAGCGGTCCAGTACTTCCTCGATCCGGTCAGGCTTCGCCTCCACGCCGTTGCCGGCGTGTGCCTCGAACTGGGCGAGCGTGCCTATCCGGTACGTCCGGTGCCGCTTGCGAGTGCGCTTGATCCGCGGCCGTGTCGGCTCCGCCGGTTGTGGCGTTTGGGCCGGTGGTGACCGACATACCGCAGAGCCGCGGCTGGACCCGTAAGCCGAGGACGGCCAGCGCGCCTACGAGGCCGCCTACGGCGCACGCCCCGGCCAGACAGACGACGGCAAGATCACGGAACACGAGGCCGCCCTGTGGCCTCGTGCGACGACGAAGTCCGCGTCCGCGGCCACATCCGGGCGTTGGTTGACGCGGCCGACGCTGGGGCCACCAGCGAGGCGATGCGGTCCGACGAGGAGATCACCGCGTCCGGCACCTGATCCGGCGGGTCTGCGGCGACCTGGACGATCTCCCCGACGAAGACCGCGCCCAGATTCACGCTGCAAGCCAACCTGGCCAACTACCTGGAACCCGACAAACGCCTGACCGCCCGAGTCCGCCGGCTGGGGACCCGCCTGTCGCAGGCCCGGCCAGGCACCCCTCCTTCCCCGCCGCGCGCCAAGCGCCGGCGCCTGCACTCCCCCAACCTCCGCACCTGCTCCTACTCCGCGCGAGCGGGGCGGGGCAGAGTGGCTTGTCGGCCAACATCAGGCCCGAACAAGGCATCACGTCATACAGATCTCTCTCGTCGGCTCCAGAAGCAGTTGGATGACTTTCACTCGCCACCCTCATCCGGGTGCCGTGCCCAAGACAGGAGTGGAAGATGTTCCCAGTTACACGAGGCCTCGCCGCAGCGGCCGTTGCCGGAGGGGTTCTGCTCAGCATGGCCAGTCCCGCAATAGCTGCTGACGTCCCTCAGCCAAAAGCATCACCCCAAGCCTCTGTCGTCTGCTCCGTCGTACCCATCGACGCCACCATCCGCAGCACACCCGGAGGCCAGACCGTCGGAACCATGCACTCCGGCGACCGGTTCCGCGTGGACAACTTCAACGACAACGTGTGGGTGATCGGCGCGGGGTATCGCCTGGACACTGGCTACCTCATTGCCGCTGGGTACACCCTGCGCAGCAATCTCATCTGCAACCTCTGAGCCCAGACCACGGACGCTGGAACCTCTCACCTCCCGGTGCACAACCCACCCGGCGGCAACGAGGGGGTGCTGGCCGCGCCGTTCGTGCCCGGCGGGAGGTCGGCGGCCTGCTGTATCCGGGCGGCGCGGACCATCCCTGGCAGCACCGCCGCTTCTCCGCCGGGTGGGGCACCCGCGAGGTGATCGACCACCGGCCGGTCGTGCCCGACGTCGTGGTCGAGTTCGCCGGGGACACCGCGGTGGACGAGGGCCGCTACCGGCATCCCGTCCGCTATCTACGCGTACGGGACGACCTGCACCCCGCGCAGCTGTCACCCCCAGGAACCCAGCCCGGCGCCACACCCGCGCCGCCGACTGAGCGCGGGCTCCCCGCCGTCGGCGACGCAGATCAGGTTCTGCTGCCCGCCAACCCCTGGACATGGCGGCCTTGGCCGGCTCGGCCACTGGCGACCGAACGACACCTTGCGCCTGGAGGGAGCGCCTACTGGCTCAGGTGGCGCAGTTCGTTGTCGTAGAGCTCGGCCGGGTCGAGGCCCATGCCGGTGAAGTGGCCTGCCAGTTCCAGGGAGAGGATGCCGTGCAGACGGGTCCAGAAGAGCAGGGCGCGGCGCAGGGCGGCCGGGGGTGCGGGGTGGCCGGCGGCCCATTGCCGGTGCTGGGCGAGGTGGGCTTCCAGGCGGGTGTCGGGGTGGCCGTCGTCCACGGTGACGACGGTCTTGCCGGTCGGCTGGGCGGCGTCGAGGAGGGCTTGCATGATCTCGGATGCGATCGCGGTGATGTCGTCGGGTGCGTGGTAGCCGGGGACCGGTGTGCCGTAGATGAGGAAGTAGCGTTGGGGGTCGTCCAGTGCCCATGCGCGCAGCGCGCGTCCCAGTACCGCCAGGTCCGCGCCGGAGGCGGCGGCGGTGCGGATGGTGTCGGCGAGGCTGCTGTAGGCGTCCCGGATCAGTTCGGTGATCAGCTCGTCCCGGCTGGCGAAGTACCGGTAGAGCGCGGGGCCGCTCATGCCCATCTGCTTGGCGATGGCGTTCAGGGAGAGTCCCGTTGCCCCGGCGGCGGCGATCTGCTCCCAGGCGCGCTCCTTGATCTCGGCCCGTAGCTGGGCGCGGTAGCGCTCGCGGGGGGTCTCCTTGCCCGCGACGGTCATGTGCTCATCCCTTCTCGCGTGTGATCACCGGCTCCTGGGGATCCGGGCCGCTCGGCGCACGCTCTGAGTTAGAGCCTATTACGAAAGCTCTTGACTGTCACTCTGCGAAGGAGTTATAACTTCTAACGAAAGCGCCAGCTACTAACTGTGCTGGTCAAGGTCGATGGAGGTCGTCATGAACGCTGCGGAGATGGTCGAGGTCGTGCTGCCGGGCAAGGTCGAACCCGAGGGGCTCGAAGTGCGGCAGGGACCCGTGCCGACCGCCGGCCCGGGCCAAGTCGTCGTCCGGATGGAGGCGACCGGTGTCTCCTTCGCCGAGCAGCAGATGCGCCGCGGCCGCTACTACGACCAGCCGCCCTTCCCGTTCGTCCCCGGCTACGACCTGGTCGGCACCGTCATCGAGACCGGAGAGGGCGTCGCTCCCGGCCTCGCCGGCACCCGGGTGGCCGCGCTGCTCAAGGTCGGCGGCTGGGCCACTCACGTGGTCGTCGACGCCGCCGACATGGTGCCGGTCCCCGACGGGATCAGCGCGGCGCAGGCGGAGACCGTGGTGATCAACGGCATCACGGCCTGGCAGATGCTGCACCGAAAGGCCCGCGTGCGCGCCGGGCAGACCGTCCTGGTGCACGGCGCCAACGGGGGAGTCGGCTCGGTCCTGGTCCAGCTCGCCCACGCCGCGGGCGTCCAGGTGATCGGTACCGCCTCCGCGCGCCACCACGCCGCCCTGCGCGAAGCGGGAGTGATGCCGATCGACTACCGCACCGAGAACATCCCCGCCCGCGTCCGTGAACTCGCCCCGGGCGGCGTGGACGCCGTCTTCGACCACGTCGGCGGCCGCAGCGTCGTCGACTCCTGGCAGCTCCTCGCGCCCGGAGGCACGCTCGTCTCCTACGGCAGTGCCTCCACCCGCGACGACGAAGGCTCCAAGCAGTGGCCCGTCCTCAAACTCCTGGCCCGCGTATGGCTGTGGAACGCCCTGCCCAACCGCCGCCGCGCCTACTTCTTCAACGTCTGGGCCGGCCGCGCCCTCACCCCCAGCCGCTTCAGGGCCCGGCTGCGCAACGACCTCACTGAGGTCTTCACCGCACTGCACCGAGGTGACATCACCCCGGCCATCGCCGCCCAACTGCGCCTCGACCGCGTCGCCGAAGCCCTGCGCCTGGCCGAGTCCGGCACGGTCAGCGGCAAGGTCGTCCTCGTCCCGTAACCACGCCGCCCCCGCACCCGACACCCCGGACCCACCACCGCGCACAGACGGAGAACGCCATGCTCGCCACCCTGCTCACAAAGGCCGCAGCCGTGCCCACCGCCCTCCTGATCGCTCTGCCAGGACAGGCCGCGGCTCCCCATCAGCCGCCGGGCATCGACCCGGACGCCCCCGTGATCACCCGCGACGACATCGTGATCCAGGCACCGCTGACACGCGTCTGGAACATCCAGACCGACGTGGACGCCTGGCCCACCTGGCAGCCCGACGTCACAGAGGCCGCCAAGCAGACCCCCGGTCCACTGCGGAAGGGCTCCGTGTTCGTGTGGTCGGTCAACGGCCTGCGGAACATCACCTCAACCGTGAAGCAGGCCCGTCCCGGGCACCGCATCGTCTGGGGCGGCCCCGCCCAGGGCATCACCGCCGTACACGTATGGACCTTCCGTCAGGAACGCGACGGAGTACACGTCCACACCGAGGAGTCCTGGTCCGGCGCTCCCGTCGAGTCCGACACCGCGAACCTCCAGGCGGCACTCGACGCGTCCCTCGACGCCTGGCTCCACAACCTCAAGGCCGCAGCCGAAAACTGAAAGCGCTCAAGCGGAAAAACGGTGCAGGCCAGGGTCCACGGGGGGATCAGTCCGCAAGACCCCCCGATGGGCGAGGCCGCTGTCGGTGCACTGCGCTGTCCGACCTGCACGAACCGCTGGAACCGCTGGACAGCTACCCCGACGAACTGCCCCCGCCCCGCCAGTGCGGCGACGTGAACCTGGTGGGCCTGCTCAGCGTCGCCGACGATCTCGCCCGCAGTCTGGCGACGCTGAAGATCCGGGTGCGGCCCCACGGCCCGAAGACCTCGCTTGTCAGCCCCGAGAAGGCCCGCGAGAACGCGGCGAAGGAGGTCGACCGGCTCCTGGGTACCGCCGTCCACTTCCAGCGTCACGCCCCCGCCGCGAAGCTCGGGCGGTGCGTCCTGGGCGCGGACTCCAAGGAGGACTGCTCCACCGAGGACGACGTTCTGCTGGTGGGCTCCCCGAGCGGCAGCCGGCTCGCCCGTACGCGTCGGGTACCCGCAAGGCGATCTGAGCGGTCGGTGCCCAGCAACTCGTTCCCGACGTGGCGACGGCTGCGGGAGAACCACGGGCAGATCACGTTCATCGGCAAGATCCTCATCGTGGAGCGCGAAGCCTTCCCTGAGCGGGGCGTGGTTGTCCTGACCCGCGACACTGTGGGCTTCCGAGCCGCTTCCCGCCGGGCGGCCCGACCGGTCCCGATGGAAGTTTCATGCAGACGCAACGATCCATCCCCCAACCGCCTGCTACACATGGTGGGGTGAACTCCCCAGCGCTCTACCGCAGGTTGTACCTGGACCTGGCGCGCGTCGACGCCTCCGCGTGTCGACGCTTCTGACGTCGCCTGCACCCGTCCCGTGTGCGGCGACCACTCGCGCGTCATTCCTGTACGGCAGTACTGAGAGGGGAAAGCCATGACCACCACTGTCGCGAGCCACGAGATACGGCGGGCCGGTCCGCGGTTCGGCGCCGAGGTGACCGGCATCGACCTGGCGGCCGGCGTCGACGACGCAACCGCCGAAGAGCTGCGCCGGGCGTTCCGCGAACACAAGGTGCTGGTGTTCCGCGGCCAGCACCTCACACCGGAGCAGCACGTCGAGGCCGTACGCATCTTCGCGGAACCCTTCGACCACCCGACCGCGGTGAAGGACCCGGCCCATCCCCTGGTCTACCCGTACAACGTCCAGCACACCGGCAAGGCCAGCACCTGGCACATCGGCGGACTGTGGCGGCAGCCGGTCTTCGCGATCGAGTCGCTGACCTACGAGGTCGTGCCCGCGCTGGGCGGCCACACCCTGTGGGCCGATCTCCAGGCGGCATACGACGACCTGTCCGAGCCGTTCAAGGAACTCCTCGAATCGGTCGGCGCGGTCTACGACGCCAACGCGGGAAACTACGCGCAGGGCAGCAAGCGAGAAGCGGTCGAGGAGACCGTCGAGCATCCGGTCGTGCTGACCCACCCCGAGACAGGCCGGAAGGGACTGTTCATCAGCACCTCGGCGCTCGGCCTGACGGGCGTCACGCCGCAGGAGGGGAAGGTGCTGCTCGACCACCTGCTCAGGCACGCGTCATCGCCCGACTACACCATCCGTTTCGGCTGGAACGCCGGTGACTTCGTGCTCTGGGACAACCGGGCGACCTGGCACTACGCCGTGGACGACTACGGAGACGGCGCCCGCGTCTACCGCAAGGTCATCGGAGCGGAACCGGTACGTCAGCCCGTGGCCTGAACACGTCCGGCGGTCCGAGCGCCTGCGCGGACCGCCGGACGGCAGAGCGGAGTTGGCCGAGACCGCGCGTCGCACCGCAGTCAGGTACCCGTCAGTGCGACCGGAGGCGAGCGAGTAGCGCGGCCAGTGACTCGCGCGGTTCCTGCCCGGCCGTGTCGACGACGACGCGCTCGCGGTCCCATGGCTCGTACTCCCGGTCGACGACCTGCTGCCAGTTCGGCAACGGCAGGTCCGGAATGTCGACGGATCGCGAGGTCACGCGGAGCCGGTGTTCAGCCGGGTCGGAGCAGACCACCTCCACGTCGAGGACGGGCACACCCGCGCCGACGGCCGTGGCCCGCCAGGCGTCACGCGTCACGCTCAGCGGGTTCACCGACTCCGCGATCACGGTCAGCCCCTGCCGCAGATGCTCCTCGGCCAGGGCGTATCCGACGACGTAACCCACCGGGCCGACGGGGTGCTGTGCCAGTCCGGAGCGGACGATCGCCTGCTCGATGGTGTCCACCCTCAGGTGGACCGCACCGATCCGGGCCGCCAGGAGACGGGCGAGGGTGGTCTTGCCGGTACCGGGCAGGCCGCCCATGACGATGAGCACGGTTCATCCTTCCGCAAGTCGCCGCAGGAGACGCTTGCCGTCGGTGCCGGCGAACCACTCCGCATGGCCGACGTAGTACTCGTGTGTGCGCCCTGCCGGCCGGCGGTTTCGACGGCTCCGCTCCCACCCGCTACAGCCGCCGCGGCCACATCTCCGGCAGCCGCAGCCTTCCGGGCCGTGACCTGCTGGACTCCGCGGGCCGCATGCTGCCCCGCACCGAACTCGCCGCCCGCGCCGACGCGGTCCTCCACGGCGCCGACTCACCGGTCGTCCTGTACCGCGGCGGCGGCATCTCGGCCGCGGGCACGGCACTCGCCCTCACCCTCCTCGGCCGGGACGGCATCGCCGTCTACGACGGCTCGCTGGAGGAGTGGTCCAAGGATCCGGCGCTGCCGCTGGAACTCGGCGGCTGAGGCGCTCGGCGAGCCGGGACTCCCCGGATCCGCTCAGCGGACGAGCTCTCCCACGAGCGCGGCGACCTGCTCCACCTCGATGAGGAAGCCGTCGTGGCCATAGGGGGACTCGATCAGCCGGAGGTCATCGGCGGTGGGGATGCCCGACGCAAGTTCCGCCTGCTGGGACGGTGGATAGAGGCGGTCGGAGTCGACCCCGGCCACGAGTGTTCTGGCGGTCACCTGGCGCAGGGCGGCGCGGATGCCGCCGCGGCCCCGGCCGATGTCGTGGCTGTTCATGGCCTCGGACAGGACGACGTAGCTGCCCGCGTCGAAGCGGCGCACCAACTTGGCGGCGTGATGGTCGAGATAGGACTCGACCTGGTACCGGCCGCCGCTCCAGGGGTCCTCCGTGCCCTGGGGCGTACGGCCGAAGCGAACGGCGAGTTCCGGCTCGCTGCGGTAGGTGACGTGGGCGAGCCGTCGGGCCAGGCCGAGTCCGGCGTGGGGTCCTTGACCGGTGTCGTGGTAGTGGCCGCCGCGCCAGTGCGGGTCTGCGCGGATGGCGTGCACTTGGATGTTCGCCCAGGCGATCTGCTCGGCGCTCGCCGCGGCCGTCGAGGCGAGCAGCAGCAGGGCGCCGGTGCGCTCGGGATACGACACGGCCCATTCCAGTGCCCGCATCCCGCCCATCGAGCCGCCGACCACCAGCGCCCACCGGTCGATACCCAGCGCGTCGGCCAGGTCGGCCTCGACAGCGACTTGGTCACGCTGGGTCAGGAAGGGGAAATCGCCGCCCCAGCGGCGGCCGTCCGGTGTGAGCGACGACGGCCCGGTACTGCCTTGGCAGCCGCCGAGGACGTTCGGCGCCACGACGAACCAGCGGTCCGTGTCCAGGGCCCGTCCCGGTCCGATGAGCCTGTCCCACCAGCCGGGGGTGGGGTGCCCGGGTCCGGCGGGGCCGGCCACGTGGCTGTCTCCGGTGAGGGCGTGCAGGACGAGGACCGCGTTGGACGCGTCCGACGCGAGCCGCCCCCACGTCTCGAACGCCAGCCGCGCGCCCGGCAGTTCACCGCCCGCCTCCAACGGAAGCGGCTTCTCGCGGGCGTACCACTGGCGACGCCCGGGCGGGTCCCCCTCCCGCCAGGCCCCGGTGGCCGGCGGGAGGGGGACCTCGGAGGGCGTCAATGCGGTGTTCAGGACGCGTCCTTGGCCGCGCGGAACCCGGTCTCCAGGTCCGCCTTGAGGTCGGCGAGGTTCTCGATGCCGACCGACAGCCGCACCAGGCCGGGGGAGGTGCCGGTGGCCGCCAACTGCTCCTCGTCGAGCTGGCTGTGGGTGGTGGACGCCGGGTGGATGATGAGGCTGCGGACGTCCCCGATGTTGGCGAGGTGGCTGAACAGCTCGACGGCGTCCACGAACCGCTTGCCCGCCTCGACGCCGTCCCGCAACTCGAACGAGACGATGGCACCGGCACCGCGCGGCAGGTACCTCTGCCCGGCCTCGTACCAGCGGCTGGACGGCAGTCCCGGGTAGTGGACAACCGCGACCTCGTCGCGCTGCTCCAGCCACTCGGCCAGTGCCTGGGCGTTCGCGGAGTGCCGCTCGATGCGCAGGCTCAGCGTCTCCACGCCCTGGAGCAGCAGGAACGCGGAGTGCGGGGAGAGCGCCGGGCCAAGGTCACGCAGCAACTGCACCCGGAGCTTGACGGCGAAGGCGCCGGGGCCGAGGGCGGGCCAGTACCGCAGACCGTGGTAGCTGGGGTCAGGCTCGGTGAAGTCGGGGAAACGGTCGGCGTGGGCGCCGAAGTCGAAGGTGCCGCCGTCCACGACGACACCCGCGATCGCGGTGCCGTGACCACCCAGGAACTTGGTCGCCGAGTGCACGACGATGTCCGCGCCGTGCTCGATGGGCCGCAACAGGTAGGGAGTCGGAACCGTGTTGTCCACGATCAGCGGCACGCCCGCCGCGTGCGCCACGTCCGCGACCGCCCGCACGTCCAGCACGTTGCCGCGCGGGTTGCCCAGCGTCTCCGCGAACAGCGCCTTGGTGTTCGGCCGGACCGCCGCCCGCCAGGCCTCGACATCGTCCGGGTCGTCCACGAAGGACACCTCGATGCCGAGCTTCGGCAGCGTGTGCCGGAACAAGTTGTACGTGCCGCCGTACAGCGACGTACTGGAGACGATGTGGTCCCCCGCGCTCGCCAGCGTCAGGATCGCCAGGGTCTCCGCCGCCTGCCCGGAAGACAGCGCCACCGCCGCGACCCCGCCCTCCAGCGCGGCGATCCGCTGCTCGAAGACGTCCTGGGTGGGGTTGTGGAGGCGGGTGTAGATGTTGCCGGGCTCGGCGAGCGAGAACAGATCGGCGGCGTGCTGGGTGTCCCGGAACACGAACGACGTCGTCTGGTAGATCGGCGTCGCCCGGGCGCCGGTCGTCGGGTCCGGCGCGGCACCCGCATGGATCTGCTTGGTCTCGAAGGACCACGCGGAGGTGTCGGGCCCGGCGGAGGTTTCCTCGGGGGTGTGGCCGGCGGTGACGGAGTCGATGGGCTGGCTCATGGTGCTGCTCCCTGTGCGGAGAGTGAGAGGGGGAAGGCGTGAGGGAACCGCAGCGCTGGAAGCCGCCCCCGACGGAAGGGCGGCGGTCAGCGTGAAGCGGTGAGGAAGATGCCGGTCAGAAGCCGGAGCGCGGCGTCAGCTCGCGGCGGAACAACCCGTGGTGGTGACACGCACGTAGTCCACGTGGCGGCGGGTCACGAGCACGGTCATGCAGCCAGATAACCACAGCGGCGGCGGTATCCGCCAGCACCACGAGGGTGTCTCACGTTGCGGGATGCGTGGTGGACGCCCCTTCCCGGGTGTGCTTTGATCCGGTCATGGAGACCACTGGCACGGCACACACGGTGCTGCTCGACCCGTTCTGGGTGAGCCGCCGCGCCGACCAGTTCGACCAGGTCTGTTGCTGATCGCCGTTCCACGGCTCGCGACCCGTACCCTCCCTCCTTCTCTTTCCGCCTGACCCCGCTTCTGCCACTCAACCTGCCGCCCCCTCCCGGCAGTTGTGATGCGCAGTCGGCCTGCCGTGCCGCGAAGGAATCCCCATGGCCCAGCCCCCAGCCCTGCCCGTCATCGACATCTCCCGCTTCCGCGCCCCGGACGCCGACCGTGACGCCTTCCTCGCCGAACTCCGTTCCGCCGCCCACGAAGTCGGCTTCTTCTACGTCACCGGGCACGGTGTCCCCGCACCACTGCGCGACGAGGTGCTGAGCGCGGCCCGCGCCTTCTTCGCGCTGCCCGAGGAGCGGCGACTGGAGATCGAGAACCTCAACTCGCCCCAGTTCCGCGGCTATACGCGCACCGGAACCGAGTACACGGCGGGCAGCGCCGACTGGCGGGAGCAGATCGACATCGGGCCGGAACGGGAGGCGCTCGATCTCGGCCCGGACGATCCCGACTACCTGCGTCTGATCGGTCCCAACCAATGGCCTTCCGCGCTACCGGAGTTGCGGGACATCGTGCTGCGCTGGCAGGCGGAGGCGCTGCGGGTGAGCCGTGAGGTGCTGCGGGCCCTCGCGGCCGCGCTCGGACAGGACGAGGGCTACTTCGACCAGTGGTTCGACGACGAGGCGGCCGTCCACGTGAAGATCGTGCACTATCCGCCGCGCGCCGCCGAGCACGCCGACCAGGGTGTGGGCGCGCACAAGGATTACGGCTATCTCGCGCTGCTCCAGCAGGACGAGGTGGGCGGGCTCCAGGTGCGGCGCGAGGACGGAGAGTGGATCGACGCGGTACCGGTGCCCGACGCCTTCGTGTTCAACATCGGCGAGATGCTGGAGATCGCCACCCAGGGCTATCTGAAAGCCACGCAACACCGGGTCGTCAGCCCGCAGGCGGGCGTGCACCGCTACTCGATCCCCTTCTTCCTCGGCCCGCGCCTCGACGCGGTCGTCAAGCCGCTGAACCTCCCTGCGGAACTGGCGGCGCTGAGCCGTGGCGTCACCGACGACCCGGACAATCCGCTGCTCGCGGCCTTCGGCGAGAACGCGGTCGTCGGCTGGCTCCGCTCCCATCCACGGGTCGCCGAACGCTGGTGGTCCGACGTACTGGAGAAGCGAGAGAGCCGATGAGCACCTGGGCCTTCGAGACCCGGCAGGTGCATGCCGGAGCGGTGCCCGACCCGGCCACCGGCGCGCGAGCGGTCCCGATCCACCCGGCCACCAGCTACGTCTTCCGGGACACCGCGCACGCCGCCGCGGCCTTCGAACTGGCCGACCTGACCACCCACGCCTACACGAGGCTGTCGAACCCGACCACCGCCGTGGCCGAGGAGCGGATCGCCGCCCTGGAGGGTGGAACGGCGGCGGTCGCCGTGGCCAGCGGACAGGCCGCGACGAGCCTCGCCCTGCTCAACCTGGCTCGCGCGGGCGACCACATCGTCGCCTCCTCGTCCCTGTACGGCGGCACCCGCACCCTCCTGGAGCACACGTTCGCCGACCTCGGCATCGACGTCACCTTCGTCGACGACCCGGACGACCTGGGCGCCTGGTACACGGCCGTACGCCCCACCACGAAGGCGTTCTTCGGCGAGACCCTCGGCAACCCGCGCGGCAACGTCCTCGACATCGAGGCGGTGGCCGGCATCGCCCATGAGACCGGCGTGCCCCTCGTCGTCGACAACACCGTGCTCACGCCGTACCTGCTACGGCCCTTCGAACACGGCGCCGACATCGTCGTGCACTCCACCACCAAGTTCCTGTCCGGCCACGGCACCGGCATCGGCGGGGCCGTCGTGGACAGCGGCCGCTTCGACTTCAGTGCCGATCCCGACCGCTGGCCGGGGCTGACCCACCCGGATCCGACGTACAACGGGCTGTCGTTCTGGGACTCCTTCTCCGGCCTCGGCCTCGCCTACGCGCTGCGGCTGCGAACCCGGCTGGTCCGGGATCTGGGGCCGGCCGTCTCGCCCTTCAACAGCTTCCTGCTCCTGCAGGGCGTGGAGACGCTCAGCCTGCGCATCGAACGGCACGTCTCCAACGCCCAGTCGCTTGCCGAGTGGCTGGAGCAGCAGCCGCAGGTCTCGCAGGTGCACTACCCCGGACTGTCCTCCAGCCCCTGGCACGTGCCGGCCAAACGGTACCTGCCGCGCGGCGCCGGAGCGGTCCTCGCCTTCGAACTGGCGGGCGGCCTGGAGGCGGGCCGACGGTTCGTCGAAGGGGTCCGGCTGTTCAGCCATCTCGCCAACATCGGCGACGTACGCAGTCTCGTCATCCACCCCGCCTCCACCACCCACGCCCAGCTGGACGCCCGTCAGCAGATCGCGGCCGGTGTCACGCCCGGCCTGGTGCGGCTGTCGGTCGGCCTGGAAGGCGTCGGCGATCTGATCGCCGACCTCGAAGCAGGCCTGCGGGCAGCCGTCGTATGAACCCCACCGCACGCACCCAGGGAGCAGGATCCGCCATGCGCCGCACCACCGCCCTCCGGCTCGCCGCCACCGCAGTCCTCGCCGGCCTGGCCGTGACGGCGTGCGGCACCGGTTCGGCAGACGACCCCGCGAACGCCGGACAGACCAGCCAGGCCGCCGAGCCCGCCGCCATCGACACCGGCGCCACGGTCGACGTACGCCTCGTCCTGGAGCCGACCAGCCTCGACATCGCCTCCACGGCGGGCGCGGCCCTCGACCAGATCCTGCTCGACAACATCTACCAGGGCCTGCTGACCCGCGACGAGAACAACAAGATCGAGCCGAGCCTGGCAACCGCGTACGACACGTCGCCGGACGGGCTCACCTACACCTTCCGCCTCGCGAAGAGCGCCACCTTCCACGACGGAACCAAGGTCACCGCGGCCGACGCCGTCTGGTCCCTGCAACAGGTCACCGCGAAGGGCTCGAAGAACCCCGACGCGGCGGCGCTCGCCTCGGTCAAGAGCGTCTCCGCCTCCGACGACCACACCGTCGTCGTCACGCTCAAGCACCGTGACACCGGCTTCACCTGGGGTCTGACGGGGCGGGCGGGCGTCGTCTTCAAGAAGGGGACGGACTTCTCCTCCCTCGCCGGGAACGAGAACGGCACCGGGCCCTTCGAACTGTCCGGCTGGAAGCGCGGTTCATCCATCACCTTCGTCCGCAACGACGCCTACTGGGGGAAGAAAGCCAAGGTCGCCAAGGTCGTCTTCCACTACATCAAGGACGACAACGCCGCGGGCAACGCCCAGCAGACGGGGCAGACCGACATCGAAACCGCCGCGGACGCGACCCTGCTCCAACCGTTCTCCGACAAGAGCAAGTACACCGTGCTACGCGGAGACACCACCGACAAGTTCACGCTCGCGTTCAACAACGCCTCCGGGCCGACCAAGGACGTGCGGGTACGGCGCGCCATCCGCCGGGCCATCGACAACGCCGGTCTCATCAAGGCCCTCGGCGGCGCGGCCAAGCCGGTCGGCGGCCCCGTCCCGGCCACCGACCCCGGCTACGAGGACCTCACCGCGATCGACGCCTACGACCCGGCGGGCGCCAAGAAGCTGCTCCGGCAGGCCGGTTACCGCAGCGGCCTGAAGCTCACCCTCCAGATCCCCAACATCTACCCGGCGGAGATCGGCGACTACCTCGCCTCCGAGCTCAAGCGGGTGGGCATCCAACTCACGGTGCGCCAAGTGGAGTTCCAGACCTGGCTCGACAGCGTCTACACCAAGCACGACTACCAGCTCAGCCTCGTCGACCACGCAGAAGCCCGCGACCTGAACAACTTCGCCAACCCCGCCTACTACTTCGGCTACGACAACGCGAACGTCCAGAAGTGGTATGCCGCCGCGCGGACAGCCTCCAGCGACGCCGAGCGGGACGCTCTGCTGAAGAAGGCCGCCAGGCAGGTCTCCGAGGACGCCGCCGCCGACTGGCTGTTCGTCAACCAGACCCTCACCGTCGTGCACAGCGGGGTCACCGGCGTGCCGCGCAACTTCACCAGCAACCGTTACGACCTCGCTGACCTCGCCGTGGCGAAGAAGAAGTGAGGCCCGCGTGACCCTGTATGTGCTGCGCCGGGCCGCACTGCTGGTGGTGTCCCTGCTCGCCGCCAGCGTGCTGATCTTCCTGGTGCTACGGCTGCTGCCCGGCGACATCGCCCAGACCATCGGCGGCATCAAGGCCACACCGGCCCAGGTCGCGGCCGTACGCCATGACCTGGGCCTGGACCGGCCGCTCGCCGCGCAGTACACCGGCTGGATCGGCGGAGTCGTCACCGGTGACTTCGGGCGGTCCGTCCTCGACGGTACGTCGGTGTCGGGGCAGCTCGCCGAGAAGTTCGCGGTGACCGGGCCGCTGGCCGCCGGCGCGGTCGTTCTCGCGCTCGCTTTCGCGGTGCCGTCGGGCATCGTCGCCGCCGTGCGCCGGGACTCGCGGCTCGGTGGCGCGGTGAACGCCTTCGGGCAGCTCGGCATCGCGTTGCCGACACTGTGGGTGGGGCTGCTGCTCGTCGTCGTGTTCGCCGTCCAGGTCCGCTGGCTGCCCGCGCAGGGGTTCCCCGTGGACGGCTGGGCCGAGCCGGGGCAGGCGCTGCGCAGCCTGGTCCTGCCCTGGCTGACCCTGGCCCTGTCCGAGGGCGCCGTCCTGCTGCGGTTCGTGCGCTCCGCCGTATTGGAGGTCCTGCACCAGGACTGGCTGCGCACCGCCCGGGCCAAGGGCCACACGCGCACCGGCGCGCTGGTGCGGCACGGGCTGCGCAACGCGGCGGTGCCCGTGGTGTCGGTGCTCGGCCTGCAGATCGCGGCGCTGGTCGCGGGGGCGGTCGTGGTGGAGCAGGTCTTCGTGCTGCCCGGCGTCGGCCAGATGCTGATCACGGATGTCGGTAACCGTGATCTGGACAAGGTGCAGGGCGAGATCCTGCTGCTCACGGGGGCGGTTCTGGTCATCGGGTTCCTCGTGGACCTCGCGCACCGGCTGATCGACCCTCGGCTGCGGAGCACCGTATGACCGTCTCCAGAGCACTCCTCAAGAGCCGCAGCGGCTCGGCCGGCCTGGTCCTCGTCGGCCTTCTCGTCCTGTCCGCCCTGGTCTCCCTCGTCTGGACGCCGTACGACCCCACCCTCGCGCGTCCCCGGGACGGCTGGCTACTGCCGTTCTCCGGCGGACATGTCCTCGGCACCGACCGGCTGGGCCGCGACGAGCTGAGCCAGCTGCTGGCCGGAGCGCGCGGCACTCTGCTGACCGCCCTGCTCGCGGCGGCGATCGCGGCTGTCGTGGGGCTCGCCCTGGCGCTGGCGGCGGTGCTCGTGCCGCGCTGGATCGGCGCCGCCGTCGTCCAGCTCACGGACGTGCTGATCGCGTTCCCCGTCCTGCTGATCGCGATGATCCTCACCGCGGTGTACGGCGGCTCCACCTGGACGGTGGTCACCGCGGTCGGCGTCGGCGCGGGCGTCAACCTCGCCCGGGTCGCCCGCGCCGAGGCGGGGCGGGTGCTGAACACCGACTATGTGCTGGCCGCGCTCGCCGCCGGGTCCGGCACCTGGCGCACCGTCCGCAAGCACCTGCTGCCGAACATCGCGCCCACCCTCGTCGTACAGCTCTCGCTGGTGCTGTCTGTGACGGTGCTCGCCGAGGCGGCCCTGTCGTTTCTCGGGTTCGGCGTGCCGGCGCCCGCGGTCTCCTGGGGGCGCATGCTGCACGAGCAGCAGCAGTACATCGCGGCCCGCCCGCTGCTCGTCATCTGGCCCGGGCTCGCCGTGGCCGCCTCCGTTCTCGGGTTCAACCTGCTCGGGGACGGGCTGCGCGAGGCGGCCGACGCACGCCTGCGCGTCCGGGAGGCATCATGAGCCTGCTGACGATCAACGGTCTGCGCGTGCGGATCGGTGGTGCGACTGTCATCGACGGGGTGAGCCTGTCGATGAACCCTGGTGAACGGCTCGCCCTGATCGGCGAGTCCGGCTCAGGCAAGTCGCTCACCGCACTCGCCGTGCTGGGACTCCTCCCGGACGGCGCCCGGGCAACCGGCAGCATCCGGCTCGACGGTCAGGAACTGCTCGGCCTCGGCGACAGGGAGCTGTCCCGGCTGCGCGGCGAGCGCATGGCCATGGTCTTCCAGGAACCCATGAGCGCCCTCAACCCCCTGATGCGCATCGGGAAGCAGCTCGCCGAGCCCCTGCGGCTGCACCGCGGGCTGAGCCGGCGCCAGGCCCGGGCCGCCGCCGTCGAACTCGCCGCACAGGTGGGCCTGCCGGACCCGGACCTGATCGTCCGTTCCTGGCCGCACCAGCTCTCGGGCGGCCAGCGTCAGCGCGCCGGCCTGGCCATGGCCCTCGCCACCCGCCCGGCCCTGCTCATCGCAGACGAACCCACCACCGCCCTCGACGTCACCGTCCAGGCCGACATGCTGAAGCTCCTCGACGACCTCGTCCGCGAGCACGGCACCTCCCTGCTGTTCATCAGCCACGACCTCGCCGTCGTCGCCCAGCTCTGCTCACGAGCCGCCGTGCTCAAGGACGGACGGCTCGTCGAGGAAGGTGCCACCGACACCCTCGTACGCAATCCCCGACACCCCTACACGCAGCAGCTGGTGGCGGCCGCCCGTGCCACGGGATCCGAGGAGGTCACCCGATGACACAGCTCCTGAAGGGCACTGGCCTCAGCCGCACCTTCCGGTTGCCGCGCACCTCGCTGTTCGCGCCCGCCGTTCACCGCCACGCCGTCCAGGACGTGTCGCTGGAGCTGAGGGAAGGCAACAGCCTCGGCATCGTGGGGGAGTCCGGCTCCGGCAAGTCGACCCTGGCCCGGCTCCTGCTCGCCCTGGACCGGCCCGACTCCGGAACAGTGCACTACCGCGGGCGCGAGGTGAAGCCAGGCAGGCTGCCCTGGTTCCGGCGCGAGGTCCAGGTCGTGCTGCAGGACCCGATGGGCTCCCTCGACCCGCGCGCCACCGTCCGCGACATCGTCGCCGAGCCGCTGGAGTGCCTGAGGATCCCCGGCGACCACGACGACCGGGTGGACGAACTGCTGCGCGCCGTCGGCCTGGACCCGTCCGTGCGCGGCCGGTATCCGCACGAGTTCTCCGGCGGACAGCGGCAACGCATCGCCATCGCACGCGCCCTCGCCCCCGGTCCGAAGGTCCTCGTCGGCGACGAACCGCTCAGCGCCCTCGACGTGTCGGTGCGCGCCCAGATCCTCGCCCTCCTCGACGACCTCGCGGAGGCGTACGGGCTGACCCTGCTGCTCGTCTCCCACGACATCGGCGTCGTACGGCGTCTGTGTACCGACGTGCTGGTGATGAAGGACGGCCGCGCCGTCGAACAGGGTCCGGCCGCGTCCGTCCTCGCCGATCCCCGACACCCGTACACACGCCGTCTCCTGGCCGCCGTACCCCGGCTGCCCGCATGACCGGGAGGACCGCATGACCGAACCCACCGCACGTCGGCTCACCCTGGGGGCCCTCGTCCACGGCTCCGGCGGCCACATCGCCGGCTGGCGGCACCCGGACGCCCGCCCCGACGGACAGCTCGACTTCGCCTTCCACGCCGACCTCGCCCGCACCCTCGAACGCGGCCGGTTCGACGCACTGTTCGTCGCCGACGTCGTCGCCGTCCGGGGCCACCAGCTCGACTCACTGTCCCGCACCGGCCGCGCCGAGCACTTCGAACCGCTGACGCTGCTGGCCGCGCTGTCGTTGGTGACCGAGCACATCGGCCTGGCGGCGACGGCGACCACGACCTACAACCACCCCTTCCACATCGCCCGCAAGTTCGCCTCCCTGGACCACATCTCGGGCGGCCGCGCGGGCTGGAACGCGGTCACCTCCGCCGTACCCCTGGAGGCGGCGAACTTCGGCCACGACAGCCACCTCGAACACGAGCTGCGCTACCACCGCGCGGAAGAGTTCGTACAGGTCGTCAAGGCGCTCTGGGACAGCTTCGACGACGAGGCGGTCGTACGGGACAAGGCGACCGGCCGCTACTACGACCCCAGCGGACTGCACACCCCGCACCACCGCGGCGAGCACTTCGCCGTCCGCGGCCCCCTGAACATCTCACGGCCGCCGCAAGGGCACCCGGTGGTCTTCCAGGCCGGATCCTCCGAGACCGGGCGGGAGTTCGCGGCCCGCCACGGGGAGGTCCTCTTCACGACTCAGCACGAGCAGGGCGCCGCACAGGCCTACTACGCCGACATCAAGGCGCGGGCTGCCGCCCATGGCCGCGACCCCGCCCATGTCCTGGTCTGGCCGGGCCTGTCCCCACTCGTCGCGCCCACCGAGACGGAGGCGCGGCGGCGCCTCGCCGAGCTCCAGGACCTCATCCACGACGACGTCGCCCGGCGTCTCGTCCAGGACAACATCGGTGACCTCGACCTGACGGACCACCCGGTGGACGGTCCGCTGCCGGACATCCCCGCGACCAACCGCAGCACATCGCGCCGCGATCCGCTGCTGAAGCTCGCCCACGACGAGAAACTGACGATACGGCAGCTCGCACACCGTTTCGCCGCGGGCTCCGCCGTCGCCGGCACGCCCGAGCAGATCGCCGACCACATCGAGACCTGGTTCCGCTCCTACGCGGCCGACGGCTTCAACATCTCCTTCCCCTATCTGCCCGGGCCCGCCGAGGACTTCGTGGACCAGGTCGTGCCACTGCTCCAGGAGCGGGGGCTGCTGCGCACCGAGTACGAGGGCGGCACCCTGCGCGAGAACCTCGGGCTGCCGCGTCCCGCCGCCCGTGACCGACACCTCCAGGAGACCGGACGATGAGCCGCCGCACCGGACAACTGCACCTCAACGCCTTCCTCAAACCGCCGGGGGAGTACCTGGCCGCCTGGCGGCACCCGGACACGGAGGCGGGCGCGGGCGTCGACATCCGCGAGGTCCTCTCCTTCGCGCGGACCGCCGAACGGGCCGCCTTCGACGCGGTGTTCCTCGCCGACCTCGTCGGCGTGCCGTTCGCGAGCGAGGACGTCCTGAGCCGGGTCAGCGTGGTCAACGACTCCTTCGAGCCGACGACGCTGCTGGCCGCGCTCGCCGCCGGCACCTCCCGCATCGGCCTCATCGCCACCGCCTCGACCAGCTACAACGAGCCCTACCACGTGGCCCGCACCTTCGCCTCCCTCGACCACATCTCCGGCGGCCGGGCCGGCTGGAACGTGGTGACCTCCCTCAATGACGCAGAGGCCCAGAACTTCGGCCTCGCGGCCCACCTCGACCACGCCACCCGCTACGACCGCGCCGAGGAGTTCCACGACGTGGTGACCGGGCTATGGGACTCCTTCGAGGACGATGCCTTCCGCCACGACCAGTCGAGCGGCGTCTACTTCGACCCCGCCAAGCTGCACGCGCTGAACCACGAGGGCAGACATCTGAAGGTGGCCGGTCCCCTCAACATCGCCCGGCCGCCGCAGGGACACCCGGTCGTCGTGCAGGCCGGCGCCTCCGAGGCAGGCAAGAACCTCGCCTCCCGTGTCGCCGACGTGATCTTCTCCGGCATCAGGGACCTCGGCCGGGCCCAGGAGTTCTACGCGGAAATCAAGGAGCGCGCCGCCGCCCACGGACGCGACCCGGACCACCTCAAAGTCCTTCCGGCCCTGTCCGTCGTCACCGCCCCCACCGAGTCGGAGGCCCGCGACAAGCTGGCCCGGCTCACCGAACTCCTGCCCCCGCAGGTCGCCCTGGCCGACCTGTCGTACTGGCTCGGCGGCTTCGACCTCAGCGCCTCTCCGCTGGACGGCCCGCTGCCCGAACTCCCCGTCTCCAACCAGTCGCACACCGCCCAGCAGCAGATCTACGAGGACGCCCGTCGCGACAACCTCACCATCCGCGACCTCGTCCGGCGCGTCGCGAACGACGACCGCACCATCACCGGCACGCCCCAGCAGATCGCCGACCACATCGAAGAGTGGTTCCACGGCCGCGCCGCCGACGGCTTCAACGTGATCTTCCCTTATCTGCCGGGCACCCTGGACGACTTCGCCGAGCTCGTGATCCCCGAGCTGCGCCGCCGCGGCCTGTTCCGCACCCACTACACGGGCCGTACGCTGCGCGACCATTTGGGCCTGCCGCGGCCGTCCCGGCGGTCGTAGTGCTCCCGGGAGACGACCGCGCCGCACGACGCGTGCTGCTGGTGTGCCTGGCCGCCGGCGCAACGACCCTGCTGGACCAGGCCGTTCTGAACATCGCGGTGCCGAGCATGCGGCAGTCGCTCGGGGCCACCGGGGCGGACGTCCAGTGGATCGTGGCCGGTTACTCGCTGGCCTTCGGCCTGGCCCTCGTCCCCGGGGGCAGCCTGGGCGACCTGCACGGGCGCAAGCGTCTCTTCATGGCCGGGGTGGCGGTCTTCCTGGCGGCAGGGGTGACGGCCGCGACCGGCGGCGGGCCGGTGACCCTGATCGGTGCCCGGCTGGTGCAGGGTGCGGCGGCCGGGCTCGTCAACTCGCAGGTGATCGCCACCATTCAGGACGTCTTCCACGGCGTCGACCGAGGCCGGGCCCTGGGCCTCTACGCGGTCACCGGCGGCGTGGCCACGGCCCTCGGCCCGCCGCTCGGCGGCGCGCTCGTCGCCGGGCTCGGCCCCGGGACGGGCTGGCGGTGCTGTCTGCTGCTGAGCGGACCGTGCGCCGTGCTCACCCTGGCCCTCGGGGCCCGCTGGCTGCCCCCGCCGCGGCGCACCGCCCGCGACTCCCGGCTGGACCTCCTCGGCCTCGGTCTGCTCTGCGGCTGCACGCTGGCGCTGATGGTGCCCTTCATCCGCACCCCGGACAGCGGGGGAGAGGCGCTCTTGTGGGCCATCGCCGTGTGCGTGCTGGCTGCCGTCCTCGCCGCGCATCAGCGTCTGCGGGTACGACGGGGCCGTCCGCCGCTGGTGCACCCGACCCTGACCTCGTCGAAACCGTATGCGCTGGGCACGGCGGTCGCGATGGCCCAGTTCGGCTCCTCACTGGCCGCGTTCCTCGTGCTCACCGTCTTCCTCCAGGACGGGCTCGGCCTGTCCGCTCTGCTCACGGCGGCGGTCACTCTCCCCGGGGCCGTCGGGATGGGCATCTCCTCGGCCCTCGCCTGGCGGCTCGTCCGGCGGATCGGACCGCGCACGGTGAGCGTCGGCCTGACCCTGGGCATCGGCGCCGCGCTGTCGGGGGTGGCGGTCGCCCTCTGGGTGCCGACGCCGGTGCTGCCCGCGGCTCTGGCCGGAACGCAGCTGATGTCCGGTGCCGCCGGAGGGCTCACCGTCTCGCCCAATCAGACCCAGGTGCTCCAGCACGCTCCGGCAGAGGCGGCGGGAGTGGGTGGCGGCATCCTGCAGATGGCCCAGCGCATCGCCGCGGCCATCTGCCTCAGCGCCGTCCCCGCGGTGTACCTGCACGTCGCGTCCGGTCCGCCGGGAGGCAGCCACGCCCGGGCCGGGTACGCACTGGCTTCCTGCGTCTGCGCCGGCCTGCTCGCCGCGGGTCTGCTGCTGTCCCTGCTGCGCCACGCCGCAACACCGCCCGGCCCGTCAGCAGCCGCGTCGGCGAACCGCACCGTCGTGGTCCCCCGCTCCAAGGAGACGACCTGACCACGTGGCGCGGGTGCCGCACCCGTCGACCCCCCTCATGAGCCATCCGTTGGCTCGCGGCGGCCGGAGCAACCCGGAGCGCGCTCTGCGGGCCCCGCGCCGCGCCGTGCGCCGTCTCGCCCCGGCCCGTGCCCGCGCTCCGCCCGCTGTGCCGGGCGCTCGCCGCCTGCCCGTCCGTACCGCGCGCTCGGGCTCCGAGCGGTTGTCGTATGCCCCGCGTTCCCCGGCGCTCCGCCCGGTCGACCGTCCCTGCCCCGGTCCCGTACCGCCGTGCGGGTCGGCCGCCGCCCGCCGCCCCAGCTCATTGCCGCGGCTCGCCGCCCGGCGGCTTGCCTCAGTCGCCTCCGCCGCCGGCCTTGTCCGGCCATCCCCCCGCCCCCCGCCCCCGCCCCGGCCGCCCCGTCCGCTTCTGCGCTCTGGGCCCTCGCCGGGCCCTCCCGGCCGTCGCCCTTTACCGCCGCCCGGCTACGTTGCCCGTCGTCGGCTGTCGGCCGTGAGCCGTCGGCTACCGGGCCGGGCGCCCGCCGGTTCCTGTCGCCACCGTCCGCCCGTACCCGCCGCCGGTTTCATGCCGCCGCGCGCACATGCGCCTGTTGCCGCCGCCCCGCCGCTCTCGGTCTTCGGCCGCGCCGTGCCGCCGCCCCGCCTTGCCTCCCGCGGCGCCCTGCCCGCCGCCCGTGCTGCCCCCCGCCGTTCTGCGGCCCCGCGGCGCCGTGCACGGAGGCCGTCTCCCGCTGTCCGGCCGCCGTGGCCCTGTCCGCGCCCCCTGACGAGGGTGCGCCATGAAACGGACAGACACGTCAAGCGGGTGGTGACCCTGTTGGCAGAGCCTGGTCGGCGGGCTGGTCCAGTTGCTGCTGGCGGCGTTGCTGTTCGTTGCGGTGCTTGTCGTAGCTGGTGAAGGCCGCTGCCAGCGTGATGGTGAAGACGATGGCCGTTGCGGGTATCCGCGGCGCCGACGGTTGTTGTGGACGCGCCGGTACTTGCGGCTGTCCTTGAGGTGCTGGCCTCGATCAGGACGTCACCACGGCGTCGGCGTACGTAGGCCTCGGCCCGGGAGAACCAGGCGCGGTAGTCCTCAGCCCTGACGGCAAGACCGCCCGCATCAACCCACATCAACGCGCCCGGAATCACTGTGGTCGATGTGCGCGCCTACGGATTCATGGACGAGCCTTTACCCGAATGTTCCCTTCTGGATGCCCTATGAATCAATCTTTTACCCGGGTTTCTCGGCGGGTCGTATGGGCCCAGCTGGCAGGGGGTATGGATCGGCTGCGGCGGGTACCGGAGGGGTCAACTCCGGGTGGGCCCTCGCGAGGACGTCGTCCAAACACCGGGTACTGAAGGAGTAGGCGCCGTGCTTTTCGGTCGCAGCAGTGAATTACACAGGTTCTCCTCTCTGGCGGCGGCCGCATTGCGGGGTAGAGGGAGTGCCGTGTTCCTCGGCGGGCGGCCCGGAATCGGGAAAAGCGCTCTCCTGGACGAGGTCGCACGGACGCACGCGACGGCGTTCCGGTTATTACGCGTCACAGGTCATTCCGACGAGGCGGCCCTGCCCTTCGCCGCCGCCGAGCGGCTGATCGCCCCCATACGCGGCAGCGTCGAAGGACTGCCGGGGCCGCAGCGGACGGCACTGCGCGTCGTCCTCGGGCTGGAGGAGGGCTCCGCCGACCCCTTCTTCGTCCGCATGGCAGTGACGGGGGCGTTGCAGGCGGCGGCGCGGAAGACGCCTCTGATGGTGCTCGTGGACGACTTCCACCTGCTCGACAGGGAATCGGCCGCGATCGTCTCCTTCCTCTCCCGGCGGATCGGAGGGGTCCCGCTCTGTCTGGTGTGCGCCGGAGCCGGCGCGGGAGGCCGGGCGGGGAGGGTCGACGGCGAGAGAATGACCCTTGGCCCGCTCAGCGAGTCGGAGAGCCTGGCCCTGGTGGAATGGCTGGTGCCCTCCAGCACGGCCGAGACGCGGAACCGATTCGTCGAGGCGTCGGGCGGGATCCCCCTCCTGCTGCGCGGCGCGTCGAGAGTCCTGACGTCCGTACGCCTCCCCGGGCACGGGTTGCGGCCGGACGGGCCCGCAGCACCGGCCGGCGCGGCGCCGGGCCACAGGGGGACCGTCGAACCGCCGGCCGGCATGGCGCCGTGCCGCGCGAGCACCGTGGAACCGCCGGCCGAACCGGTCGCCGCCAGTGTTTCCGCCCCGGTCGCGTGCCGCGTCCATATCCGGCCGGACCCCGGGGGCGCCCGGCAATCCCTGCCGGTCGTCGTGCGCCGCGCCATCGTCGGCGCCGCGCTGCCGGACCGGCTGCTCGGGCTCGGGGCATCGGCGGAACACCGCCCGCCACGGGGCACGGCGGCTCTCGAAGCGGTGGAACACGCCTTCGCACAAGGGAGGACCGAGCGTCTCGCGGAACTGCTCGACGAGGCGCGCACGGTGCGCGAGACCGGGCTGATGAATCGTTATGCCAGACTCCAGGGCCTCGTCACCCTCGTGACCCGCTCACCGGCCGCAGCGGTCGGAGAACTGCTGGCGGCGGCACGGATGACAGGCGCCGACGATCCCGCCTTCGCCGTCGACACGCTGAACATGGCGATCTCAGCCGCATGGCTGGCGGGGGACCCAGCTGTGCTCGAAGAGGCGCACAGCGCACGGGCGAAGCTGGTGGAGGCGGCGGGCACACGACCGCTGCCGGAGCGCACCGGCGACCCCGTTGCCCTGCGCGTTCTGGCCGGTCCACCGGACGCGGTCGACCGGACCCGCGCCACGGACCGTCCCGAGGATCCGGCGGCAGCGGGCAGCCGGACGGCGGCGACCGCTCCTCCGCCCGGCTGCCCGCTGCCGCCGGGCGACCCCGAACGGCACCGGGCCTTCTACACCGAGCTTCTGCGGCGTGCCCTGAAGGACGGTGAGTGGGGATCCGTCCCAGTGGCCGCTTACTGGGCCGCCTGCCTGGAAGCGTGGCTGGGCCGCTGGAACCAAGCCAGGGACCACATCCGCCAGGGTCTTTCGAGCGCGGAGCGCACCGGGCAGGTCATCCTCACCGGGTACCTGCGCAGCCTGAACGCCTGGCTGCACGCGGTGGTGGGCGAGGTGGCGGCCTGCCGTGCCGAGGCCGAGGCGTGCCTGAAGGACGCGGCCGTGCACGTCACGGACTCCGTCCGGCTGGCGGCCCAGGGCGCCCTGGCCTTCGCCGCGCTCAGCGAGGGTAGACCGGAGGAGGCGCCCAGGCTGCTGCCGTCGTCCCCCACCGGCGTGGCCGGGACCGCCCTGGGCGGTCGTGGCTCGCTCGCCGTGTTCGACATGATCGAGGCCGCCTACCGCACCTTCGAGACACCCCGGGCCAGGCAGATGCTGGACCTGTGGCGGCGGAGCGGACCGCAGGCACGTGCCTGCGGGACCGAAGCCCTGGTACTGCGTTGCGAGGCCTTGCTGGAGGAGGACCCCGACCGTATGGAGCGGATGTTCCACCAGGTGCTGGCCGTCGCGCATCCCAACGAGTTCGAGCGGGCCCGCACCCGGCTCCTGTTCGGCGAACGGCTCAGGAGAGCCCGGCGGACCCGGTTCGCACGCGAGGAACTGCTCGCCGCCGTCGAGACCTTCGGATTGGTCGGCGCCCCGCTGTGGGCCGACCGCGCCCAGCGGGAACTCGACGCCTGCGCGATACGCTCCTCGTCGGCGAAGGAGGGCTGGCACGCGCTCACGGCGCAGGAGCGGCAGGTGCTCCAGCTCGCGGGGCAGGGACTGACCAACCGGCAGATAGCCCAGGCACTGTTCATCAGCCCGCGCACCGTCGGATACCACCTCTACAAGGCGTATCCGAAACTCGACATCCAATCGCGCCGCCAGATCAGGGACGTGGTGCCGGGCGATGGACACGACGTCCCAGGACCGGCCGACGGGTGAGCGCCGGCCGCCAGGGCACGCCTGTGCGGGAGTCGGCCGGTGGCCGGCCGCCTGCCGCGCGGGACCCTCATGAGGCCATGTGTACGGTGTCCTCGGCCGAGCCGCGCGAGACTGGCCTGTTCGGGGCGGCCAGGCATGAGGGCGACGGTCCGTCGCCGGGCCATGCCGACGAGGTCGGCGGCCGACAGGCCCCTGGGGCGGTCGCGCGCGTCCTGGAGCAGCCGTTCCGCGGGACCGGTGATCGCCTCGTCCCCGAGGGGGCGTTCGGCGGGAAGACCCTCCGCGAGCGGGCCGCCGAGCGCGGCCCCCAGATCCGCCGTTCCGACGTCGCGCACCGTGATCGGCAAGTGGGCGGACAGCCCGCGCTTGCCCGTCGCGCAGTGCGCGAAACCGCGCGGCACGTAGAGCACCTCGCCGGCGTCGAGCGTGGTCCGCGGGATCTACGCGGGCTCGGGGCCCGCCGAGTCGATCGGGCCGGCGCGCCAGTCGGCGCCGTCCGGCCCCGGCCCAGTTCTCCGGCGAGCGCGGCAAGCGCCTCGCGTGTGGGCTCGTGCCAGTGGTCGACGGAGCGCAGCAGCAAAGTGGCGCCCTTCTCCAGCAGCGACCTGATCCTGCCGCCGTCGGCGAAACCGGCGGGAGCCGCCCGGGAGACCTGCCGCGTGCCGCTGTACGAACCCAGTGGGATCGGGCCCTCCTCCCATCATGTAGTTGCGACGCTCTGTAACCACTGGCGAGACCTGTGCCAGTCTGATGTTTCAGGTCGCCTGCCTGGCCAGCCTGTGCAGGGTCCGCGCGGCAGGTGATCCGGGGTCGGCCGTGATCAGGACGACTTCCTGGTCATCCTCGGGCACGAGCAGGACGTCACAGTTCAACCGCAGCGTGCCGGTCTCCGGGTGATCGAGGATCTTGGTGCGGTGCCCGGGGGCGTGGACCGGACGCGTCTGCCATATCTGTCGGAACTCCTCGCTGCTGGTGTGCAGTTCGGCCAGCAGAGCGGTCAGCTGCGGGTCATGCGGGTAGCGGTCGGCGGCCCGTCGCAGCCGCGCCACCACAATGTGCCCGAACTCCTCGGCGCTGGAGCTCTCGTACATCCGCCCCTGGCCAAGGAAGCGGCGCCGGGCCAGGTTCGTCCTCCCGCCTCCGAGATCTCCGCCGAGCAGTGCCTGGGCCAGGGGGTTCCAGGCGACGACTCCGTACGCCGCGTCAGTGACGATGGCACCGGTCTCCGGCAGCCGCTCCAGCATCCGGGCCACATGCGGGCGTACCCGCCGCACGGCGCTGATGCCGGGCGGCGCGCTCGATCCCGCCAGGCGGAACAGGTGGCTGCGCTCGGCCGGCGTGAGCCGTAGTGCCTGGGACAACGCGTCCAGGATCCGGGTGGACGGCCGCGGGCCCCGGGCCTGCTCCAGCCGCGTGTAGTAGTCGACCGACATGTGGGCGAGTTCCGCCACCTCTTCGCGGCGCAGGCCCGGTGTCCGGCGATCGGTGCCCGTCGCCGTCAGGCCGATCTCGTGTGGACGCAGGCCCGCCCGGCGGTCCCGCAGGAAGCGGGCCAGCTCTTGCCGTGCCATGCCGCTTCCTCCCACTGCCTGGTACAGGTTGTCCCTGGCAGGGCGCCCACAGCCAGGGAACGGTAGTTGCCATGAACGATCGCACAGCTCTGGTCACCGGTGCCAACAAGGGCATCGGCAAGCACATCGCCCGGCTCCTCGCCGCCGAGGGCCTCACCGTGTACGTGGGCTCTCGCGACCGCGGGC
Source organism: Streptomyces corchorusii (assembly GCF_001514055.1). Lineage (NCBI taxonomy): Bacteria > Bacillati > Actinomycetota > Actinomycetes > Kitasatosporales > Streptomycetaceae > Streptomyces > Streptomyces corchorusii. Next base: position 180,851 of record NZ_KQ948365.1, on the reverse strand, counting down.
TCGGACAGCGAGCCGTCGAGGAGATCGGCGCAGGCGCCCGCCTGCTGGTCCTCGACGTGACAGATCTTGACGGCATCGCACGGGCCGCGACCCAGGTGGACCGTCTGGACGTGCTGGTCAACAACGCCGGGATCTCACCGTCACTCGCCCCGCCGGCCGACACGAGCGTCGAGGAGTTCCGGCGCACATACGAGACCAACGTCTTCGGGGTGGTGGCGGTGACCAATGCCTTCCTGCCCGCCCTGCGCCGGTCCCCGCATCCGCGCATCGTCAACATCTCCAGCGGCACCGCATCGCTGACCTGGAGCACGAACCCCAACCCCCAGTTCACCCCGGGAAGCGGTGGCGCCGCCGCCTACCGGTCGTCCAAGGCCGCCCTCAACGCCCTCACCGTCCTGTACGCCCAGACGCTGGCCCAGGACGGCTTCAAGGTCAACGCGCTCGCCCCCGGCATGCGGGCCACCGACCTCAACCCGCTGGCCGCCGCTGCCGGCGACGACCCGGCCGAGGCCGCCCAGGGAGCCGCCCGCCTGGCCCTGCTGCCAGACGACGGTCCCACCGGCGGCTTCTTCTCCTGGGACGGAACGCCCGTGCCCTGGTGAGCGGCGCTGAGCTCCCGGGCGACGGCACACAGAACACGGCGGCCCGGTCCCGCGCATGTGTGCGCGGGACCGTTTTCTGGCGTCAGTACACGTCACCTTGCCTGCTGGTCGGTCACTTCGCCTGGGCGAGCCAGACCGCGTCGGGACCGGCCGGGAATCGCAGCTGGCCGGTCGTGTCGTGCACGGCTCGCCACACGGTCTCGGCGACATCGGTCTCCTTGGTGAACAGGTCCTGGCCTGTGAAGGAGTCCATGGCCTTCTTCGCCCACGCTGCATAGGGCGCCGGGACCAGCTCGTCCAGTGAGGCGCTATTCGTCGCCCTGGTGGCGAAGTTCGTCGTGAGGCAGGCGCCTGGCTCGACCGTCTTCGCCTGCACACCGAACGGCGCGAGTTCGAGCGCGAGGGACGAGGTGAACCCCTCGATGGCCATCTTGCTCGCCTTGTAGACGGCTGTGAGCGGCATGTGGCCCAGCACCACGCTGGAGGTCACGTTGATCACCACGCCGGAGCCGCGCTCGCGGAACTGGGGCAGCACCGCCTGCGAGGTCGCCATCACACCGAAGGTGTTGGTCTCGAACACCTCCCGTACCCGGGCCATGGGGGTGCCCTCGAACACACCGATCGAGGGGACGCCCGCATTGTTGACCAGGACGTCGATGGGTCCCGCCGCCTCAAGCGCGGCCGTGATGCTCGCGGGCTTGGTCACGTCGAGTTCGACGACACGGAGCCGGTCCGACTCGGGCAGGACGCCCGCACGGGGGGTGCGCATCGTGGCGATGACGTTCCACCCCTGCGCGTGGAAGTGGAGGGCGGTCGCCCGGCCGTATCCGGACGACGTACCCGTGATCAGAACTGTCTTCATGCTGTGCCCCTCGGCGATGTGATGGGATCCGCGGAGCGCAGTCACGTTCCTGCTCCGCAGAAGAACTGGTAATCCCATTGAATCGCCCTGACCTGCGGAAATAGTAGAACTATCCTCGCTCGCCCTTGCACAATCCTCCTCCGCGGTTGCATCCCGCTCAGGGCAGGACACCGGCGGGGGCACGCACGGCGTCGCGCAGGCGGGCGGCGTCCCGGCTGGGCGGCGCGCCGAACTGGCGGCGGTATTCCCGGCTGAACTGTGACGGGTTGTCATAGCCGACGCGGTGACCGACCCCGGTGACGTCGCCCGGGTGGGTGGCGAGCAGCAGCCGGGCCTCCTGCAGCCTGATCTGCTTCTGGAACTGGATGGGGCTCATCGCGGTCACCGCCTGGAAGTTGCGGTAAAAGGCGGAGACGCTCATGCCGGACAGCCGCGCCACGTCCTCGACCCGGAAGGGCTGCGCGTAGTGCTCGCGAATCCAGCGCACGGCCCGGGAGACGTGGCTGAGGCTGCTGTCGGCCAGGCCGAGCTGGCGAACCGTCGCACCCTGCTCGCCGGTGATCAGGCGCCACAGGATCTCGCGCTTGACCAGCGGGGCCAGTACGGCCCGGTCGCGGGGTTCGTCCAGCAGGCGCAGCAGCCGGACCACCGCGTCGAGCAACGGGGCCGAAGCGTCGCTGACGGCGATCCCCGACGGAGTGCCTCCGTCGGCGCGAGGAGTGTCTCCGGGCCCGGCCTGCAGCAGCAACTCGGCGACGGCGGACGGTTCCAGCACGAGACCGAACCCCAGCGCCGGCAGCTCGGGGTCGGCCTGGGTGAACTGTCCGGTGACGGGCAGGTCGACGGAGGCGACCAGGTACTGCCCTGGGCCGTACTCGTACACCCGGTCGCCCAGGGCGAGTCGTTTGGCGCCCTGGGCGATGACCGCCAGCACCGTGCCCGACATCGAGGGCGACGGCGGATCGGACCGGTCGACCTTCGAGATGAGGACGCCGTCGATGGCGGTGGTCCAGTCGGGCCGGGCATGCCGGGCCAGCAGGGTGCGGAGCTCTTCGAGGTACATGCCTCCATTGCAGCACCATTCGGCACCACGACTCCCGTGACCGAGAGGATCGTGCAAGTACGAGCGAGCATCGTTCTAACGTTTTCGCAGGTCACATGGGTTGAATGGGATCACCTCACTCCATCACCACAGAAGAAGGCATCCGTGATCGCCAACTACGGCTTCACCGCCACCCTGACCGCCAGGCCCCGGATGGGCGACCGGCTGGTCGACCTGCTGCTCACCGGTCTGAACGAGGGCAGCCCCGGCGCGAGCGAACACTGCGTCGTCTACCTCGTCTCCCGTTCCGCGTCCGATCCCGACGTCGTCCACGTCACCGAGGGCTGGACCAGCGAGGAGGACCACCACCGGATCTTCGCCGGCGAGGCCGCCCAGGCCATCGTGGCGCAGATCGACGGACTGCTGGCCAAGGAGTCCGAGTACACCGACTACGTGCCGGTCCGCGGAAAGGCCACCTTCTGACCCGCCGATCGATCCCCTGGTCCTTCCTGCCGCCTCGGTCCCTGCCGAGCGGCCCTCTTCTCGCCCGACCGTTCGCCACCACCCCACGAAAGGCAGCACCATGACCACGGCACGACCTGCCCTTGACCCCGAACTGCGTGAACTGCTCGCCGACATGCCCCTCATGTCCCAGCTCGGTCCAGAAATACTCGCGCAACTGCGCCGACTCCCGTCGACGTCCATTGAGTCCCTCCTCGCCCACCGGCACGTCGACCGGCTGGAGATCACCGTGCCCGCCGAGGACGGTGCCCCCATCCCCCTGTCCGTCTTCAGCCCCGCGAACACCGATCGCACCACCGCCGCACCCTGCGTCTACTGGATCCACGGCGGCGGAATGGTCATGGGCGACCGCTTCTCGCAGATCGACATACCGCTGGAGTGGCTCGACGAGTTCGGTGCGGTCGTGGTCTCCGTGGACTACCGGCTCGCACCCGAGGCCACCGGCACCACCCTGGTCGAAGACTGCTACCAGGGACTGCTCTGGGTCGCTGATCACGCCGCCGAACTGGGCATCGACCCCGCCCGGATCGTCGTCGCGGGCGCCAGCGCGGGAGGCGGCCTCGCCGCCGGCGTCACCCTGCTGGCCCGCGACCTCCGCAGCCCGGCGATCGCCGCGCAGATGCTGATCTGCCCCATGCTCGACCACCGCAACACCAGCACCTCCAGCCGCCAGTACTCCGGCGTGCCCGGCGTCTGGACCGGTGAGATGAACGCGTTCGCATGGAACTCGGTCCTCGGCGACCTCACCGACGCAGAGGTGTCCGAGTACATCTCGCCGGCGCGGGCCGAGGATCTCTCGGGTCTGCCGACCACGTACATCGACACAGGCTCCGCAGAGGTCTTCCGTGACGAGGACACCGACTACGCCACTCGCATCTGGGCGGTGGGCGGCCAGGTCGAACTACACGTCTGGGCGGGCGGCTTCCACGGCTTCGACGCCCTGTACCCGCAGGCACACCTCTCGATCACAGCCCGCCGCACCCGCACGGACTGGCTCGCCCGACTCCTCGAACCGCACCGCACAGCGCCGCTGACTCCAGCCGACGGTGATCGGCCATAGTGCGAATCTGCTCGCCTTCGTGTTCGACGTCCTTGACGAACCCTACCGAGCCCTACCGAGCACGACTGGAAGCACTGTTCGCCGAGGGGGTGCTGGCCGCGCCGTTCGTGCCTCCACCCAGGTGGAGCGGGACGACCTGCCCGAGGTGATCCGCCACTACCTCACCGCGCACAACGCGGGAGACGCCTCGGCGTCGGCGGCACTCATGACGCCGGACGCCCGGGTCACCGACGACGGGAAGACGTACGACGGCCTGCCCGCCATTGAGCGGTGGCTGAACCGTGCCGCCTCGGAGTACACGTACACCACCACCTGTCTGGGGGCCGCGCAGGACGGACCGGACCGCTGGACCGTCACCCAGCGGCTCGACGGCAACTTCCCCGGCAACACGATCGACCTCCGCTACGACTTCACGCTCGACGGTGGACAGATCAGCAGGCTGGTCATCGCTCCCTGATCCCCTACCCCGGCCGCCGCTCGCACGGCCGGCCGGGGAAGCGACTGCGGGCCGCGTCACGGACGCGGCCCGCAGTGTGCGGGGCGCATGCCCAACAGCCGTGGTCGCGACGATACGCACGGCACGGACCGGTAGCGGTACGCCCGATGATGGCCGGACACATCACGAGCGGGGCGTGGCTGCTGTCTTCTCGTAGCGGGTGGCGATGCCTCGCCACTGTTTCAAGCGGTTGATGCGGCGTTCGACCGTGTCGCGTTGCTTGTAGGTCTCGCGGTCGAACGCGGGTGGCCTGCCACCCCGGCTGCCGCGTCGCAGACGGTGGCCGCGTTGACCGGCCGGCACGGGGATGACCGCCCGGATGCCGCGCCGCCTGAGGTGCTCACGGACGGCCCGCGACGAATACGCCTTGTCTGCGAGGACTGCCGCAGGCCGGGTCGGGGGCCGTCCATGCCGTCGGGGAACACGCAGCCGCGCCATCACGTCAGCGAAGGCAGGCGCGGTCACCGGCCTGTCCGGCGGTGAGATGGAAGGCTAGGGGCCGGCAGTTGCCATCGGCCGCGAGGGCTCAGCACCGTTGTCGACTGGGCATGGGGGTGTGATCGCGCACTATGCGGTCGCAACGCCCAGGAAACGCAGTACCGCTAGGACGCGGCGGTGGTCGGTGTGGGCCTTGGGCAGGTCGAGCTTGGTGAAGATGCTGTTGATGTGCTTGGCGACCGCGCTCTCGCTCACGACCAGCTCGGCGGCGACGCCGGAGTTGGACCGGCCGCCCGCCATCAGCTCCAGCACTTCCCGCTCGCGCGGTGTCAGCCGGTCGAGCGGATCGCTGTGCCGGCGCACCAGCAGCTGCGCGACGACCTGCGGGTCGAGCGCAGTGCCGCCGGCCGCCACCCGGCGTACCGCCTCGGCGAACTCCTCGACGTCGGCGACCCGTTGCTTGAGCAGATAGCCGACGCCCGAGGTGTTGGCGGCGAGCAGATCGGCGGCGTACCGCTCCTCCACGTACTGCGACAGCAGGAGCACGGCGGTACGCGGGTACTGGCGGCGGATCACCAGCGCGGCGCGTACTCCCTCGTCGGTGAAGCCGGGCGGCATGCGCACGTCGACCACGGCGATGTCGGGCCGGTGCTCCTCGACGGCCGCCAGCAGCGCTTCCGCGTCGGCGACTTGCGCGCACATCTCGAAGCCGGCCGCCTCCAGAACCTTGACCACGCCGATGCGCAGCAAGAGGGAATCCTCGGCGATCACGGCGCGCACGGCAGCTCCACGGTGATGACGGTCGGGCCCCCGGCGGGGCTGCGGCAGGAGAACGTGCCGTCGACGGACGCGACGCGCTTGGAGAGCCCGGCGAGCCCGGTGCCGTCGGCCGCCGCGAGATCCGCGCCGCCCGCTCCGTCGTCCGCGACGACCACCAGCAGTGTCTCCCCGATCCGCTCCACGGTCACGTCCGCCCGGGTCGCCTGGGCGTGTTTGACCACGTTCGTCAGGGCTTCGGAGACCACGAAGTACGCGACGGCCTCGATTGTGGGTGAGGGGCGCTGCGGCAGGTCCACCACCACGCGCACCGGGATCGGGAGGCGGGCGGCGACCCCGGACAGCGCGGCGTCGAGGCCGCGGTCCTCAAGGACGGCCGGATGCAGGCCGCGCACCAGGTTGTTCAGCTCGGCGATCGCCTCCTTCGCCTCGCGGTGCGCTTCGTCGATCACCTTGCGGGCGTCCTCCGGCAGGTCGCCGAGGGTGGCCCTGGCCAGGCCCAGGTTGACGGCGAGCGAGACGAGGCGCTGCTGCGCGCCGTCGTGCAGGTCGCGCTCGATCCGCCGCCGCTCGGCGTCGGCGGCGTCGAGCACACCGGCCCGGCTCTCGGCGAGGTCGGCGACCCGGCGGGCCAGCTTCTCCGTGCGGCTGGGGCCGAGCAGGACCTCGGCCGCCCGGGTCTCCAGCCGCACCAGAGCGCCGGTCAGCCGGGGCCCGAGGAACAGCAGGGCGAGGCCGCCGGCGGTGATGTACGCGGCCTGCGTGGTGTACCCGAGGTCGGTGACCCGCCACTGCGGGGGCAGCGCCCAGATCCACACGTAGATGGAGGCGGCCACGAGAGCGGCGGCCCAGACGGCGAGGACGGCGAGGTCCAGGACGGCGAACAGCGGACCCGCCACGGCGTGGTAGCAGACCTGCCGCCACAAGGCCCGGCCGGTCAGCCGGCGCACCGCCGACTTCCAGTTGCGTCCCGGCCCGGGTACGGCGGGACGCGGGAGGTCCTTGCCGACGAGCGCACGGTAGCGGCGCCGCTGCCCGGCGGTCAGCAGGGGTGTCACCACGAGCGTGAGCAGCACGGGCAGCGGAGTCAGGGCCGGCACCAACGCCGCCATCGTGCCGAGCAGCCAGAGCCACAGCGGCACCACGGCAAGGTGGAGCGGCAGGCCGGCGGCGACGAGCGCGGTCCGTCCCGCCCTGCGGAACGGCCGGCCCAGCACCAGCTGCGGCCACGTCGTGAGTTGCATGCGTCAAACGGTAAAGCCGCAGGCCATCCCGGTGCCATGACGCTCCCGCCCGCTTCGGGGGTGCACTTGTCTCCACCCCGGGTCGGAACCCTGCGTGACTGACGGCGCCCTGGTGTGCGGCGGAGGGTGGAGCACGTGAGGGGGAGAGCCGGCGGGGAGCGGGAGAAGACGATGCGTCAACTAGCGTTTGACAATGACGAATTGGCCGGTGCAGAGGGCTTCGACCGTGCCGAGGTCATCCCGCTCCACGAAGAGGCGCAGGAGCCGCGCCCGGCGCGGGGCGTGCGGCGGACCGGGTGGCTGCTGGTCGCCTGCGGGCTCGCCCTGCTGCCGTGGCTGTACGTGCTGGCGACCGGCCTGCCGGCCACCGCGACCGCGGCGCACTGGCCGGTCGCCTGGGTCGGGCTCGACGCGCTGGAGGCGCTCGGCCTGATCGCCACCGGCCTCCTCGCCGCCCGCGGCGACCGACGGCACGCCCTAGCAGCCGCCGCGACCGCGACGCTGCTTGTGGTGGACGCCTGGTTCGACACCACGACCGCGGCCCCGGGCGGCGACTTCGCCACCGCGGTCGCCATGGCGCTCGGCGCCGAGCTACCGCTCGCCGCGCTGTGCGGCCGGCTGGCGCTGCGGGCGCTGAGCCGGCACGCGTGACGCCGACCGCCCAGCCACATGCCACGGACCACATCAATCCACCGGAGAACACCCTGCACCGCATCACCACCGCCCCCGTCGCCCCGATCCCGGCCCGGAGCCGCTGGGCGGTCGCCGCCCTACGGACAGGGCGCCGTGTCGCCCAGCCACCAGGCGGCGGCCAACGCGGCGCCGACGCCGTCATACCGGGCATCACGCGCCGGCACCGCGCGCAGTCCGTCGTCGCCGCGAGGCAGCCCTACCCGGTCGGGTGAACACGCCAGGGGAGAACAAGCGGTGCAACGCCCGGGAAGATCCCGAGATCTTGTAGGCGCGCGGGAATGTTCGCCGGGCAGGTGTGGTTGAACCAGCCGTGATGGTGAAGGGAACAGTGTCCCCGGGCCTCATCTATCGCATGCGAGGACGATCGTTCGGCTGAAGCCTCGCATTGCCTTTCGCCGCGCAGGCGACCGCCCTTCACCATCACACCCCTTTGCGGGTTCAGCCCCGGCCAGCATGCTGGCCGGGGCTTTGTGCTTCAGTCTCCGATGCCGAGGTCCGTGTCCAGTCGGCCGTGTACGAACGGCTGCACGGCCGCCGCTGGTCGGCGACGGCCCCCGGTGAAATGCCCGGCCGTCGGTACACGACCGGCTCCGCACATCTGGCGAGAAGGTCCGCCGGTCCTCAAGGCAGGGGAGGGGTGAGAGCGACGCCCTCAGCGCGCTCGGACGGAGGCTCCGTAGGTGTCGGTCTGGCGCAGTACGGCCACGTCCCGTGCCGGTGCCGGCCATAGCTGGACGAGGTATCACTCGGTGACCTCCTCCGGCGCGAGGCCGATGGCGGTGTCCCGGCCGCGGGCATGGACGCGCGGCCGGTAGTCGCAGGGTCCGGCGAAGGAGAGCACCGGCAGCTCCTCGTCCAGGTCGTCCATTCGTGCGCCTGGCCCGCACCACCGTCGCTGCGGCCGCCGTACTCGCCGCCTTCCTCGCTTCGACGACCGCGCACGCCGCCCCGGCCCCGCCGCGCCGCTCAGGACGCCCTCGCCCAGCTACCGGTGCGCAGCGAGGACCGCACCGGGTACGAGCGCACGAAGTTCGAGCACTGGGTCGACGCCGACAAGGGCGGCTGCAACACCCGCGTTATCTGCACTCACGGAGTGGAGTAATGCACAGTGCCCTCGGTGCACGGCGATACTAACGTGCCAACGGATCTGAGGGACGTGAGGCACAAGGAGCTCGGCAGTGGCGGTTACTGGACCGGCTGGGAACCTGACGTGTGAGAAGTAATCGGTTCGCGCCCCGGCGGAGCCGCGTCCTACTCTGCCCGCCATGGCAAAAGCACCCGTTCTCACCCCCCAGGCAGACAACTTCCCCCGCTGGTACCAGGACCTGGTCAGCAAGGCCGAACTGGCCGACAACGGTCCGGTGCGCGGCACCATGGTCATCCGACCGTACGGCTATGGCCTGTGGGAACGGATGCAGCAGGAGCTGGACGCCCGGATCAAGGCGGCCGGCGCCCAGAACGCGTACTTTCCGCTCTTCATCCCGCAGTCATACCTGACGAAGGAGGCTGAGCACGTCGAGGGCTTCGCACCCGAACTGGCCGTCGTCACCCACGGTGGCGGCAAGGAACTGGAAGAGCCCGTCGTCGTCCGCCCCACCTCTGAAACCATCGTCAACGACTACTTCTCCAAGTGGGTGCAGAGCTACCGCGACCTGCCGCTGTTGATCAACCAGTGGGCGAACGTGGTCCGCTGGGAGCTCCGGCCCCGCGTGTTCCTTCGTACGACGGAGTTCCTGTGGCAGGAAGGCCACACGGCACATGCCACCTACGAGGACGCCAAGCACTACGCCGCACGCATCCACCGGGAGGTGTACGCCGACTTCTTGGAGAACGTCCTCGCTATGGATGTCGTGCCGGGGCGCAAGACGGTCAGGGAGCGGTTCGCTGGCGCGATCAACACGCTCACCCTGGAGGGCATGATGGGTGACGGCAAGGCTCTCCAGATGACCACCAGCCACGAACTGGGGCAGAACTTCGCCAGGGCGTTCGAGACGCGGTACCTGTCGAAGGACGGCCGTGAGGAATACGTCTGGCAGACGTCCTGGGGCTCCACGACCCGAATGGTCGGCGCACTGGTGATGATGCACGGCGATGATGACGGACTCCGCATCCCGCCGCGTCTGGCCCCGGTCCAGGTGGTCGTCGTGGCCGTCAAGGGCGACGACGCGGTCCTGGCCACCGTCCGCGAGATCGGTGACCGACTGAAGACGACTGGTGTCCGCGTACACGTTGACGACCGCGTTGACACGCCTTTCGGCCGCCGCGCGGTCGACTGGGAACTCAAAGGGGTACCCGTACGCATCGAGGTCGGACCACGCGACGTGGAGAACGGCACGGCCGTGCTGGTCCGCCGCGTAGCGGGAAGCAAGGAGCCGACGCCGATCGGGGCACTGTCCGAGGTCCTGCCCAAGGTACTGGAGGACGACCAGGCGCTTTTGCTGGCGCAGTCCCGTAAGCGCCGCAACGACCTCACCGTCGAGGTGACCACGGTCAAGGAGGCTACGGAGGCCGCGAGCACCGGCTGGGCGCGCATCGCCTGGGAAACGCTGGGCGTGGAGGGCGAGGCGAAGCTAGCCGAACAGGGAGTGTCCGTACGGTGCCTGGTCGCCGCAGACGGTTCTGTTCCGGAGAGCGACGACCAGCCGGGCAACGTCGCTATCGTGGCGCGTGCCTACTGACCCCGGTGAGATCGATGCTGCTGCTCCGCCTGTTTATTGGCGGACCGGCAGCCTCACGTCACGGCCCGCATCGCCTTGCGCAGCGCAAGGCGCAGTGAGGCGATGGTCTCGTCCGCTTCCTCCTGTTGCTCGGTGAGCCTTCCAGCACGGGCGTGGGCCTCGGCGAAATCTCTGCTCAGAGCCTGATTCTGGCGTTCCAGGTCCTGGATCCGGCGGACGAGATTGGTGTGGGCCAGGCTGTCGATTTCCGCGCCCAGAGTGAGTTGGACACGGCGCTTCAAAGCGTCGCGCTCGCGTTTGAGTTCTTGGATCTCTTCGCGGGCGAGTGCAAGGTCGGTGTGCAGGCTTGCGGGCGTGGCCCGCTCGAGTCGGGGCATCGCGGCTGCTTCCCTGCCGTATTGGGCTTGGTCGCTCATGGCAGTGCGGATCGCAGTGTTGATGGCGGGGGTGTTGTAGACGAACCAGGTCGATACGTCTGCTTCGCGTGCCACCCGGGCGAAGGAGACTCGCTGGCCGGCGTTGAGCAGGTCCTGGATGGCGCCCTGCGTGCGGGTGGCCTTGGTTTCGCTGTCCGCCTGGCGGGCCCGGCGCAGGCGGGCAATGCGAACGTCGCGGGTCGATTCAGTGCTGGTCATGTGAGCTCCGGATGGTCAGCCCGTCCACGGGGATGAAGGCAGCGGCCGAGCGTGCCTTGCGTAGTTCTCGCGCCGCCTCTTCAACGGCCGTTCGCTCCGGCTCGGGCAGGGTCTCCAGGGTGGCCCTCATCTGGCTCAGTGCCTTGTTGTAGCCGGTGATCTGATCGTCGAAGTTGCGGATGACCCAGTCGGCAGCACCCATGGCCAGGGCAGCTTCCTTGTCGGCCCGCAGCTCGGCGACCTGCTGCTGTAGGGCCGGGAGGTAGGAGGGGTCGGGGCGGTAGAAGTCGCAGCCGGCGCACTGGAAGCGGATGCGGCAGTGCTGCCCGCCGGCCTTGACGTTGCTGGGTTCGCTGCACCCTCCGTAGGGGACGGCGACGGTCTGGCCCTCAGAGGCCAGGGCGTCGGCGTAGCCCCGGGGGTTGCCGTGACGGTCGATGGTCAGCCGGGCGACGGTCTCGACGGCTTTGCGTTTCCGCTCCAGTGAGACCTTGTAGTAGCCCATGGTGGTGTCGATCTCGCGATGGTCCATCAGCTCGCGCAGGTGGTCCACCGGGACGCCGGCGTCGGCATGCCGTTGTGCGTAGGCGTGGCGCAGGCCGTACACGGTGATTTCCGCGCGGTCGTACGGCACGGGGCTGCCTTCGTCGTCGAGTCCTTCGCCGAGCAAGTGGGGGATGCGGTCCACCCAGGTCCGGAAGATCTTGGCGGAGAAGTGGTGCGCGGACATGTGGCCGCGGCGGGTGCGGTTCTGCCCCGGGGCGGGAAAGAGCCATTCCTGTGCCACGGCGCGCACGGGCAGGGCCGACAGCTTATTCTCCCATGTCTCGATGTGGCGTGCGGTGTCCTCCGTGATGGGAAGCCGGCGTCCGTAGCGGCGGCGTTTGAGGTTGTCGTAGATGAGGGTGGGTTTGCCGTCGATGCGCTGGACGCAGCTGCGACGGAGACGGGCTGCTTCTTCCGGGCGGCGGCCGGTGTCGCGCACGATCCGGTAGTACGCGGCGTACATCTGCTCATAGTCGCCGGCAGTCCAGCCCTTGCGCTCGTAGCTGGTGCCGATCAAGTGCAGGTGCTGATCGAGCTGGGCGATGACGTGCTCGGGGATCGCGCGGCCGAGGTCGTCCTCGGCATCCTCCGCCGGAACTTCCATTTGGTGGAAGGCCGGGGACAGGGCGAAGGCGCCGGGAATCTGGTCCATGAGACCGAGCAGGCGGGCACGGTCGAGGAAACGGCGCCAGTGGCCCAGCAGAGCGCGACGGTGCTGACTGCCGTAGGGCTCGCCGGTCTTCGGGTTGTGCGCGGCGCGGAACGCATCGACGACGGCGCTCATGTCTGCCAGCTGCAGCTTGTGCGGGGTCTGCCCGTGGAGTCTGGCGGCGAGGGCGGCGGAGGCGATGGCTGCCGCCTGCACCACGGCCCGCAGCTCCAGGACGGTGGGCCGTACCTGCCGCCCGTACTCTTTGGCGATCTCGCGCAGCCACGGCTGCTGGAGGACCGTGAAGTCGATGGTTCCCGAGGTCGCCCGATACTCGCGGCGTTTCCCGGCGATCAGTCCGACAAGCCGGCACTCCCAGATGTCGCCGGCGGTCGGGTCAGTGCCGTTGTACTCGCTGCGGGCCCGCGCCAGCTGGTCCAACAGGCTGCGGAGCGCACCACGCAGGTTGCTGTCCAGGGTCTCGGGGAATCCGGAGGCGAGATCGAGCAGAGAGCCGAGCCCGCCCGGGAGACGGGGAACGAGGGACCGGATGCGGCCGGGCACCAAGATGACGTCGAGCTGGTCACGTTGTTCAAGCGCGTACAGGATCTCGGTACGAACCGTTTCCGACACCGGCGCCAGCGTGAACTGTGTTTTACCTATGCCGCGGTTGACACCACCGTGCTGGTTGCCGTGGCGGGATCCGGGCTGGTGGGTGGAGGCGAAGTCTGGTGGATTTCCGTTCTGGCGCCGGTCGTGAGCGCATCCGGAACAGTAGCTCTTGAACGACTCCACCACCGCGGGGCAGCGCACCACGCGGCAGGGGTGAGCCGCCGTCAGCGGGTTGTTCACCGAGCCGGTGAAGACGTGCGTGGCAGGATCCCACTCGTCTCGCCGCCACTGCGGATCCAGCCGGTCGCTCAGCCACGTTCCCCAGTCTTCACTGACCTCTCTACGAGGCGCCCGGATCGCGGCGAGGACCGCGCTCACTGGCCAGCTCCTGCAGCGGCGAGCTCCACGGCCGTGCGCAGGTCTTCGTCCGTCGCATGCAGGTAAACGGCCATGCTCGCGGACGACGCATGGCCCAACAGCGTCTGCACCACGTCCGGGTCGATCCCGCTGCGGATCCACCGAGTGGCAGCCGTGTGCCGCATCATGTGGGGACGGGCGCGAAAGCCGCACCGGTTGCCGATGCGCTCGATGATCTGCTTGGCGTTGGAATACGTCATCGGCCTCGCTGCATACGGGCCCACCAAGTTGACGAACACGTAATCGGAACCGGCTGTCCCCGGCACCTCGCCGCGTTCCGCCAGGTGGTCGCGGTACCGCTGGACGCACTCGCGGACGAGAGGCACGACACGGGACCGACCGCTCTTTGCCCGGGCTCCGTTGGCGTTGTCTTGCTGAGGCCGTACATGCAGATGGGCGCCCCGATGAGTGCAGCCCAGGTGGGTCGCGTCCGGCAGGAGGTGCATGTCCTCGCGCCGCAGACCCAAGGCTTCCCCAATGCGCAGGCCGCCAGTGAGGAGAATGCTCAACAGCAGGCGATCGCGTGCCATCCGCGCGGCATCGACGATGCACTGCGACTGTGCGGAGGTCAGCGTGGCCGGCGGTACCTCGATCTCCAGCGCCCTGAGGACGCGGGCCCGGATCACGCTGTGCTCTCCATGTTCGCCACGCTGGTAACCACGCGGTGCGTGGTGAAGGAAGCGGGGCTCGACCAGCCGATCGGCAACCTCCTGTGGAATACGTCCCTGCGCCGCGCAGAAACGCAAGAACTCGCAGACCGTGGTGAGGTGCGCGTTCACCGTCTTACCGGCGGGCGGTTGCTGGTTGTGCCGGACCGGGGTCAGCTCCAGGCCGAACTTGTACCGGGCCAGGTCGCCCAAGGAAACGGTCTGCCAGTCGGTTCCCCTGCCCCTGCACCAGTTCAGGTACCGGCCGACGCGCGGCAGGTAGTTCCGTTGGGTGTGGGGTGATCGTCCACGTGCTCGCAAGTGCAGCGAGAAGTCGCGGGCTTCCGGGTGGATCTCGTAGGTCTGGTCGTCGACCAGAACCATGGTCACGGCTCCCGTGCTCGGTGACACGGCCCGTTCTATGCGCAACATCAACGCTCCTGGTGGTTCTTGTGCCTCACCTCGTGATCACTAGCAGTGAGGCACGGCGGATAGGAGCACCTGTGGCACATGTGACTCAGTCCGTGGACGGCAATGCAGATAACCTGCGCCGAGGTGCTGGAGGCGGAAGCCGTCGTCGCCCCGGAGCAGGGGGTGAGCTGCCGGCTGAGCGGGGGAGCGTGGTTCTCGCCGTATGACGACCGCTTCATCCAGGAACCGGGCGGTGTGGACATCGACCACCTGGTCCCGCTCGCGGAGGCCTGGGACTCCGGCGCCTTCGACTGGAGCGCGCAGGAACGTGAGGCGTACGCCAACGGCCTCGGTGACGAGCGCGCGCTGATCGCGGTGTCGGCTGCCTCGAACCGGTCCAGGGCCGACCAGGCCCCGTCCACGTGGCTGCTGCCGGCTGCCGGTGCCAGTACGTCACCGACTGGGTGGCCACCAAGATGCGCTGGGCCCTGAGCGTTGACACCCACGAGCAGGCCGCGATCACCGAGGTCCGGCCACTGTCCCAACGTAACCGTCACCATCACACCGGCCCGCTGATCCCTCGCCCGGACCAGGTGCCCAGTGGAGCGCCACCGCCAGGAGGCCGGGGAAGAGTCGCGGTCTGTTCGGCCGCCGCTGACCCTGCCCGCTCGGTGGATTGGGTTTCCGGCCGGGACGGGCTGGCCGGAGGCCGCCTTGCCCGCCGCCAGCGCCGGCCACTGAGGGGCCGGCGCAGCTGATCGCGGGCGCGAGTCCGTGCTCAGCGCGCCTTCTTCAAGGCAACGGCGCGGGCCGGCACCGGGTATGCATTCCTTCGGTTACCTGCCGTCCGCTGTCCTGGAGCCGGCCTCCGAGTGACCCTGGCCCGCCGCGGCCACAGGCTCGCGCCTGGCATCGCTCCGTGCCGTGACCGGCTCCGGGTGCTCCCATGCCTCGGGCAGCAGCAGCACGGCCAGGTTCGCCGCTGCGACGAGCACCGCACCTGCCAGCAGTGGTGTCGAGGTGCCGAGGAGGGTGGCAACCGGAACGGCCACGGCCAGGCCCAACGGGCGGGCGGCAAACGAGATCAGCGTGTCGAAGGAGCCTACCCGCCCGAGCACCTCCTGCGGGATGCGGCGCTGGATGGCGGTCTCCCACAGCGGGCTGAGCACTCCTAGACCGAACATCGCCAGGAAGTACGCAGACGCCGCCCAGGGCAGCGCCATTCCCAGCCCGAAGGCCGCCATCGGCAGCGCGTAGACGGCCGCGCCCACGGCCACGCCGACCAGGGGGCGGCGCATCGGCATCCGTCCTGCGGCAAAAGCACCGACCAGCATGCCGACGGTCCCCAGCTGGGCCACCAGGACCCACGCGCCGTCACCGCCCATGCTCCGGACAGCGATGAGCGGTCCCAGGGTGAGCAGGAAGCCGGCCGCCAGATGCCATACTCCATGGCCCAACACATTGGTGAGGAACCAGCGGTGGCGCCGGGTCTCGGTCCAGCCTTCGCGCAACTGGGCCCGGAACCTTGCGTGGCCGCCGTCGGTCGGCCTGGTGGCCCGGCGGGTGTGCAGGCCGCCCAGGGTGGTCGCAGAGCCGATGAAGAGCGCGCCGGTCAGTAGCGAGGACCAGCCGGGGCCGAGCATCAGCATCATGCCGCCTGCCGTAGCAGGGCCGGCGGTCTGGGCCAAGCCGGTGGCGACGTCCAGCCGTGAGTTCAGCCGCAGCCGCTGGTCGGCGTCGACGGTCGCCGCGACCAGGGTGCGCACCGCTGGGGTGCCGAAGGCGATCGCGGCGCCGGTGACCGCGGCGAGCACGGCGAGGTCGGGCACCCGGATCAGGCCGCAGAGCAGCTCCGCGCCGATCGCAATCTGCGCCGCGCCCCTGAGCAGATCGGCAGCGAGCACGACCCGCTGTGGCGGGAAGCGGTCCGCCAGCACGCCGGCGACCGGCAGCAGCACCAGCATGGGCAGCAGTTCGCATGCCAGCACCAGGCCCAGATCCCCTGCCGAACCCGTCGAGCCTGAGGCGTGTCCTCGAAGCAGCGCGAGCGTGAGCGTGGTGGGTATCAGCGCGGTGGCCAGCGCCGCGCAGGTACGGCCGACCAGCAGTCGGCGCATGGGTTGCGTCATGCGTCCACAGTATTTCGCCAGCTAATCATTTGGCAACGAAATATAAGTTGGCGTAGCATACTGAGGGCATGGACACCGAGAGTCAGGGCAGGGAGCGGCCCGCGGAAGGGGACGACTCCGTCGACGTGCACCTTGCACGCTGGCGCGGCAAGGCCCCGTTCGACGCGCGGGTGGAGGGGATCATCACCCGCATTCAGCTCCTGGCCAAGCATGTCGGCCAAGCCAAAGACCGCGCCCTGGCCGAGGTTGGCCTGCAGGAGTTCGAGTTCGCCACACTGCACCGGCTCGCCGCGCGCGAGGCTCCGGGGCGGGCCACCCCCTCCGAGCTAGCGGCTGAACTCATGCTGTCCCCTGCTGGTATGACTGGCCGTCTGGACACCCTTGAACAGTCAGGGCTGGTGCGGCGTGTGCGCAGCAGTCAGGACCGACGCCGGGTGGACGTGGAGCTCACCGAGGCGGGGCGCACCCGCTGGCTGGCCGCGATGGAACTGCGCGGGCAGGCGGAGGACTCGATGGTCGCCCCGCTCGACCCGGCAGAGCAGGACGCACTCAGCGCCCTGCTCAAGCGGATGCTGATCCAGGCGGAGGCGGACGTCCGCCACCGGTGAACCCCGAGTCGATGGTGCTGCTTCTCGCCGTCAGGTCTCAGTAATTGAGGATTCTTGGGATCGGTGACGACGGTGTGTGCACGGCCCGGTCCTCGGTAGGGCGCGGGGACACCGGTACTGAGGCGGTCCGGGCCGTGCAGTTCGATGCTGCCGTAGTTCGGTCGTGTTGTCTGGGACGTATTCCCCCTGCTGATTACTCCTCCTGGCCGGGGTGGGGGCGTCTTCGCGGTCTTCGGGCTCAAGTCGGCGGTGATGCCGGCGGCTGTCGCGATGCTGAAGTCGACGAGGTAGTGCAGTGAGTTCGCGGTGGGTGTGGTGCGGCTTGCTGGGTTCCGCACCCGGATGGACATGGGTGTCCTCGCGTACTACCTCAGGGCCTCGCAGGTGGTGTTCTTCGAGTGCACCGCTGCTCTCCCTGCTCTGGCACCCTCGTACATGAAGCGGGACCGGTACATCAAGGTCGATGTCCTGGCGCGGCCGATGAAGGGAAGCGGCCTGTCCGCGGCCGAAGCCCGCAAGGTCGGGGTGGACATCATGCTTCGGTTCGCGCGGGACGTCGCCGAACAGGCCGGCTGCAAGAACGACACCCGTCTCCCCAGTTCGGTTCCGTCGCTGACCGAGAGCAACTGGCCTGGTTACGAGAAGTGACTCAGCCGGAACGCTCCCGGCGCCCGGCCGACGGTGCGGGCGTCATCCGACATAATCGCGTCCCATGACCGTACTGATGCCTGTGCTCATGATCCTGGTCGTGGGAGGGATCTTCGCCCTCGTCATCACCATGATGGTGCGCGCCCAGCGGAACCGGGCGCGCGGCGTGCAGGAGAGAGCCGCGGCGATCCGACTCGCCCAGGAGCGCGGCTACGGCTATCAGCAAGTCACATACGGGCTGATCGACGGGCTGTGCGGCATGGCGCCGCTGCCCGTCAGCGGGCGCAACCTGCGGGCGGAGCACTACATCACCGGGGAGTTCCGGGGTCGTGGCTTCCGCTGCTTCGAGTATGTGACCGGCACCCTCGACGTCCACGACGGGCCGGGACGGAACCAGCCCGTCTTCTGGACGGTGTTCGCGGTCGCCGCGCCGGGCCCCGGGCCCGAACTGGTGGTGCGACGGCCGCAGGCGCTCGACGGGATGACACAGCGTGGCCGTGTGGTGCAGCTCGGCGTGCCGGAGTTCGACGAGGCGTTCCGGGTGATCACGGATGACGAGTCGTTCGCCCGTGACGCCCTGGCGGGTGACGTGGCGCCCTTCCTGACCGCGCAGCCGCAGGCCGTGCGGGACTTCCCGGTCCGGCTGCACAACAGCGAGCTGATCACCTGGCGCCGGGGCCGGCTGAGCCCGCAGGACTTCGACGAGCGGCTCGGCTACCTGTGCG
Organism: Streptomyces corchorusii; assembly: GCF_001514055.1. Classification (NCBI taxonomy): domain Bacteria; kingdom Bacillati; phylum Actinomycetota; class Actinomycetes; order Kitasatosporales; family Streptomycetaceae; genus Streptomyces; species Streptomyces corchorusii. Next base: position 162,410 of record NZ_KQ948365.1, on the reverse strand, counting down.
ATGTGCTGGACCGGATCCCGCCGCGGGTCTGGTCGGCGGTCTGAGACCGCCGACCCGGGCGTCAGGCGGCTTGGTCCGCCCGTACGGAGCGGAGGAACTGCTTGAAGTCGTCCAGCACCGCCGCCAGCTGTTCCGGCTTCGCCGTGAGCACCAGCTCGATCACTGCCCGCTGTGACGGACGGTCCACATCCTCCAGGCCGAGGTAGACCTGGCTCTGCACCAGTTCGAGCGGCTCTCCGTGCAGGGTGGTCGACAGGCGCAGGTTCTGGACGACACCCGGTGAGTCGGTGAGCCCCGGGATGTCGGGAGTCCCCACCTCTTCCTGCTTGGTGACCTCCACGGTGCCGGCCTGCCCGAGCCGCCGTACCGACTCGTCGGCGATCTGCCGCATGGTGGCGCTGTCGTTGCGCATGCCGCCGAGGTTGAGTGCCTGTCATCGAACCTTGAGCGACGCGAGTCCGTGTCACCGAAGATTGATCGCCCTAATCGGTCGGAGCGGCTGCGGGGAGGTTCGGCTCCCGGCAATGCTGTAGGGATGTTTCGACGTGGATGGCGAGCGTGGCGTGGTCGACGCTCGTACCAGAATCGGGCTGTGGCCGTCCGGATGAACGAGTTCTTCGACTCACTTCCGATGCCGAGAAGCGGCGGTCTCTCAGACGTTGCCCGCCACTACGCCCGCACGCTCTACCCCGACTACGAGCGCCTCCTGAGTACGAAGGCCGCTGCTGCCTGCCCGTACTACGTCGGCCTCTCCTCGGAGCTGGGGAGCTTCACGCAGGTCACCAAGCGAATCGTCTTGGTCGCGGACACGATGCTGTTGTCCGACCACGGCATCGGATCGGTGCACGAGCTCGGGGAGCACTCTCGGAGCACTTACGGCAACCATGTCGGTCCGGGCGGAGAAAACGTTGAGCCGCCAATCACCACGGAGACACACCACTACGGAATGGTGACCAACGACCTCGCCCAGGTGGGGCGGTGGCTCCTGGACGCAGAACCCCTCCTGCGCAGCGGGCTTGCCTGGTACTTACCGGTCTACACGCGAGGAAGCTCGGGCTGGTTCGATAGCGAAGACAGGATGTCTACCAGGAGTCCTGGTCCTCTGCCCTCGTTCAGTGACCGGTCTATCGACTTCATGGCGGAGCATGGCCGTGCTGTAGATCTGGCGGGGACCAAGCCCCTTGCCAGCCGCGTGGTCCGGCCGGTCCTGGAGATCGATCTGCCCTTCATCGACGGGCTCAGCCTCACCGACTTCGCCGAGGTCACCAGGGAGGAGTTCGACTCCTACCGCTTGTACCGCGATTTCATGCGTTCCCGGCTCCTCGAACTCGACGACGCGCTGGAAGCGGTCGATTCCCAGGTGGCTTTGGAACGGATCGCGCTCTCCATTCGTGACGAGGTGAACGCCGCTGCCGCGCAGATGAGCAGCGCGGCCCGGTCCCGGGCCCTCACTCGCGCCGGCGCCCTAGTGGGTACTACGAGTGCCGTCCTTGCCGCAGTCCGCCCCGCGGCACTGCAAGGTGCGCTCGGTGTCAGCGCGACGATCGCGGCTGGAGCCACTGGCCTGTGGCCGACCATTCAGGCATTCGCCGACATCAGACCCAAGCGCGCTCATGACAAGTGGCACTATGTCTGGGTCCTGCAGAAGAAGGCCGCCCGCTGAGAGGCTAGGCATCTCCTTCGACGACATACAGACTCGCGTCGCTCAAGGTTCGGTGGCACGCGATCAAGGTTCGCTGTCACAGGACAGCCGCGTCCAACGCCCGCTCCAGCGGCAGCACCGGCGCCCCGGTCGGCGCCTCTTCGCAGTCGACGGCGTGCACGACACCGCGCCGGCCGGGACCACGGCCGCCGGCCTTCGCCAGCATCCAGCCGGACGGCCGCCGTGGCCCCAGCGCCTCCTGGACGGGCGAGGGCGGCTCCAGGTACTCGGTGGGCACGGCGTCGTACGAGACGCCGTCCACGGGCCGCACGCGCTCTGGAGCACGCACCCAGACCCGGTACTCGGCAGGCTCCACCGAGTCACCAGGGCCGTTGCGGTACGCCGGTAGGCCAACCTCGTACCTCCAGCCGTCGGGCACCTGGCGCCGGGACCACAGGTGGGCGACGACCTCCTGGTCCCCGGGCAACAGCACCCGGATGGGCACCGGCACCGGCTCTGGAGTGGAGAAGGGCATCATCACGCCTCCCACCGTACGGACCGACGCCGGCAGCACCCACGACCTCCGTCGACGCACGTCTCTGTCCACAGGCGATCCGTGGCTCTGACCATGAAGATCTTCAGCAATGGCTGCGTTTCACCGCGAGCCTGTGGCCACCAGAGTCGCGGTGATGGGTTCGAGGTTGGTGATCAGTTCGTCGATTTCGGCGGGGGACAGGGCGTCGTAGGGCGGGGTGGCGAGTTCGTCAGTGAGGGTTTCGATGCGTTGTCTGGTCGCGCGGCCTGCGTCGGTGAAGTGGCCGTCGATGTCGATGAGTCCGCGCTCGCGCATGCCGTCCATGACCGCGGCCAGGCGCTCTTTCGGCAGGTGATGGATGCGTCCGAACGACTCCGGGGGGTGGATGCCCTGCTCCAGGGCGGAGAGCACGTGGGCCTCCGTGCCGCCGATGCGCGCGCCGACGAGAGCGGCGATGTGCCCGTCGCCGCGGTGCTCGCGCAGCATGGTCGCGGAATGCCACAGTCGGGCGACGGGGTCACTGGGTACCTCAAGGGTGCGCATGCCGGCGTACATCACCCGGCCTTCGGTAGGGGCACTCGTCGCCGCCTTGGTGGTCAGGTCCGCGGCGCGCGCCAAGCCCGGGGACTCGGCGAGCTCGTCGCCGAGGATGCGCCGTAGGGAGGCCGCGCTGCCCCGCTCCCGCGCGGCGATGGAGGCCTCGGGCGAGATCGTCTCCCAGACGCTGGGGATGTGCCGTGCGGCTTCCCCGTCGGCGAAGTTGTAGAAGGCTGCGTGCACGACTTGGGCCGGCACCCGTCCCAGTGGTGCGGCGCGGCTGGCGAAGTAGCCGTCCCAGTAGGTGCGGTGGCCGAGTGCAGCCAGTTCCTCGTTGCACTCGTCCGCGAAGAACGTGACCAGGCAGATCGGCTCCAGGAGCTCGAACATGCGACGGGCGATGTGAGTCATCGGATGCAAGCGCGTCTTGCTCATCGGGTTCTCCCTTCGTCAGGTGTGCCGACTTGGACCGTCCGGCACACCGAAACTCATCGGCGACCGAAGGGAAGCAGTGCAGATGGGTTGGCGTCTGCGTGGCTGTGTATGCGAGAGCGGGTTCAGGTCCAATCCGGTAGCAGAAAGACTGCTGAATCAGCATCTATGACAAGTCGGCTGCCTCGTGCGCGATAACCAGGCTGCCTCGATCGTCCCTATTCGCCAGCTCAGCCGGTGCCGCTTGTGCCCGAAGAAGGACGTAGAACGGGCGGCGACCCGTCAGGCCGCCGACTCCCAGCACCTGGAGAAGGAACGCACCGGCTTCCTCAACTCGGAGAAGGAGCTGGGATGACTGTGACAGAAACTGGAAGTCCTCGCGGCCCGGGTGCGCTTCGACCTGGAGAGCGCCGGCTTCACGCCGGTTCCACCACGCCCTCGGATTCGGGCACATCATCGCCCCGGACCAGTCCTGACCCGCCCGCCCACGTGTCGACCGGCGCCCGCACCGAAAGGAAAACAGCCATGGCCGCATCCGCTGCCCCGCACCGCGCGTACGGTGGCGATACGACCCGCCGGGAGGACCAGATGAGCGCGCCGCGCAGTGGGTGCCGGCCTTCGAGCGGGAGTGGGCGGCCGCCCTTGAGGAATCACGGCGCACGTTCTCCCTCGCCGGGCCGATCACTGTCAAGCGGATCACCGGCCACGCGAATCTTTTGGGTAAGCGAATGCGTGATCACCTGCGACGGTGTGCCTTCGTACTCGGTGAGCAGCATGGAATTCGCTGACCAGCATGGAATTCGCTGACCAGCACGTGGTGCACGAGACGCAGTACTTCACCGACCCCTTCGGCGCGCCGCCCTGGCGGCCCGCGCTCGCAAAGCCGATGCCAGGCCGAACCATCGCTGGAACCTCATTCCCGGCCTCGTCCGGCACCGCACTCGACCTCGGGGTGTCGAAGTGAGGACACGGCACCTCTCTCCACCATTCCCCAACTCGTCGGTCACCGTCCGTAATTGGCCAGAAGTCGTCTGTTCCAGCCCTGTTTCGGTCGTCCTCCGCTGCCTAAGCTCGGCCGAGTTGTCACGGCATCACCGAGTGTCTCTTGTCGATCCAGGAGGACCACCGTGAACCAGCACACCACCCACGAGGGCCAGTCCCACACCGAAGCCCGTCCCTCCGCCGAGGAAGAGCTCGACCTCGTCATCGGCGAGCTGGAGCGGGAGATCCCGGCCCGCACCGGAGCCGCAGCCGGCACCTGTATCCGCGTCTACTGCATCTGACACCAGCCGCGGTCGACGACAGGCCGCGGCACAGTACACGGGGTGCCGTTCCGCCCCAGGCGGGACGGCACCGCGCCGGGAAGGACGCCATGACCCAGGTGCTGTGGCAGGCGGAAGCGGTCGCACCGACCGTGCGGGGAAGCGTCCCGGCGCTCAGCCCCGCCGCGCGCAGGGTGATCGACGCCGTACGGGCGGGCGCCGCCGGCCCCTTGTTCCCTCCGGTGCTGCGCCTCGGCGAGGACGGCCTCCTCGCCCATGACCGCGACCTGGCCGGTGAGCCGGATGCCGCGCTGCTGACGGCCGCGCTCACCGATCCCCGCTTCGCCCCGCTCGACACGCTGCTGGACGCCCTCTATGCCTGGTGCGGCCGCACCGCCGCCCAGCACACCACCCTTCTCGCGCCCGGAGTGCTCGACGTCACCGACGGCGCGCTGTTCGGTCCGCTGGTGTGCGAGGCGTTCACCGCGTGCGCTGCCGGCGTCGCCTACGACGCCGAAGAGGAGTGCGCCCGCTGGACGGGCTTCCTGGACCGCTTCCTGCAACGTCTCGCCCGCGACACCGGCACTCCCTGGTTCGACCAGCTCGACCTGCGGCTGCCGGTGACCGGCATCGAGGCCCAGGGCGCGGAGACCCACAACGGCCGCCGCCGAGTGCTGCGGGTGCGCCTGGGCGGCGGCAGCATCGCCTACAAGCCGCGCCCGGCCGGCGGCGAAGTCCTCTTCCTGCCCCCGGACGACTCCGTGTTCGCCCTGCTCAACGCGTTGCCGAGCGCGTCCGGTCCGGTACGTCTTCCCGTGCTGCGCTGCACGCCCGGCTCCGGCCCCGACGGACGGGAGTACTCCTGGCAGGAGTGGCTCGAACCACCGACGCAGTGGGGCGTGATCCGTTCGGGGAACGGTCGGCGGCTGCACGGCACCCGCCTCGGCCGGCGCCAGGCGGAACGCTACTGGCACCGGGCGGGCTCGCTCGCCGCCGCGGCGTTCCGTTTCGGCATCGCCGACCTCGGCGAGGGCAACCTCCTGGTCGGCACCCGGCCCCAGGACCGGGAACCCCTGCCGTACCCCGTGGACCTGGAGATCTTCCTGACACCGCTGCATCGGCTGCACGACACCGGGCTCATCGCCGACGAAGCCGCCGGAGACCATCACCATCCGGGCTTCGAGGACCGGCCCCGCTGGTGCACGGTCGACGGACCCGTCGCCCACTTCACCGAGACCGCCGACGGTGGACCACGACTCGTACGGCGGGACCGGCCCTGCACCCGGGGCGGCACCCGCACGGTCGTCGCCGACACCCACGGGCGCACCGGACAGGGGCCCTACCTGCCGTCCTTCCTGCGCGGCATGTTCGACGCGTGGACGCTGATGTCCCGCCATCACGACCGCATCCGCGCCCACCTCCAGCGGGCCGCACCGGACACGTACGTCCGCGTGCTGCTCAAGCCGACGGCGGCGTACACCGAGGCCCTGGCCGACCGCCTCACCGGCGCCGGAACCCGAGCCGGGGCGCCGTCGCCGGACCGGCCCGGCGGCACCCCCGCGACCGTGCCCCAGGAGGTCGCCGGTGCCACGGCCGAAGCCGTCCACGGAGCCCTCGCCGAGCCCGTCTTCGGCCCGGCCGAGACGGCCCAGCTCGACGTCGGCGACGTCCCCTACTTCTTCCGCCGCGCGCACGGCGGCCCACTGCTGCGCACGGCAGACGCGGCCCACTGCCCCAGCCCCGCCGCACACCTCACCGTCCCCGCGGATCCCGACCCCGCCTGGCCGCCGTCCGCCGCCGTGCTCGACGAGCGCGGCCGGGACCTGGCCGGCCTGGGCGTGGCACTGCGCGACGCGGTCGAGTACGCCTTCGCCACCGCGGGACCAGGCACCCTTGAGGGTGACGGCGTCCGGGTGCGCGTCACCGACCGGCACACCGGCGAGGCCGAGTTCACCTGGGCCGAAGCGGGACGGCGGATCACGTACACCTGGGACCGGGAGAGGGTCCGCATCCGCGTGGAGCCGTTCACCCGTCCCGAGCCGGTGCCGGATGTGCGGCGGCGGCTGCTGCGCATGGACCGAGTCGACGCGGTCCTGCGCGCCCGCTGGGTGGCCTCCGGCTTCACCGACGAGGCGACGGAGAAGCGGCTGGTCGCCTTGACCACGGCGGGCATGGGATGGCTGGCCGACGTCGTGGCCCGGTACGGCTGGCCCGGTCACGCCCTCGTCGGGCCGGCCGCCGCGGCCGCCGCGTGCAGACTCGTCCAGCACGCCGAGGGCCCGATCGCCTTCCAGCAGGAGTGCCTCCGGCTGATCCAGCGGGCGGCCCGGGAAGGTGACATGCCGAGGCGTCAGGTGGCTTACGTCACCGACGCGCTGCGGGTCGGCCAGGGCCGCCCGCAGGTGTACGGGACCAAGTTCCGCCTGCGCGAGGGAGAGTTGGAGCCGTGTCCCATCGAACAGCCCGACCGGGTCGACGAACTGCGACGCAACCTGGGGATGGAACCGCTCGCACGCTACGCAGGCCGCCTGCGCAGCCGCTACCGCACCCGGACCCGGTGACCGCCGCCTGGGACGACCTCGCCGCCCGCCACCGGGGGAGCGAGCCCGCCGTCGCCCCCGCGCCCGGCGGGACGGACGCGGTCGACGCCCTACGCGCGTACACGGTCATGGTGCGGGCGGCACGGCCTTTCCGGGCCGGCACCCGGTTCCGTGCGCTGCCCGACGTGCGGTTCCTTGTCGAGGGCGGACGGATCCGGACGCCCGGCGATCTGCTGCCCGGCCCGCAGGACGACACCGCCGAGCGGTACGCCTCACGGCTCGACGCCCGGACGGGAGGGAAGGGCCGGCTGCTCGCCGTGGAACAGCCGCTTGTGCTCGACCACGTCCTGTGGGCACAGGTACGCGACCTGGTCGCACCGCTGTGGGAGCGGATCGGCCATCCCGTGCTGCCGGTCGTCGCCGAACTCGCCCTCGGCGAAGGGATCACCGACAGCGACGGACTGCGGCGCGAACCCGCGCACTCCAGCCTCGTATGGGTGCTGCACGGCAGCGTCACGGTGCTGCCGGAGCACCCCCAGGACGGCCGTGCCCTCACGGCCGGCACCGGGGAGCTGCTGCACTGGCCCGCGGGACGACCCCACACCCTGCGCTACGGCTCGCGGACCCTCGCGCTGCGGCTGTTGGTCCCGGCCGATGCCCGACTGCTGACGGAAGCGGTCAAGGACGTCGTCGCGGGCCTGCTGCACGAACGACGCGGCCACGACCACGTCCCCTGCCTGCCGTACCCGCCCGCCGACGAGGAAGGCGGTGTGCCTGAGATACCCGAACTGGGGGAGGTGGCGCGGGACTTGCGGCAGGTGACCGGCGAGGAGCGGCTCGGCCGCATCCTGCGCGTCCTGTGGGCGCGCCGGGTCAGCGCAGGTGCGCTGGAACCCGCCCCGGCCCCCCGGGCGTCCGTCACCCTCGCACCGGAGGACCGGCTGCGGCCCGCGTCGCCCGTCGTGCGCATGCCGCTCGACGAGGAGCAGGCGTGGATCTGGGCCGTCGACGGCCACGCGTTCTCCCTGCGGGGCACGCTCGGCGAGCGCGTCCTGCACCTGCTGCGGCAACCCGGCGCGCATACCGTCGCGGAACTGTGCGCCGAGGCCGGCCCCGGCCGCCAGGCGCAGGTCGCCGCACTGCTGAACAAACTGCACGCCCTGCGCGGCGTGGACGTGGTCGGGAGGACGGACACGGCATGAGCGAGGAACCGATCCTGGCGGTCGAGGAGGAGTTCTCCTGGAGCACCCTGATGGAGCGGTACTGGGACCGGCGCCCGGTCCTGTTCCGCTCCGTCGCTCCGGTGCCGTTCACGGCGCCGGAGGTGTTCCGTGCCGCCGTGCGCGGCTGCGCCACGGGCACAGCGGACGCACCCGTGCCGCCCAACGTGCAGTTCACGGTCGACACCGTCCAACGTGACGACGCCGAGGGGGTGTTGCCCGTCGGCGGGGACGGCGCTTTCGACGCCTACGACGCACGGCTCGCCGCCCGCCTGGACGACCGCCGGTACGCGTTGGTGGTCAACGGCTTCCACGCCTTCGACGCCGCGCTGTGGTCCCGGGAGCGCGCGTTCTTCGCCCCGCTGTGGCAGACCGCCGGCCTGCCGCTGACCGGCGCCATCACCACGTTGTTCCACGGCACCTACGAGCACAGCCCGGTCGGCGTCCACAAGGACCGCTTCGCCACCTTCCTGTTCGGCCTGCGCGGCCGCAAGCGGATGCGGTTCTGGCCGCGCAGGCCGTGGGACGAACTCGTCTCGACCAAGACCGACTACGCCCGCCACATCGCGGCGTCCGTGCCTGCCGAGGTAGGCCCCGGCGAACTGCTGTACTGGCCCGCCGACTACTACCACGTCGGCGAGAGCGCCACCGCCGCCCCAGCGACCAGCGTCAATGTCGGCATCCCTCGCGACGAGCACCACACCGGCTACGAACTCGAAGACCTGCTCGCCGACCTCGACCCGGCCCGCCTCGCCGGCCGCGGCGGCCTGGACACCCTGCTGGGCACCACGGACGCCCCCCTGACCGCGCCCGGCCCCGCGACCGGAGGCGTCCTTGCTCCCACGCTGCCCGAGGCGCTCACCACCGCCGCACGGGCCCTGTACGACTTCGCCGACCCCGTCGCGATGCGCCGCCGCGTCGCCGTGCTCTCCCTGCGCCGCTGGACCGCCGGAGGCTTCGAGCCGGTTCCGCCCGCCACGGCGCCCCGCGCCCTCAGTGACGCGGACCGGCTGCGCGGCGACCCGCAGGCGCCTGTGCTGTGGGCGCCGGACCCGGACTCCGGCACCCTCTGCGCGGCGAACGGCCACGAGACCCGCACCCCGCTGGCCCCTGACGAGGTGCGCCGGCTCACCCGGGCGCCGTCCGGGCCGGACCCGGTCGCCGTCGGCGCCCTGTTGAAGGCCGTCGCCCCGGGCGCCCAGCGCGACGAGGGCCGTGCGCTGCTGGAACGCCTGGAGAGCTTCCGGGCGTTCCACCGCGCGCCATGAAGCGACCGGCTGAGCGAACCTCGACGATCCAGCGCGAGAGCCCGTCGGCATCTCCTGCGCAAGGCGCCAGGAGTATGGCGAAGTCCCGCACAACGGCTACCAGTTGGGTCATCTCGGGGCAGGCGGCGGTGAGCCGTGCGAGAAGATCGTGATGTGCGGGCTTGAGGTTGTCGGGCCTGGTGAGGATCATCCGGGCGAGCCGACGCGGCCAGATGTAGCTGCGGTCGGCGTCCGCGCGGCCCTGGTTTATGTACGCGTACAGGAGGTTCAGGCAGCCGGTGAACCCGAGGGCCTTGATCTCCTGGCTCAGCCACGCCACCGCGCTCGGCGCCGACGCGCTCGGCCTGGGACACGTCCCCGGCGAGATCGCCGTCGGCAAGGCCGCCGACTTCCTCGTGGTGGACTTCGCGGTCCCCGGACTCGTCCCGTCCTACGACCTGTCGTAGGAGCTGGTCCGCCTGGCTGGCCGCGGCCAGATCACCGCCGTCGTCGTGGATGGCCGCCTGTGGCTGTGGCACGGCCGGCCGACTGGGACGAGGCCGCCCTGGTCCGCCGGGCCGCCGCGGCGGGACCGCGGGTCATCCGGAGTGCCGGCACCCACCGGGTCGAGCCCGACCCGGATGGCCTCCGCGCCGCCCCACGACGCTCCCCGTCCTGAAGCGGGCCGCCATGACCGGACATCCGCCCCACGCGTCAGGCGCTGCCGTCGTCCCCGTGGCTGCGGACGATCTCCTTGACCTTGGCCACCGCGAACCCCCAGCCCTGCTCGACGGTCGGCTTGGCCGGGACCGCGACCTCGTCCGGGTTGGCGAGCACGTCGAGCAGCACCGGCCCCGGCGTGTCGAAGGCGCGGCGCACGGCCTTCTCCCGTTCGGCCGGTTCGGTGACGCGGATGCCGGGGATGCCCATGGCCTCGGCAGCCAGGCGAGTCCGGTGACGGTGATCTGGGTGCGCAGGACGGTGGCGCGGTCGCTGCCGGCGTCGCGGATGAGGCCGGCGACTTGTGCCAGGAGGGTTGTCGCGCTGATCGAGCGGCTCCAGGAGCTGGTGGGCGAGGACGAGTTCGTCGTCGGCACGGTCCGGGCCCGCCCAGGCGGCAGCCAGGGCGAGGCGGGTCCGGGCGATGGCCCGTTCGCCTGCGGCATTGTGCTGTTCCGCCTCAGTCCGGGCGTTCTCAAAGGCTTCGATGGACTCGGCGATGTCGCCGTTTGGCCAGTGGATGTCGCCCAGGACCCGGTGGTGACGGCCTTTCCGTCCCAGGGTCGGCAGCGGCGAGAGCGGTCACGTGGTCTCCGCGGATCCGGGCCAGGTTGGCCATGCCGCCGGGGGCGCGCGGGGCGAGTCGGCCGCCGGCGTCGGCGACCTGGCCCATGCTGTCGAGGGCGTCGGCGGTGCGGCCGAGGCCCTTGTGTGCTTTGGCCCGGTAGTACAGGGCGAGGTCGCTGAGCCGGCCGGACAGCAGGCCGGCGGCCGGCACGTTGGTGAGACGTTCGGCGGTGCGTTCACGGTGCTGATGCTGCCGGCGCGCGATGGCGTCGAGGAGTTCGGCCAGGGCATCGGCAGGCGTGTCCGACCCCGGCTGGCGTCCTGGACCGCGACATCATGGCGCTACTCACCCGCCGCCCGCCGGCCGGCCGGGTCAGCGAGGTGTGCGCTTCGCTGCTGACCCGGCCGGCCCTGCGCCGCTGACGCGACCGCTGGTTGAGCGCCTGCCCGCCCACCGCCGTTACCGCGAGGGCGGGCTGCCGCACCTGTGCACCGCGCCCGGACTCAGCACGCTGCGCCTGACGCTGGGCCAGGCCGACGTCGCGAGAAGCTGGAGCGCCAGTGGGCCCGCTACGTCGCCCACGCCGCCACGCTGCCGTACGCCGCGCTACAGCACCAGCTCACCGCGACAGCTGATGAACTTTCACCGCCTCGACGCCTGGTGGACCGATGTCCCACGTGCCCGGACCCGCGTTTCTCACCTGGCAGCCCTCCGGCCCACCGCGCAGAAATCCTGTTCGTAGGCCGTTCACCCCAGGGACGACGGTTCAGGCATAGCGGCTGAGAAGGGATTCAATGTATCCCTCCAGCCTTTGAGTCAGGACACTGGCTGTCAGATCGACGCGGCCCAGTTCACGCCAGGGAACGGCGACCTTCTCCGCGTCCGGAGCGAAGCCCAGCGCGTCCAACAGCCGCCAGTAGAGATGGGCGGTGCCGTCTTCGGCCAAGGTTCCTCCCGCGGCGACGTAGCGATCGGCGAAGCGCATGCCCGCGGGAACCCCGTGCAGCAGGGCGAGAGCCGTCGAGCAATGAGCCACGTCCAAGTCGGCCGGCCCCCAAGAGGTCTCCACCCAGTCGACAACCCCACTGATCTGAGGCTCATCGTCCGTGCCTGTGAAGAGGACGTTGCCGGGATGGAAGTCCCGGTGCAGGAAGCACCCTTGATAGGCCGGGGGCTCGCGGCGGATGACGTCGACAGCCCGCTGCCAGAGCTCAGGCCGTTCAGTGGCTGCGGGCGGAGTCACTCGCTCGGGAGAGGCCCACGCCTGGTAGATGCGAGGCCATTGTTGTGTGGTCACCGGCAGCCGATGGATACGCACCAGTTGCCGGGCCAGCAGTTCAGCGCGGTCATCAGCACCCTGATCGCCCAGACGCACGGTCCCCGGCAGGTGGGACATCAACAAGGAGGGATGATCGCAGTACTGCGCCGTCGCATCCACCGCCACGAGCGTGGCGGCGGGAACGTCCGTGTCACCGAGCAGGCGCAGGATGGTCGCCTCACGGTTCAACAGGCCCTCCGCGTGTCGAACGAAGAAGGCTTTGACGAAGGACCGCAGGACGAGTGAGCGCCGACCATCCGGACCGCAGACATCCAGGCGGCGCATTTCCGACGTCCAGCCGCCGCGCAGCCGCTCAACCTTTTCGATGCGCTCCGCCGTGGACAGCTCCTTCTCCACCCAGGAGCGCGTGGCACCCCAGCCCTGACTGTCGAGATCCACGCCGATGTCCTCGGTCCCCTCACCCATGGAGGCAGATTATCCGTCTCCCAGCGAACGCATGCCGTGAACCGAGTTCGCCAGCAGTGTCCCCCTCCTGGCGGGGGCCGCCGTCGCTTCCGGGGCGGCTGTCCGCAGGCGCGCCCTCGCTCCGTGAAAGCCGCCACGGGCAACGGGGCCTTCGCGGACTGCGCAATGTGGCAGTCAGCCGGTGCTCCCGGCCCGCTCAGGGGGGTGATCGCGTCGTCTGGTGAGGGGCAGTGTCCGGCGCGGTGCCCGGGCCATGGCGGCCTGGGCCGGCCGCGCCCTGGCCCGTATCGCACACCGCTGGTGAGCGCGGGGCCGGTCAGCGCGATGGTCAGAAGCCCTCGTACGTGCCTTTGTGATAGCGCCGTGGCAGAGGCCTGCTGAGCGGTCCTTTATGCGTCCCCGGCAGGACGGGGTGGGTAAGGGAAAGGAATCGGCCGCGCGGCAAGGGAGAGTCGCTCTGCCTGATCGGCGACTCCGGCACCGGCAAGTCCCACGTGCTGATCGCTCTGGGCACCGAGGCCGCGGTGCACGGCTTCCGTGTCCGCTACGTGCTGGCCGCCAAGCTCGTCAACGAGTCCGAAGCGCCGGTCGTCATGTTCCCGCCGTTCCACTGCCTGTCGTCCGAGCACCGGCTGCTGACCGCCGACCTGCGATGCGTCCCCTGCGGTGAGCTGCGAGCCGGTGACCGGCTACTCGCCTTCGACGAGGAGACGCCCGAGGGGTACACGCACCGGCGCCTGCGCTGGTCGGAGATCGTCCGGTCTGAGCCGGCGTCGAAGGAGTGCGTGCGCGTCGTCCTGGAGGACGACACGGACATCGTGTGCACCGAGGACCATCCCTGGCTCGCCGACCGCTTCGACCGGCCCAGCGGCGTGCCCCGGAAGTGTGTGTGCGCTGATCGGCTGCTCGAAAAGGCGCCGTACGTCATCCGGCTCACCAACACGTGGGAGCCGGTCCGCATGTACGAGTCCGGGTGGGTCGCCGGGATGTTCGACGGCGAGGGCTCGGTGTACTGGACAAGTCGGCGTCGTACTAGACAAGTCGGCGTCGAAGACAGGCATCTCGCAGCGGCCCGGCCCGGCTGCCGACCCGTTCACGCTGTGGCTGAAGGAACTCGGCTTCGACACGAGCGTCAGCCCACGCCCCAGCGGCGTGAACTCGATCGACGTCGCCGGCGGCTGGCCGGAGATGGTGCGGGCCTGTGGCACTGTGCGCCCCGAGTCAGCCAGACCCCTCCTCGGCGGTCAGGGCCGTCAGCAACGCCCGGACGGTCGGCCGGCGGTACAGGTCCCTCAGCCGTACGGCGGGCAGCCCCTCGGCGCGCATCGCGGTGCCGATGCGGATGGCGAAGAGCGAGTTGCCGCCGAGTTCGAAGAAGTCGTCGTCGGGGCCGACGGGCACGCCCAGCACCTTGCTCCACACCGCGCTCAGCCGGGCGGTGAGGCCCTCGTCGGCCGGGGGCGGAGCGTCCGGCCGGGCGGCCCGCGTCAGGACGGGCTCCGGCAGACGGGACGGGTCGAGCTTGCCGTTGGCGGTCAGCGGCAGCGCCGGCAGTGCCGTCACCGTCGCCGGCACCATGTACGCGGGGAGCACGCCGGCGGCTCGCGCCTGGATCGCGGAGGTGTCGCCGTCCCCGGTGAGCACCACGTACGCGTCGATCCGCGCGGTGGCAGCGTCGGCCGGGTCGTCGCGGCGGACCACCACGGCGGCTGCCCGGACCCTCGGGTCCTCCAGGAGCACCGAGCGGATCTCGTCCAGTTCGATCCGGAAACCGCGCACCTTGACCTGGTTGTCCAGCCGGCCGAGGTGGTCCAGGGTGCCGTCCGGCCGCAGCCGCCCGAGGTCGCCGCTGAGGTACATCCGGCCCCCGGTGAACGGGTCGGGCACGAATCTGCGGGCGGTCAGCTCCTCCTGGCCCAGATAGCCCAGGGCGACCCCGGCACCGCCGACGCGGATCTCGCCGGCGACCCCCGGCGGCAGCAGTCGTCCGTCCGGGTCGGTCACGTACAGATGCCAGCCGGGCAGTGCCGTACCGACCGAACGGGTGGCGGCCAGGGCCAGCCGGCGGGTGAGGGGTTGCGCGGTGACGTGGACCGTCGTCTCGGTGATGCCGAACATGTTGATCACCCGGCAGCGGGACTCCGGGTGCCGGTCGAACCACGGCAGCAGCATCCGCGCGTCCAGCGGTTCCCCGCCCAGGACCACGAGCCGGACGGCCAGGTCCGTGTGGTCCACGTCCAGCAACTGGGCGAAGGCGGAGGGGGTCTGGCTGAGCACGGTGACGCCCTCCGCCCTGAGCAGGTCACGGAACCCGTCCGGCTCCCGGGAGACGTCGTACGGAACGACGACGATCCGCCCGCCGGTCAGCAGGGCACCCCAGATCTCCCAGACGGAGAAGTCGAACGCGGCGGAGTGGAAGAACGTCCACACGTCCGCGGGGCCCAGCGCGAACTCCGCACGGGTGGCGTCGATCAGGGCCACGGGGTTGCGGTGCGGGACCACGACTCCCTTGGGCCGGCCCGTGGACCCCGAGGTGTAGATGACGTACGCCGGGTCGTCCGGCGTCACCGCCGACCGCGGTGCCCCGTCCTCGCCGGCCGCGATCAGCTCGTCCGGAGAGACGGCCTCGGCCCCGGAACCCGCGGGGAACTCCGTGAGGTCGGTGACGACGACACCGAGGCCCGCGTCCCGCGCGGTGTGCAGCAGCCGCTCGGCGGGGTAGGCCGGGTCGGTGGGCACATAGGCCGCACCCGCCTTGAGCACGCCGAGCAGGGTGACGACGAGGTCCGCCGTGCGCCCCAGGCACACCCCGACCCGGTCGCCGTCCCGTACGCCGCGTGCCCGGAGCCCGCCCGCCAGCCGGTCCGAGCGCTCGTCGAGGCGGCGGTAGGTCAGCCGCACGGTCCCGTCGGAGACGGCCTCCGCGTCCGGGGCCGCGGCCGCGATCCGGCGGAACGCCGCGTGCAGCGTCCGCGCGGTGGTGACCAGACCGGCGGCCGGGCGCCCCAGCGCGACGACCCTGGCCCGTTCCGCCTCGTCCAGCAGCTCCGTCCGCGCGACCGTCCGGTCCGGGCTGCGCAGCACCTGCCGGTGCACCTCGGCCAGATGCCGGACGAACTGCCGCGCCATCTCGGGGGCGACGCGACCGGGCAGGTGATCGCAGCGCAGCCACCGGCCGTCGCCGTCCTGGAAGACCGACACGGTCAGCGGGAACGGCGGCGCCAGGCACGGGACGTACGTCCCCGGGCCCGGCGCGTCGTCGAACAGCAGCCCCGCGAAGGCGGGCCGGTCCGTCGGCAGGGTCTCCACGGAACGCAGCGGTCCGTCGGGGGACGCGGTCACCGCGCCCCGGAGCGTGCCGATCACCGGCGCCTGCTCGGGGTCGTAGCGGTGCAGGGTGACGGCGAGCGCGGTCAGCCAGCTGCGCTCGTCACCGGGCGCGTCGCCGGTGAGAGCGATCCGGAAGGCCGCCGGATCCGCCGGGCCCTCCTCGCCCAGACCCCACGGGGGGCCGGAGACGGCCACGGCCACGTCCGCCGGCGGAGGCTGGGCGGGCTGCCCGGGGTCCGCCCCGGTGGACAGCCGCAGCAGTGCCGCCCGGTCGAGCAGATCCCGCCGCGCCACCAGGACCAGCTCGGCGACGCCGTCCGACCAGCGCAGCAGCACCCCGCGGACGGTGTCGGCGGGCCTGCCCAGTTCCAGCGAGCGGCGACGCTCCGCCAGAGGACCGGTGGAGGACACGGGCAGGTCCTCCACCCACAGCCGGGTGCCGTGGACGCCGGCCAGCCGCGCGCCGAGCGCGCGGGTGTCCACCGGTGCGTCGATCGGGACCAGGACGGCGTGGCACCGCGCCCCCGTCCCGGGCTCTGAGCCCCTGTTGCCTTGCACGGGAAGTCCCTTCTGCCTCAGCGGGCGGTGAAGCCACCGTCGACGGTGAGTACGGACCCGGTCACCTGCCGGGTGTCGTCGGAAGCGAGATGGACGACGGCGGCGGCGACGTCCTCCGGCTCGATCAGCGCGTTCATGGGCTGCGCCTCGGTGAACGCCTGCTCGTGTTCGCCGAACGGGACGTCCAGCGCCCGGGCGATCTCGGCGAGCATGCGGCCCTCGGCCGACGCCTCGTCCCGGACCGAACCGGGGCAGACGGCGTTGACCCGCACCTTCATCGGCGCATAGTCGAGGGCGGCGGCCTTGGTGAGGCCGATGAGGCCGTGCTTGGCCGCGACGTACCCGGCGAAGTGCCGGTAGCCGACCAGCCCGGCGGTGGAGGCGACGTTGACGATGCTGCCCGAGCGCTGGGCGCACAGGGCCCGGCCGGTCTCGCGGATCACCCGCCAGGCCCCGGAGAGGTCGACGTCGATCATCAGCGCCCACTCCTCCTCGCTGATCTCGTCGACCCGCTTGCCGGACGGTGCCGCAATACCCGCGTTGTTGACCACGACGTCGATCCGGCCGAACCGTTCGTGCGTGGCCGCCACCGCCTCCCGTACCGCGTCGGTGTCCCGGATGTCGGCGGCGTACGTCAGGACGGAGGAGCCTTCGGCGCGGCACAGGGCCGCGGTGTGTTCGAGCTGTCCGGGACTGCCCAGCGGATAGGGTACGCCGGGCAGGTCGGCGCAGATGTCGAGCAGGACCAGGTCCGCGCCCTCCGCGGCGCAGGCCAGCGCGGTGGCCCGGCCGAGCCCGCGGGCGGCTCCGGTGATGAGGGCTGTCTTGCCGGTCAGACGCATGGCGCTCCTCAGAGACTGCCGACGATGAGCCGCAGCAGGGCCGGCGCGCGATCGGTCAGGTACATGTGGCCGCCGGGGATCTCGACGTACTCGAAGTCCCGGCCGGTGACCTTGGCCCAGCCGGCGGCGTCGTCGGAGCCGACCAGGGTGTCCTCGGTGCCGCGGATGGAGGTGACGGGGGCGTCCAGCGGCCGGAGCGTGCTCGGCGTGTAGCTCTCGTGCAGTTCGACGTCGGCGCGCAGGGTCGGCAGGATCATCTCCCGCATCTCCGGGTCTTCCAGCGCCTCGTGGCTGTATCCGGCGAACTCGCCGACCCGGGCCAGGAACGCGTCGTCGGGCAGCCCGGTCGCCCGGCGGGGCCGCTGGGTGCCGGGCTCGGGGGAGCCGCTGACGAACAGCCGCAGGAGCTCCAGATCCGGCGAGGCGGCCACGCGGTGGGCGAGTTCGTAGGCGAGGACCGCGCCGAGACTGTGGCCGAAAAGAGCCAGCCGGCGGGTCTCGCCGAGCTGCTCGACCAAGGCCTGGAAGAGCCCTTCGGTCGCTTCTCCGGCTTCCCGGTAGGGGGCTGTGTCGATGAGGCGCTCACGCCCGGGAAGTTGCAGCGGAAGGATTTCCAGCGAGTCGTTCAACTGCGACCAGGGACGGAAGAAAGAGGCGCCCGCTCCGGCGAACGGCAGGCAGACGAGTGTGGGGCGTCGGTCTTCTGGGGGCACGGTGGATCGCTTTCCGAAGTGGCGGTCGGATCGGGGCAGGAGGCGTACGGAATCAACAGGTGGAATTAACGCGGAATTAACCGGAGATTCGGCTGCGGGTGGCCGTCACGCTCTCGTCTTGCTGTGGAAGCGTGAGGTCGCCAGTGTCGTGAAGACCGCGATCAGCCCGGCGGACCACAGCAGCAGATAGGGGGCGGGGTGGTCCACGGGCCACCCGTGCGGCCGGGAGAACCCGGCCGGGACGGGGGTGCCGAACTGCTCCCGCAGCGCGTTCGACAGCGCCGTGATGGGACTCCACGCGGCGACCGTGGCCAGCGGTCCCGGCAGGCTGGCGGTCGAGACGTAGCCGGAGGAGACGAAGCTCGCCGGGAACATCCAGATCAGGCCGAGGCTCGCGGCCACCTGGACGTTGGGCGCGACGACGCCGATGAAGGCGCCCACCCAGGACATGGCGAAGGCGAAGAGCACGACCAGCGCGTAACCCGCCAGGGCGTGCAGCATCCCGCTGTGCGGCCGCCAGCCCAGCGCGAGTCCGCACAGGGAGGTCACCAGCACGCCGGCGAAACACGTGGTGAGGTCGGCGACGGTCCGGCCGAGCAGCAGGGCCGCGCGGGAGATGGGCAGGGCGCGGAACCGGTCGACCGTGCCCTCCTGGAGGTCCTTGGCCAGCCCGAGGGCCGTGACGGCGGTGCTGAAGGTCACCGTCTGCGCGAGCAGCCCCGCCACCATGTACTCGCGGTACGCCGCCCCGCCCAGGCTGTTGCCGAAGACGTAGCCGATGAGCAGCGCGAACATGACCGGTTCGACCAGATTGCCCATCAGGGCGGTCGGGGTGCGGCGCAGATGGAGCAGGTTGCGCCAGGCGAGGTCGGTGCCTTCACGGCCGACGCGGATCAGCGCGTTCACCGTGTGACCGCCGGGTCCCGCCGGGAGGTCAGGGCCAGGAACACATCGTCGAGCGTGGCACGCCCCAGTCCCACCTCCAGCGCCTCCACCCCTTCGTCCGCGAGGACGGACAGGGCGCGCGCCAGGGCGGCCTGCCCGCCCGTGACGGCCGTCTCGACCCGGCGCGAGCGGCGGTCGACCACGGGCGGGCCACCGCAGGCGGCCGCGGCCCGTACGGCCGCCGGCACCTCGTGGTCCTCGGCGACCACGATGACCAGGCGGCTCCCGGCGGCGGACTTCAGCGTGTCGCTGGTCCCGGCCGCCACGACCCTGCCGTGGTCGATCACCGTGATCCGGTCCGCGAGCCGGTCGGCCTCCTCCAGGTACTGGGTCGTGAGCAGCACCGTGGTGCCGCCCGCCGCCAGTTCGCCAACCGCGTCCCAGGTGTCGAGCCTGCTCTCCGGGTCCAGCCCGGTCGTCGGCTCGTCCAGGATGATCAGCGGGGGAGAGGCCACCAGGGAGGCGGCGAGGTCCAGCCGTCGGCGCATACCGCCGGAGTACGTGTTCACCAGCCGGCCGCCGCTGTCCGCGAGCCGGAACCGGTCGAGCAGCTCCCCGGCCGTCCGCCGGGCCGCCCGCCGGTCCATGCCGCGCAGCCGGGCGACGAGGGACAGGTTCTCGACCCCCGTGAGCATGCCGTCGACGGTCGAGTACTGCCCGGCCAGCCCGGTCGCGGCACGCACCCGTGCGGGGTGCGCCACGACGTCCCAGCCGGCCACTCTCGCATGGCCGGCGTCGGGGCGCAGCAGGGTGCTGAGGATGCGGACGAGCGTCGTCTTGCCGGCTCCGTTGGGGCCGAGCAGGGCCAGGATTTCGCCTGCGGATATGTGAAGGCTGACGTCTCGTAAAGCCCAGATTTCTTTATGCTTTCTTTGTATTCCCTCGACGACAACCGTCGGCACGCCTTCTTTGGGATTCACGGGAGACCCACTCGTTTCCTGGTCCTTGCGTGCAGAAACGTGATGCGGCCGGAACGTAGCAGGTTCCTTCCGGAAGGTGCAACCTGCATGTGATGCGGAGTCACCCTGGTGCGGAGACTAGTGATTTCCCTAGTTCCCCTCTGCTTATTCTCCAGTCGCTGGGTCCGGCGTGATTCCGGGTTCCGGCACGGTCAGTGGACCTTTCCGAACATCTGGGTGGTGCTTTTCGCGTGAATGACGCTCTGGCGTCCGGTGCCGACCTCGTGTCCGTTCTCAGGGAACGCGTGGGGAACGCTCCGGACAGGGATGCGGTCACCTTCGTGAGGGACCCGCAGGCCCGGGACCACGAGTCCCTCTCCTTGGCGGAGCTGGACGCGCGGGCCCGAGGGACCGCGGTGTGGCTGGCCGGGCGCACCGAGCCCGGCGACCGGGTCCTGCTGCTGTACTCGCCGGGCGTGGAGTTCACCGTCGCGTTCTTCGGGTGCCTGTACGCCGGGCTGATCGCGGTCCCCGGCCCGCTGCCCGGACGCTATCGGCACGAGCGCCGGCGGCTCGCCCGGATCGCCCGGGACGCCCGGGCCACCGTCGTGCTGACCGACCGGCGCGGGCTGCCGGAGGTCGAGAAGTGGGCCGCCGACGAGGGCCTCACCCACCTGCTCCCGCACGCGACCGGTCAGACGGACGGTGCCCCCGGCGCCTGGCGCCCCCGGGTGCCCGCCGACCCCGACGCCCTCGCCCTGCTCCAGTACACCTCCGGCTCCACCGGCAGCCCCAAGGGCGTCATGGTCCGGCACCGCGACCTGCTGACCAACGTCGACGCCGTGGTGCGCTCGCTCGGACTGCGGCCGGGCCACCGCCTCGGCGGCTGGATACCCCTCTACCACGACATGGGCCTGATCGGCCTGATGCTGCCCGGTGTCCTGCGCTGCGCCGGCTATGTCCAGATGGACCCCATGACCTTCCTGCGCCGCCCGCACCAGTGGCTCAGCATGATGGATACCTACGACGTCAACGGCACCGCCGCACCCGACTTCGGCTACGACCTGTGCCTGCGCCGGGTCACCGACGAACAGCTCGCCGGCCTCGACCTGAGCCGGGTGCAGGCCGCCGTCGACGGCTCCGAACCGGTCCGCGCCGACACCGTCACCGGCTTCGCGGCGCGCTTCGCCGCCGCCGGGTTCCCGTCCGACGCGCTCGTCCCCATGTACGGGCTCGCCGAGTCGACGCTGCTCGCCGCCGGCATGGGCGGTCGCCCGCCGTTCGTGGTCGGCGTGGACACGGCCGCGCTGGAGGGCAACGTCCTGCGTCGTGCCGCACCCGGCGTGCCCGCCCGGCACCTGGTGGGCTGCGGCACGAGCATCGGCCCGCAGGTCCGCGTCGTGGACCCGGACACCGGCGAGGTGCTGCCCGACGGCTCCGTCGGGGAGATCTGGCTGCGCGGACCGAGCGTGACCGCCGGCTACTGGGGCAACCCCGAGGCCACGAGTGCCGTGTTCGGCGCGGTCACCTCTGACGGACAGGGCCCCTTCCTGCGTACCGGCGACCTCGGCGGAGTGCTGGACGGAGACCTGTTCGTCACCGGCCGCCGCAAGGACGTCCTGGTCCTGCACGGCCGCAACATCCACCCGCAGGACATCGAGGCCGAACTCCGCGCCCAGCACGAGGAGCTGGGCGGTCTGCACGGTGCCGCCTTCACGGTCGGATGGGACGACGGCACCGGCCCCCGGGAGTCGGTCGTCGTCCTGCACGAGATCAGGGGGCACTGGGGCACCGAGCGGATGACCGGGCTGGCCGCGGCCATGAAGCTGACCGTGGCCCGGGAGTTCGGCGTGCCGGTCGCCGCGGTCGTGCTGCTCCGGCCCGGCGGCATCCGCCGTACCACCAGCGGCAAGGTGGAGCGTTCGGCGATGCGCGCGCTCTATCTGGAGCGCGCCCTCGACCCCCTGCTGCTCAGCGAGGACCCCCACCTGACCGCGGCCCTGGCCGAACGCGCGCCGGAGGAGGCGCGGTGACCGGGGCGGCCGCACTCGAACAGATCCTCGCCGGGCACGCGTCGGGCGCCTGGGCCGTGGAGACGCTGGAAGCGCTCGACGCCCGCGAGGAGTTCCCCGCCGACGCCGTCGCGGTGCTGGACGCCGCCGGGCTGGCCGCCGGCTACGTCCTCACCCCGGACAGCGACTTCCCCGCGCTGGTGGGACTGATCCGGACCGTCGCCCGGCGCGATCTGACGGTGGCCATCGCGCACGGCAAGACCTTCCTCGGGTCCGTACCCGTGTGGATCGCCGGCTCTCCAGGGCAGACCCGCAGGCTCGCGGAGCGGGTCCGCGCGGGGGACCCCGTGTGCTGGGGGCTGACCGAGCGCGACCACGGCAGCGACCTCCTGGCGGGTGAACTCGCCGCCACCGAGGAGGCGAACGGCGACTGGCGGCTCGACGGCGAGAAGTGGCTGATCAACAACGCCGGCCGGGCCCGGCTCGGCTGTGTGCTCGCCCGCACCGACCCCGCCGGCGGCAGCCGCGGCTTCAGTCTCTTCCTCGTCGACCGCGAACACCTGCCGCCCGACGCCTGGCAGGTGCTCCCCAAGGTCCGCACGCACGGCATTCGGGGCGCCGACATCAGCGGGTTCGTCCTGCGCGGCGCCCGGGTCCCCGCCGACGCGCTGATCGGCCGGCCCGGCGACGGCATCGCCATCGTCTTGAAGTCCCTCCAGCTCACCCGCACCGCCTGCGTCGGGCTCTCGCTGGGCACGGCCGACCACGCCCTGCGGATCGCCCGGGACTTCACCGCCCGCCGTGAACTCTACGGACGCCGGCTCGGCTCCCTGCCGCACGTCCGCCGGACACTCGGCCGGGCCGCCGCCGCCGTGCTCACCGCGGAGGCCGTGAGCATCCTGGCAACCCGCTCGGTGCACGCCCTGCCCGGTGAGCTCTCCGTCACCTCCGCCATCGCCAAGGCGTACGTGCCCACCACCGTGCAGGGCACGCTCGGCCGGCTCGCCGAGGTCCTCGGCGTCCGCGGCTTCCTCACCTCCCCGCCCGGCGGCGGCTTCGCCAAGCTGGAGCGCGACCACCGCATCTGTGCCATATTCGACGGCAGCACGGTCGTCAACCGTACGGCGCTGCTCACCCAGATACCCCGGCTCGGCCGGCTGCTGCGGCGGGGCACCTGGGACACCGGGGGAGTACGCGCCGCGGCCGGCCTCGCCGTCCCGCCGGCCCCGTTCGACCCGGCCCGGCTCACCCTCGTCTCGGCCACCGGGTGCAGCGTCGTACAGAGCCTGCCCGCGGCCGTCGAGGAGATCCGCGCGCAGGGACACCCACGACTGACCGCGCTCGCCGAGGCCGTGCTGGAACGCGCCCGTGAACTGGCGGCAGACCTCGCGGATTTTGTACCGGTCGGCGGCGGACTCCCCAGCACCGCGTTCACCCTCGCGGAACGGTACGAGCGTCTGTACGCGGCCTCCGCCTGCCTCCACCTCTTCCCGCACCGGTCCGGCCCCGGCGCCGGAGCCCCGGACCAGGACACCCACCGGCTGCGCGCCTGCCTCGCCCACCTCCTCGACCTGCCGGACGACCCGGCCTACGACGAACTGGCGCAGACACTCCTCGACTGGACCGGACCCGGCTTCAGCCTCCTGGACGGTGCCCTGTGACCCCTCTCGTCCCCGAGCGCACCGCGGCTCTCGACCGCCTCCTGGGCGACCCCGCGGACCCGGCCAACCCCGTAGGTATCCGCGCGGTCCTCGACGCCGACGAACGCGGCGAGATGCCGGCGGCCGGCGAACACGCCCTCGACGCCTACGGTCTCAACGCGGAGTTCGTGCCGCCCGAGTACGGCGGCCGGTTCACCCGGGCCGACCACGTCGTGGAGGTGATGCGCACCGTCTACCGCCGCGACCCCGTCCTCGGACTCGGCTACGGCGCCAGCTCGTTCATCGCCGGGGTCAATGTCTGGACCGCCGGTGACACCGGCCAGGCCGCGCGGGTCGCGGATCTGCTGCTCGGCGGCCACAAGGTCGCGGTGGCGTTCCACGAGCTCGCCCACGGCAACGACATGGCCGGCACCGAGTTCACCGCGGCGGCCGACGGCGACCACCTGCGTCTGAGCGGGCGCAAGGAAGTCGTCACCAACATCAGCCGGGCACAGGCCCTGGTCGTCCTGGCCCGGACCGACCCCCGGCCGGGGCCCCGCAGCCACTCCCTCGTGCTGGTCGACCGCACGGCCCTGCCCGGCGGCGGTATCCGCGACCTGCCCCGGTTCGGCACCGCCGGCATGCGCGGTCTCCAGCTCGGCGGGCTGGAGTTCGACGCGGTACGCGTGCCCCGCTCGGCCGTCCTCGGACCGGTCGGCAGCGGACTGGAGACTGCCCTGAAGGCCCTCCAGATCACCCGCACCACCCTGCCCGCCATGGCCTCCGGGGTGCTGGACACCGCCCTGCGGACCGCCGTCGACCACCTGTCGTCCCGCACCCTGTACGGCGGAGCCGCCATCGGCATCCCGCACGTCCGCTCCGTGCTGGCCGGCGTCCTCGCCGACTTGCTGCGGGCCGAGGCGGTCGGCGCGGTCGGCACCCGCGCCCTGCACCTGGTGCCGCGGTCCGCGAGCGTCTACTCGGCCGTGGTCAAGTACACGGTGTCCAAGCTGCTGCTGGACGCCGTGGACCGGATCGCCGAACTGCTCGGCGCCCACTTCTACCTGCGCGAAGGACCGAGCGCGATCTTCCAGAAGCTGCTGCGCGACCTGGCGCCGGTCGGCTTCGGCCACATCGCCCGGGCCGCCTGCCAGATGAGCCTGCTGCCCCAGCTCCCGCTGCTCGCCAGACGCTCGTGGGCCGACGGTGCCCCGGCCCCGGACGCACTGTTCGCCCTGGACGCGGAGCTGCCGGCGCTGCGCTACGACCGGCTGGCCCTGCACGCCGGGGGCCACGACCCCCTCGCGGCCTCGCTGGCAGCGGCGCTGGACGGGCCGTGGGACGGCTCCGGGCGGCCCCTGCGGGCGGCCTTCGAGGCGGACCTGGCCGAACTCGGCGGACTCGCCCGGGCCTGCGCCGCGCTGCCCGTGACGGAATGGGGTGTCGACGCCTCTCCCGCCACCTACGACCTGGCCGACCGGTACAGCACGATGCTCACCCGCATCTGCTGCCTCCAGGTCCAGCGCCACACCACCGACCCCTTCCTGGCCGACCCCGCCTGGGTGCTGGCGGCCGTCCACCGCACCCGCCGGCCCTCCCCGCTCCCCGGTCCGGTCGAGGACGCGCTCTTCGGCGAACTCCTCGCCCGCCACCGCGACCACCGCTCCTTCGGCCTCGCCGCCCGCCCGCTGCTCCACCGAGAAGAGAACACACGATGAGTTCTGGCACCCAAGACGTCCGCGCCTGGCTGACCGGGCGGGTGGCGGCCTACCTGCGCCGCACGCCCGAGGAGATCGACACCGCCCTGCCCCTGTCCGAGTACGGGCTGGACTCGCTCACCGCGCTGGCCCTCTCCGCCGACATCGAGGACGAGTTCGGCCTCGTACTGCCGCCCGAGACGACCTGGGACCACCCCACCATCGACCAGCTCGGCGTGGCGATCACCGCCCTCATCGAGGAGAAGGCCTGACCGTGGAGATGGCAGCAACCGGCAACAGCGGGAGCCTCGCACTGACGGCCGCCCAGCACGGCGTCTGGGTGGCCCAGCAACTCGAACCGGACTCCCCCATGTTCGTCTGCGGTGTCCACGTCGACACCACGGTTCCCTTCGACCCCCGGCTGCTGGACCGGGCGATCCGGCAGGCGGTGGCGGAGACCGAGGCACTGCGGGTCCGCTTCACCGACGACGGACGCGCGGTCCGCCAGCACGTCGATGCGGCGATCGAGGGCGCGCTCACCGTCGTCGACCTGAGCGGCGAGCCGGACCCGCGGGCCGCCGCGGGCGCCTGGACCGAAGCCCGCCAGGCGGAAGCCCCGCCCGCGCTCACCGACGGTCCGCTCTTCTCCCACACGCTGCTGCGGCTCGGCCCCGACCACGACCGGCTGTACTTCCGCTACCACCACATCCTGCTCGACGCCTACGGCCAGATGCTGTACGTCCGCAGGCTGCTGGACGTCTACAACGCGCTCGCCGTGGGCGAGCGCCCGGCAGCCGCCGCCTTCGCGCCGCTCGCCGACCTCGTCGCCGAGGAGAACGCCTACACCGACTCCGCGCGCCACGAACGGGACCACGCCTACTGGCTCCGCCGGTGCGCGGACCTGCCCGCCTCCACCGAGCTGGGCAGCGGCCCCTCGTCCCTGGCCCGCGCCCTGCCGCCGGTGACGGGGCTGGTGCCCGCCGACACCGCCGAGCGGCTGCGCGCCCTGCCCGGCGCCCGCTGGTCCCTCCCGGTGATCGCCGCCCTGGCCGCGTACACCCACCGCGCGACCGGTGCGGCGGACGTCGTCCTGCGGGTCTTCCTGGCGGCACGGACGACCCCGGACGCCCTCGCCACACCGGCGATGCTCGTCAACGACCTGCCGCTGCGGCTGACCGTCCGGCCCTCGGCCACCTTCACCGAACTCGTCGAACAGGTGCGGGCCCGGCTGGCCGAGGCCGTCCGTCACCAGCGCTTCCCGGGCGAACGCATCCGCCGCGAACTCGGCGCCGAGGGCCAGGGTGCCCTGGCCGGACCCACCGTCAACGTGCTCTCCTTCGCACCCGGCCGGCTCATGGTCGGCGGCGCCGAGGCCACCGCGCACCAGGTGGCCTCCGGCCCGGTCCGCGACCTCACGGTCAACGCCGTCGCCGACGACACCGCCGCCGACGGCATCCGGCTCACGCTGGGCGCCCACCCCGACCGGTTCACCCCGGCCGACGTGACGGCCCACCGGGACCGGTACACCCGGCTCCTCACGGCCGCTGCCGAGGCGCCCGGAGCGCCCATCGGCACCCTCGATCTCCTCGGCCCGGACGAGCACAGCCTCCTGGCCGGCTCCGACGACACCGCCGAGCCCCTCGACACCCGCTCGCTGGTGGAACGGATCGAAGCCCAGGACCCGGCCGCCGAGGCCGTGGTCTTCGAGGGCCACAGCGTCAGCTACGGCGAACTCAACGCACGGGCCAACCGCCTGGCCCACGCCCTGCGCCGCCGTGGCGCCGGCGTCGAATCACGGATCGCCGTCCTGCTGCCGCGCTCCGTCGACCTCGTCGTGGCCGTGCTCGCCGTCCTCAAGGCGGGCGCCGCCTTCGTCCCCGTGGAGACGGGCTACCCCGCCGAGCGGATCGCCTACGTCCTCGCCGACTCCGGCGCCGAGCTGGTGATCGCCGCCGACGACGTAGTCGGCTTCGAGCGGATCGCCCCCGACGCGGGCGCGGACGAGCCGGCAGACAACCCCGGCATCCGGGTCCGCGGCGACAACGCCGCCTACGTGATGTACACCTCCGGCTCCACCGGCCGTCCCAAGGGCGTCGTCGTCCCGCACGAGGGCCTGCTCAACCGCCTGTCATGGCTCCAGCGCGACCACCGGATGACCCCGGACGACCGCATCGTGCAGAAGACGCCGATCGGCTTCGACATCTCGGTGTGGGAGTTCCTCTGGCCCCTCGTCCAGGGCGCGACCCTCGTCGTGGCACGCCCGGAGGGCCACCGCGACCCGGCTTACCTCGCCGAGCTGATCCGCGAACAGCGCGTCACGATCGTCCACTTCGTGCCGTCGATGCTCGCCGCCTTCCTCGCCGAGGCCGAGTTCGGCCCCTCCGTACGGCTGGTCGCCTGCACCGGCGAAGCCCTGCCGCCCGAGCTGGTCCGCCGGTTCCACCGGCGCGTCGACGCCGAGCTGTGGAACCTCTACGGCCCCACCGAGGCCGCCATCGAGGTGACCTCGTACGCCACCGGCCCGGACGACGAGACGGTGCCGATCGGACGGCCGGGCGCCAATACGCGCGCCTACGTCCTGGATTCGGGACTCAACCCCGTACCGCCCGGCACGACCGGCGAACTCTACCTGGCGGGCGTCCAGCTCGCCCGCGGCTACCACGGCCGCCCCGCGCTGACCGCCGAACGCTTCACCGCCGACCCCCACGGCCCCAGGGGCTCCCGGATGTACCGCACCGGTGACCTCGCCCGGCTGCGCCCGGACGGCACCCTGGAGTACGCCGGCCGGGTCGACGACCAGGTCAAGATCGCCGGCCAGCGCGCAGAACCCGGCGAGGTCGAGGCGCTGCTCGACGGCGCGCCCGGCGTCCGGCAGAGCGTCGTCGTGGCCCGGCGCACCCCCAGCGGCGCCCACCAGTTCGTCGCGTACGTCACCGGCGAACCCGAGACCGATCTGCGCGCATGGCTCGCCGACCGGCTGCCCGCCTTCCTCGTGCCCGTCGCGGTGCTGACCCTCGCGGAGATCCCGCTCACCCCCAACGGGAAGGTCGACCGCAAGGCGCTGCCCGAACCCGAGGCTCCGGCGCCCGGCCGGGCGCCCCGCACCGAGACCGAACGGATCCTGCGCGACCTGGCCGCCGAACTGATCGAGCGGCCCGAACTCGGCGCCGACGACCAGCTGTTCGTCATGGGCATGGACAGCATCCACGCGCTGCGGCTGGCCGGCCGTGCCCGCGCCGCCGGTATCGGCCTCACCCCGCAGGACGTGTTCGCCCACCCCACCGTCGAAGCCCTCGCGGCCCTCGCCGGGACCGTCCCGGCCGGCGCCGCCGCCGGGACGCCGGCCGTACCCGCGGCGAACCGGGGCACCCGCCTGACCCCGGCGGACGTCCCGCTCGTCACCATCGACCAGCCGGAACTCGACCGCTACCCCGGCGCCCAGGACGTACTGCCGCTCTCCCCGCTCCAGGAAGGTCTGCTCTTCCTCGCCCTGTACGAGGACCACGACCCCTACGTCGGCCAGCTCGTCCTCGACATCGAGGGAGGGTTCGACCCGGCCCGCATGCGGGAGGCCGCCACCGCCCTGCTGAACCGCCACCCCCTGCTGCGCGCCGGCTTCCGCAGCCGGTCCGCCGGCGCGCCTGTGCAGGTCGTGCCCGCCGAGACCACCGTGCCGTGGGAGGAGCGGGACGAGGAGCTGACCGCCTTCCTCGCCCGCGACCGGGCCCGCGGCTTCAGCGTGCTGCGCCCGCCGCTGCTGCGCTTCACCGCGCTCGGCACCCGGCTGGTGGTGACCCACCACCATCTGCTGCTGGACGGCTGGTCCCTGCCCCTGCTGGTCCGGGAGCTGTTCGAGCTGTACGGCGGCGCCGAGCCGCCCGCGCCCGCCCCGTACCGCACCTACCTCACCTGGCTCGCCGGGCGCGACCGCGCCGCGTCCACCACCGTGTGGAAGGAGGAACTGGCGGGCCTGCCAGGTCCCACCCTGCTCGCGCCGTCGTGGCGGACCCCGGACGGCCACGCCGAACACGAACTGGTCCTCGACGAGACCGTCACCGCCGCCCTGACCGCGGCGGCGCGCCGCCGCGGACTCACCCTCAACACCGTCATGCAGGGCCTGTGGGCGCTGCTGCTGCGGGAGTTCACCGGCCGCGACGACGTCGTCTTCGGTGCGACGGTCTCCACCCGCCCCGCCGACCTGCCCGGCGCCGAGTCGATGATCGGCCTGTTCATCAACACGCTGCCGGTGCGGGTGCGCATCGATCCCCGGGCACCGTTGGCCGAGCTGCTGGCCTCGGTGCAGACCCGGCAGGCCGTCCTGGCCGGGCACGCGGACGCCGGCCTCGCCGACCTCACCCGTTCCGCGGGTGTGGACGAGCTGTTCGACACCGTGCTTGCCTTCGAGAACTACCCCATGGACGGCGGGACGGAGGCCGGCGGGCTGCGGATCGCCGACGCCGACCTCCTGCTGCACTCCCACTACCCGCTGTCGGTCGCCCTCTTCCCGGGCTCCGCCCTGCGGCTGCGCTTCTCCTACCGCACCGGGGCGTTCACCGCCGACGCCCTGGCGGTCCTGACGGGCCGGCTCGCCCGGCTCGCCGCCCTCGCCGCCGAGAGCCTCGACCGGCCGGCCGGTGACCTCGCCGTGGTCACACCGGAGGACCGGCACGCGGTCACCGGCGGCGAGCGCGCCGCGGAGCCGGCCGTCCGGCGCGCCGCCACCGCCGCCCCCGCCGCCACGACGGCACCGCGCACCGGTGCGGAGGAACGTCTGCGCGCGGTCGTCGCCGAGGTGCTCGGCCTGGACGACATCGCCGTGGACGACGAGTTCTTCGCCCTCGGTGGCACCTCCATCCTCATGATCCGGCTGGTGCACCGCGTCCGCGACGAATTCGGCGTCGGCCTCTCCCTGCGCGACGTGTTCGCCTCGCCGACCGTGGCAGGCCTCGCCGCCCTCCTGGCGGACGGCTCCTCCGCCTCCTCCACGATCGTGCCGCGAGAGCGGCCCGAACGGATACCGCTGTCCTTCACACAGGAACGCATGTGGTTCCTCCAGCGCCTCCAGGGCGGCAGCGGCACCTACAACATTCCGCTCGACATCCGGCTGAGCGGACCGCTCGACAGCACGGCGCTGGAGGCCGCGCTCACCGATCTCATCGACCGGCACGAGGCCCTTCGCACCCTCTACCCCGAGGACGCCCAGGGCCCGCACCAGGTCGTCCTGGCGCCCGGCAGCACAGGCTTCGCCCTGGAGGTGATCCGCGACCGGGACCCCGACCTGACGGCCCGGGCCGCCCGCCCCTTCGACCTCACCACCGAACTCCCGGTGCGCGCCACCCTCTTCGACCTCGGCGGGGACGAGTACGCCCTGCTGCTGGTGGTGCACCACATCGCCACCGACGGCTCCTCCATGCGGCCGCTGGCCGAGTACCTGTCCGCCGCGTACACCGCCCGCCTCGCCGGCGAGGCAGCCGTCTGCCCGCCGCCGGCCGTGGAGTACGCCGACTTCGCCCTCTGGCAGCGCGACACGCTCGCCGCCGAACTGCCGCGACAGATCGCCTACTGGACCGAGGCACTCGCCGGACTGCCCCAGGAGGTCACCTTCCCGTCCGACCGCCCCCGTCCCGCGGTCGCCGCCCACCGCGGCGACCACGTCGAGTTCCGCGTGGAGCGGGAGCTGTACGACCGGATGCTGGATCTCGCCCGCCGCACCCGGACCACGCCGTTCATGGTGCTCCAGGCCGCCGTCGCGCTGCTGCTGACCGCCCACGGCGCCGGTGAGGACATCCCCGTCGGCGGGGCGATCGCCGGCCGGCCGGACTCGGCACTGGACGGTGTCGTCGGCGTCTTCATCAACACGCTCGTCTACCGCTTCGACACCTCCGGCGACCCCGCCTTCACCGAACTGCTCGCCCGGGTGCGCGACACCGGTCTGGCCGCCTACGCCCACCAGGACGTGCCGTTCGAGCGGCTGGTGGAGGATCTGGCTCCGGAACGCTCCCGCGCCCGCCACCCCTTCTTCCAGGTGATGGTCGCCTGGCTGGACTTCTCCGAGGCCCGCCTCACCCTGCCCGGGGTCAGCGCCCGCACGGCCCCGGTCCTCAGCGGCACCTCCAAGTTCGACGTGCACTTCGACTGCGTCGTCGACGCCGAGAACGGCGGCCTCGACTGCCGGCTGGAGTACGCCACCGACCTGTACGACCGGGAGACCGCCGAGGCCTTCGTCACCCGTTTCCTGCGTGTGCTCGACACCGTCACGGGCGACCCCGCGCGCCGGATCTCCGAGGTCGACCTGCTGGAGGACGAGGAACGCGCGCTCATCCTCCACGGCTGGAACGACACCGCGAGCACGATGGACTCCCACTCCGTCGTCGAGCTGATGGAATCCCAGGACCCGGAACTGCTCGCCGTGGTCTTCGAAGGGGAGCGCGTCACCTATGGCGCCTTCAACGCGCGGGTCAACCGCCTCGCCCGGGCCCTGCGCAGGCGCGGCGTCGGCCCCGAGACCCGGGTCGCCGTCATGCTGCCCTACTCGGTGGACCTCGTCGTGGCGCTCTGGGCCGTCATCAAGGCCGGCGCCGCCTACGTGCCGATCGACACCGGCTATCCGGCCGACCGGATCGCCTACATCCTGCGCGACTCCGGCGCACGGCTGATCCTGGCCGAGCACGACGTCGAGGGCTTCGAACGGATTCCGGTCGACGCCGAGGACGAGTCCGCCGAGAACCTCGGGGTCACGGCGCACGGCGGCAACACCTCGTACATCATCTACACCTCCGGCTCCACCGGCCGTCCCAAGGGCACCCTCAACACCTACGAGGGCATGACCAACCGGTTCTGGTGGATGCAGCAGGACCTGCACCTCGGCCCCTCAGACCGGGTGCTCCAGGCCACGCCGACCGGATTCGACGTCTCGGTGTGGGAGGTGTTCTGGACGCTGTCGCGCGGCGCCGCCCTGGTGGTACCGAGGCCCGGCGGCCACCGCGACCCGGTCTACCTCTCCGAGCTCATGCACGACGAGTCCGTGACCGTGCTGCACCTCGGCGCCTCCCGGCTCGCCGCGTTCCTCGCCGAGGCCGAACTGCCCGCCTCCGTACGCGCGATCGAGTCCGGTGACGAGATCATGCCGGCCGAGCTGATCCGCCGCTTCCACCAGGTCTCCCGCCACCCGGACCCGGTCCTCACCAACGCCTACGGCCCCACCGAGGCCGCGGTGGACGTCACCCGGTGGCCGACCCCCAAGGACCCCGGGACCGTGCTCATCGGCGGTCCGGTGCTCAACACCCAGGCCTACGTGCTCGACCGCACCCTGCGCCCCGTGCCCCCGGGCGTGACGGGAGAGCTCTACCTCGGCGGCGTCCAGCTCGCCCGCGGCTACCTCGACCGCCCTGCCCTCACCGCCGAACGGTTCGTGGCCAACCCCTACGGCACGCCCGGCAGCCGGATCTACCGCACCGGCGACCTGGTGCGCTGGACCCGCGGCGGCGAGCTGGAGTACTTCGGCCGCGCCGACGACCAGGTCAAGCTGCGCGGCCAGCGGATCGAACTGGGCGAGATCGAGTCCGCCATACGGGCGCACCCCGGCGTCGCCCAGGCCGCCGCCGCCGTCCACGACCAGCGGCTGGTCGGCTACCTCATCACCTCCGCCCCCGTCGACCACGAGGAACTGCGGGCCCGGCTCACGGCCGAGCTGCCCGAGTACATGGTTCCGCCCGTGTTCCTGGAACTCGACCGGTTCCCGCAGCTCACCAGCGGCAAGCTGGACCGGCAGGCGCTGCCCGTACCCGACTTCGCGCCGGTCACGGGGCGCGCGCCGCGCACCCCGCGCGAGGAACTCCTGTGCGGCCTGTTCGCCGAGGTGACCGGTGTCCCCGAGGTCTTCCTCGACGACGACTTCTTCGCGCTCGGCGGTCACTCGCTGTCCGTGGCCCGGCTCGCCAACCGGATCCGCACCGTGCTCGGCGTCGACATCGAACTGGTCACCCTGTTCGAGGCCACCACGCCCGCGCGGATCGCCGCCCGCCTCGACGGCGCCGCCCCGCGCCGGCCCGCCGTCACCGCCCAGCCGCGCGGCGAGCGCCTGCCGCTGTCCTACGCCCAGGAACGCCTGTGGTTCCTGCACCGCTACGAGGGCCCGTCCGCCACGTACAACCTGCCCGTCGCGCTGCGGCTCACCGGCGACCTCGACATCGCGGCCCTCGACGCGGCCCTCGGCGATGTCGCCGCCCGGCACGAGGCGCTCCGCACCGTCTTCGCCGAGGACGAGCAGGGCCCGCACCAGGTCGTACGGGACTCCGTGCCGCCGCTGGCCGTCCTCGCCACCGACGCGGCCGGGCTCGACGGCCGGCTCGCCGAAGCCGTCCAGGTCCCCTTCGACCTGGCCGTCGAACCTCCCATGCGTTCCACCCTGTTCGACCTCGGCTCCGGCGAGCACGTCCTGCTCGTGGTGCTGCACCACATCGCCGGCGATGCCTTCTCGATGCCCCCGCTCGCCGAGGACCTGATCACCGCTTACACCGCGCGGTCCGCGGGCCACGCCCCGCGCTGGACACCGCTGGAGGTCCAGTACGCCGACTACGCCGTGTGGCAGCGCGCGGTGCTGGGCTCGGCCGACGACCCGGACAGCGAGATCTCCCGTCAGCTCGGCTTCTGGACCGAGGCCCTGGCCGGCCTACCGGAACAACTGGAGCTGCCGACCGACCGGCCCCGGCCCGCCGTGGCCAGCCACCGCGGGGACACCGTCGCCTTCACCGTGCCGGCCGAGGTGCACGCGGCCTTGACGGCGCTCGCCCGCGAGCACCACGTGACACCGTTCATGACGGTCCAGGCCGCTCTGGTCACCCTGCTGCACCGGCTCGGAGCCGGGGACGACATCGTCATCGGGTCGCCGGTCGCCGGCCGCCCGGACGAGGCCCTGGGCGGACTGGTCGGATTCTTCGTCAACAACCTCGTCCTGCGCACCGACCTCTCGGGCAACCCCGCCTTCACCGAGGTCCTCGCCCGGGTCCGGTCGACCGACCTGGCCGCCTACGCCCACCAGGACGTGCCCTTCGAGCGGGTCGTCGAGGCGGTGAACCCGGCCCGCTCCACGGCCCGGCACCCGCTGTTCCAGACCAACCTGAACTGGGTGGACGCCGAACTGGAAGAGGTCGAGGACCTCGCCGGACACCTCCCCGGTCTCGACGGGAAGGTGCTCCCGCTCACCTCGCCGACCGCCAAGTTCGACCTGGCGTTCTTCGTGAACG
Source organism: Streptomyces corchorusii (assembly GCF_001514055.1). Taxonomy (NCBI): domain Bacteria; kingdom Bacillati; phylum Actinomycetota; class Actinomycetes; order Kitasatosporales; family Streptomycetaceae; genus Streptomyces; species Streptomyces corchorusii. The sequence goes on along the minus strand of NZ_KQ948365.1, from coordinate 128,082 downwards.
AACGGCGTGAGGGCGGACTGACGGGCTTCCTGGAGTTCGCCACGGACCTGTTCGACCGGGAGACCGCCCAGCGGATCACCGAACGGTTCGTCGACCTGCTCACCGCCGCCGTCACCGCGCCCGGCACGCCCGTCGGCGACCTCGACATCGTCGGCCCGGCTGAGCGCCGGCTGCTGCTCACCGAGTGGAACGCCACCGCCCGCGAGCTGCCCGCGACCACCCTCACCGCGCTCGTCGAGGCCCAGGCGGCCCGCACCCCGGACGCCCTCGCGGTCGTCTTCGGCGCCACCGGGCTGACGTACGCGGAACTCGACGCCCGCGCCAACCGGCTGGCCCGCCGGCTCATCGAACTCGGCGCAGGCCCCGAGCGGTTCGTCGGCGTCCTGCTGCCCACCTCCGAACAGCTCCCCGTCACCCTCCTCGCCGTGCTCAAGTCGGGGGCGGCCTACCTGCCGCTCGACCCCGGACTGCCCGAGGAGCGGATCGCGTTCATGCTCGGCGACATCGCCCCCGTCGCCGTGGTGACCACACCCGACCGGGCCGGCCGGCTCGGCGCGATCCCCGCCGTGCTGCCCTACGACCCGGCCGTCACCGCGCAGCCGGCCACCGCGGTCACCGGGGTACCGGCGCTGCCCGGGCACGCCGCGTTCGTCATCTTCACCTCCGGCTCCACCGGCAGGCCCAAGGCCGTCGTCGTCGAACACCGCTCGCTCACCGCCTACCTCGCCTGGGCCACCGACACCTACCGGAGCCTGCGGGGCCGTGCCCTGGTGCACTCTCCGATCGCCTTCGACCTCACCGTCACCGGCCTGTGGGGGCCGCTCGTCTCGGGCGGCTGCGTGGAACTCGTGCGCTGGAACGCCGCCGGGCCCGACACCGAGTACGGCGTCACCCGTCCCGACTTCGTCAAGGCCACCCCGAGCCACCTCACCCTGCTCGGCGCGGTCGCCGACAGCTACTCCCCGAGCGGACAGCTCGTCCTCGGCGGAGAGTCGCTGCTGGGCGACGCCCTCGACACCTGGCGGGCCGGCCACCCCGGGGTGACCGTGCTCAACGAGTACGGCCCCACCGAGACCACGGTCGGCTGCACGGTCTTCCGCATCGGACCGGGCGACAGCCTGCCGCCGGGCGTCATCACCATCGGCACCCCGGTGTGGAACACCCAGGTGTACGTACTCGACGCCCGGCTGCGCCCCGCCCCGGTCGGCACCCCCGGGGAACTGTACGTCGCCGGTGACCTGGTCACCCGCGGCTACCACGACCGGCCCGGGCTCACCGCCGGCCGCTTCGTGGCGAACCCCTACGGACCCGCGGGCTCCCGGATGTACCGCACCGGTGACCTCGCCCGCTGGACCAGGGCGGGTCTGCTGGAGTTCGTCAGCCGGGTCGACGACCAGGTGAAGATCCGCGGGTTCCGCATCGAACTCGGCGAGGTCGAGGCCGCGCTCACGGCGGCACCGGAGATCGCCCGGGCCGCGGTGGTGGTCCGCGAGGACCAGCCCGGTGACAGGCGGCTCGTCGCCTATGTCGTGCCCGGCCCGGGAGCGCGGGCCGACACCCGGGCGCTGCGCGCGAGCGTGGCCCGCACCCTTCCCGACCACATGGTCCCGGCCGCGCTCGTCGTCCTCGACGACCTGCCGCTGACCGTCAACGGCAAGCTGGACCGCAAGGCGCTGCCCGCGCCGGACCGCGGCCTCCCGTCCGCCGGCTCGGCCGAAACGGATGCGGCGGGCGGGTCCGCGACGGACCCAGCCGGGGAGCGGGCCGCCGCGGACCCGGCCGAGCAGCGGATCGCGGAACTCTTCGCCGAGGTGCTCGGCGTACCCGAGGCCCGGGCGGAGGACAACTTCTTCCTGCTCGGCGGTCATTCCCTGCTCGTCGCACGGCTGGTGAACCGGATCCGCACGGAGTCCGGCGTCGAGCTGTCCATCCGGGACGTGTTCGAGAACCCCACCGTCACGGGGATCGCCCGGCTGCTCGGTGCCGCCCGGGAGGCGCGGCCGCCGCTCGTCGCCCGGGAACGTCCCGAGCGCGTGCCGCTGTCCACGGCCCAGCAGCGGATGTGGATCCTCGACCGGCTCCAGGGTCCGTCCGACACCTACACCATCCCGATCGTGCTGCGGCTGACCGGCGACCTCGACGTCGACGCGCTGCGGGCGGCCTTCGCCGATGTGGTGGACCGGCACGAGTCGCTGCGCACCCTGATAGCCGAGGACGCCGAAGGCGCCCACCAGGTCGTCGTGGACGGCCCGGCCCCGTTCACCGTCACCACCTGCCCGGCCGGCCGGCTGGCCGAGGAGATCGCCCGCGCCGCCGCGGTCCCCTTCGCGCTGGACCGCGAACTCCCGGTCCGCGCCGCGCTGTTCGACACCGGTGGCGGCACGTACGCCCTCCTGGTGGTGCTGCACCACATCGCGGGAGACGGCGGCTCGATGGGCCCCCTGGCGGCCGATCTCGCCACGGCCTATGCCGGGCGGCTGGCCGGCACCGGCTCCGGACTCGCGCCGCTGCCCGTGCAGTACGCGGACTACGCCCTGTGGCAGAGCGAACTCCCCGGGGATCAGCTCCCGTTCTGGACCACGGCGCTCGCCGGCATCCCCGAACAGACCGACCTGCCCACCGACCGGCCACGGCCCGCGATCCTGTCCCCTCGCGGCGACACCGTCGCCTTCACCGTGCCCGCCGCCCTGCGCGCCCGGGTGGAGCGGCTGGGGCGCGAGCGTGACGCGAGCCCCTTCATGGTGCTCCAGGCCGTCCTCGCGCTCCTGCTCAGCCGCCTCGGAGCGGGCGACGACATCGTCATCGGCACCCCGGTGGAGGGGCGGCCCGAGGCCGCGCTGGAAGAACTCGTCGGTCTCTTCGCCAACACCCTCGTGCTGCGCGCCGACGTCTCCGGCGACCCCACCTTCGAGGAACTCCTCGACCGGGTACGGCGGTTCGACGTCGACGCCTACGCGCACGCCGACGTGCCCTTCGAGCAGCTCGTGGAGGTGCTCAACCCGGCGCGGTCACGGTCCCGGCACCCGCTGTTCCAGGTGATGCTGACCCTGAACGCCGAGACGGCGCCGCCGGTCCTGCCCGGCCTGACCGTGCGGCTGGGACAGGCCCCGTCCGGCGCGGCCAAGTTCGACCTGTCCCTGACCGTGTCGGAGCACGGCGGGCAGTGGGCAGCGGTCCTGGAGTACGCCACCGACCTCTTCGACCGCGCCACCGTCCGGTCCTTCGCCGACCGCTACCTGCGGTTGCTCGCCGCGGTGACGGACGACCCGGCCCGGTCCGTCCACGGCCTGCCGCTGCTGACCGACGCCGAGCGGACCGAACTGCTCGTCACCCGCAACGCCACCCCCCGCCGAGAACCCGGCACCCCGCTGCCGGAGAGGTTCGAGGCGCAGGCCGCCCGCACCCCGGACGCCGTCGCGGTCGTCTCCTCGTCCACGACGCTCAGTTACGCCGAACTCGACGCGCGGGCCAACCGGCTGGCCCGGGACCTGGCCGGCCGGGGCGTCGGCCGCGGATCGGTCGTCGCCGTCGTCCTGCCGCGCACCCCCGACCTGCTCGTGGCCCTGCTGGCGGTCCTCAAGACCGGGGCGGCGTACCTGCCGATCGACGACACGTACCCCGCCGGCCGCGTCGACCTCTTGGTCAAGGACGCCGGCGCGCGGGTGACCATCACCCCGGACACCTTCCCGGCCGACCTGGACCGCCATCCCGGCACGCCGCTCGGCGTCCGGCCGCACCCGCGGGACGCCGCCTACCTCGTCTACACCTCCGGATCGACCGGACACCCCAAGGGCGTCGTCGTCGAGCACGCCGCGCTGGCCGCGTACCTGGACGAGGCCACCGCCCTGTACCCGGGCGCCGCCGACGAGGCGCTGGCACACTCCTCCGTCGCCTTCGACATGCCGGTCACCGTGCTGTTCACCCCGCTCGTCACCGGCGGCCGGGTCCGGTTCGCCGCGCTGGACGAGAACACCCCGCCCCCCGGCCTGCTCAAGATCACCCCGAGCCATCTGCGGCTGCTGGAGTCCCTGCCCGACCGGGCCTTTGACGCCACGGACCTCGTCATCGGCGGTGAGGCGCTCGACGCCGAGCCGCTCCGGCGCTGGCGCGCCCGCCACCCGGATGCCGTGGTGATCAACGAGTACGGGCCCACCGAGACGACCGTGGGCGTCGTCGTGCACCGCGTCGAACCCGGTGACGCGCTCGCCGACGGACCCGTCCCCATCGGCCGCCCGACCGGCGGCGCCCGGGTGTACGTCCTCGACGCGTTCCTCCAGCCCGTGCCCGACGGCGTCTGGGGAGAGCTCTACCTCGCGGGCGACCAGGTGGCCCGCGGCTACGCCGGACGCCCCGGCCAGACCGCCGAGCGGTTCGTCGCCGACCCCTTCGGCCCCGCCGGCAGCAGGATGTACCGGGTCGGTGACCGGGCCCGCTGGAACGCCTCGGGCCTTCTGGAGTACGGCGGCCGGGCCGACGACCAGGTCAAGATCCGGGGCTTCCGCGTCGAGCCCGGCGAGACCGAGGCGGCGCTGTCGGCCCTGGACACCGTCGCCCAGGCGGCGGTCGTGGCCCGCGAGGACCGTCCCGGCGACCCGCGTCTGGTCGCCTACCTGGTCGCCGCCGACCCCGGCGTGCCGGTCGGCGACCCCCGCCCGGCGCTGGCCGCGACCCTGCCCGCGCACCTGATCCCGTCGGCCTTCGTGGTCCTCGACCGCCTCCCGCTCACCGCCAACGGCAAGCTGGACCGGCGGGCCCTGCCCGCCCCGGACGCCACCGGTGCCGTCCCCGGCGGCCGGGCCCCGCGCACACCCGCCGAGGAGATCCTGTGCGCGCTCTTCGCCGAGGTGCTCGGCGTCACCGACGTCTCCATCGACGACGACTTCTTCCTGCTCGGCGGCCACTCGCTGCTCGCCACCCAACTGGTGAACCGCGCTCGGAACGCGCTGGGCGCACCGATCCGGCTCGGTGACCTGTTCGACACACCGACGGTGGCCGGACTCGCCGCCGGGATCACCCCGGGCGGTACGGTCGAGCGCTTCACTCCGGCGCCGCGCCCCGACCGGCTCCCCCTCTCCTACGGTCAGGAGCGCCTGTGGTTCCTGCACACCCTCGACGGCCCGTCCGACACCTACAACATCCCCGTCGTGCTGCGGCTGTCGGGTGCCCTCGACCCGGCGGCCCTGCGGGCCGCCCTGGGTGACCTCGTACAACGGCACGAGATCCTGCGCACGGTCTACGCGACCGACGCCCGTGGCAGCCACCAGATCATCCTGCCGCCCGAGCGCGGCCTGCCCGAGCTCGCCGTCACCGACGTGGACGAGCACACCCTGCCGGCGGCCGTGAGCGAGGCGGTGCGCCACCGCTTCGACCTCGCCCGGGAAGTCCCGGTCCACGCCCGGCTGTTGCGCACCGCGTCCGACGAGGCCGTCTTCGTCCTGGTCGTGCACCACATCGCCGCCGACGCCGTCTCCATGGCGCCCCTCGCCCGCGACCTCGCCACGGCCTACCGGGCCCGGCACGCCGGCCACGCTCCCGACTGGGAGCCGCTGACCGTCCAGTACGCCGACTTCAGCCTGTGGCAGCGCCGGGTACTCGGCTCCGACCAGGAGGCGGACAGCGAGATCTCCCGTCAGCTCCGCCACTGGACCACCACGCTCGCCGGTGCCCCGGAACTGATCGCACTGCCCACCGACCGGCCCAGGCCCGCGATCGCCTCCCACCGCGGCGGCGCCGTACGGTTCCGGATCCCCCAGGCGCTGCACGACGCGCTCACCGGACTCGCCCGCGACACCGGTACGACCCTGTTCATGGTGCTGCACGCCGCGCTCGCCACGCTGCTGGCCAAGCACGGCGCAGGCGACGACGTCGTGCTCGGCACCCCGGTGGCCGGCCGGACCGACGAGGCCGCCCACGATCTCGTCGGTTCCTTCGTCAACACCCTGGTACTGCGCACCCCGCTGGGCGGCGATCCCACCTTCCGGGGACTTCTCGACCGGGTCCGCGCGGTCGACCTGGACGCCTACGCCCACCAGGACGTGCCGTTCGAACGCGTGGTGGAAGCGCTCAACCCGGTGCGCTCCACCGCCCACCAGCCGCTGGTGCAGGCGACGATCATGCTGAACAACACCGCCCGGCCCGTCACGCTCGACCTGCCCGGCGTCGACGTGCGGGCGGAGGAACCGGTCGCGCCCGCCGCCAAGTTCGACCTCTCGCTGTCGTTCGCGGACGCGGCCCACGGCGGCCTCGACGGCGGCCTGGAGTACGCGGTCGACCTGTTCGACGAGGACACCGTCACCGAGCTGACCGCCCGGCTGGTCCGTCTGCTGACCGCCGTCGCCCACGGCGCGGCGGACCACCCGCTCAGCCGGGTCGACGTGCTCTCCGACACCGACCGGCGCAACGTGCTCCAGACCTGGAACGGCACCCCGCGCAAGGCCCCGGCCGACACGATCACCACTCTCTTCGCCGAGCGGGTCCGCAGCACCCCGCGCGCCGTGGCCGTGGTGGCCAACGGCACCGCGACGACGTACGCCGACCTCGACGCGCGCGCCGAACGGCTGGCCCGCAGGCTGCGCGCCCTCGGGGTCGGACCCGAGACGCCCGTCGCCCTGCACCTGGAGCGTTCCCTGTCGCTCGTGGTGGCGACACTGGCCGTGCTCAAGGCGGGCGGTGTCTACGTACCGCTCGACACCCGGTACCCCGCCTCCCGGCTGGAGCGGATCCTCACCGCGACCGGCGCCGTCGCCGTGCTGACGCACTCCCGGGCGGCACGGCTCGACGCCGGTCACGGTCTGCCCCTGATCGACGTCGACGCCCCGGAACCGGACGACGGCGGAACGGACGAGGCGGACGGCACCACCGCACCGGCCGGCGCGGCCCACCCCGACCGGCTCGCGTACGTGATGTACACCTCCGGATCCACCGGCACCCCCAAGGGCATCGCCGTCACCCACCGCGACGTGGTGTCCCTGGCACTCGACGCCTGCTGGGAGGGCGACGCGCACCGACGGGTGCTGATGCGCTCGCCGCACGCCTTCGACGCCTCGACCTACGAGCTGTGGGTACCGCTGCTGAGCGGCGGCCGGGTCGTCATCGCCCCGCCCGGCGACCTCACCCTCGACGCACTGCGCACCCTGCTCGTGGCCGAGGAGGTGACCTCCGTCTTCCTCACCACCGCGCTGTTCAACGTCATCGCGGACGAGGACCCGGAGTGCCTCGCCACCCTGCGCGAGGTGTGGACCGGCGGGGAGCAGGCCTCGCCGGCCGCGTTCCGCCGCGCCGTCACGTCCTGCCCGGACACCACCTTCGTGCACGTGTACGGGCCGACCGAGACGACCACCTTCGCCACCGCCTACCGGGTGCCCCGCCCGTACGCGCTGCCCGGCACCGTCCCCATCGGCCGCGCCATGAGCGGCATGCGGGCCTACGTCCTCGACGCGGCGCTGACCCCGGTGCCGCCCGGCGCCCCGGGCGAGCTGTACCTCGCCGGGCCGGGCCTGGCCCGCGGGTACGTCGGCGCGCCGGCCGCTACCGCCGAGCGGTTCGTCGCCGACCCGTTCGGCGCCCCCGGCAGCCGGATGTACCGCACCGGAGACGTCGTCCGTTACACCCGCGACGGGCAGCTGGAGTTCACCGGCCGTGCCGACGGCCAGGTGAAGATCCGCGGCTTCCGCATCGAACCCGGTGAGGTCGAGGCCGTCCTCACGGGCCACCCCGGCGTCGGCCGCGCCGTCGCCGCCGTCCGCGAGGACGCCCAGGGCGAACGCGCCCTGTACGCCTACGTCGTACCGGCACCCGGACACCGGCGGCCAGAGCGGGAGGAGCTGCGGACCCTGCTGGAGTCCGCCGTGCCCGGCTACATGGTCCCCGCGGGCATCGTGGTCCTCGACGAGCTGCCGCTCACCCCCAACGGCAAGGTCGACCAGCGCGCGCTGCCCGCCCCCGAACGGGCCGCGCACCCCCGTGGCCGCCGTCCGCGCCGGCCCCAGGAGGAGATCCTGTGCCGGCTGTTCGCCGAGATCCTCGGCGTGCCCTCGGTCTCGATCGACGACAGTTTCTTCGAACTGGGCGGCCACTCACTGCGCGTGACCCGCCTGATCAGCCGGGTCCGCTCGGTGCTCGGCGTGCAACTGCCGGTGCGCGACGTGTTCGAGGCCCCGACACCGGCGGGTCTCGCCGCCCGGCTCGACCGGGCCGCCGGCGCGCCCGCCGCTCTGCGGGTCCTGCCGCGGCCGGACCGTCTCCCGCTCTCCTTCGCGCAGGAGCGGCTGTGGTTCCTGCACCGCTTCGAGGGCCCCTCGGCGACGTACAACATCCCGCTCGCCCTCCGGCTCCACGGCCCTCTGGACACCGACGCCCTCCGCGCGGCGCTGCGGGACCTGGTCGGCCGGCACGAGTCGCTGCGCACGGTGTTCGCCGAGGACGGCGACGGCTCGTACCAGCTGGTGCTGCCCGAGGCGACGGCCGTGCCCGAACTGACGGTGACGGACGTGACCGCCGCCGAGGTCCCGGACCGGCTTCAGCGGGCCGTCGGGTACGCCTTCGACCTCACCGCCGAGATCCCGCTGCGCGCCGAGGTCTTCCGGCAGGGGCCGCAGGAAGCGGTGCTGCTGCTGCTCATGCACCACATCGCGGGGGACGCCGAGTCGATGGGCCCGCTCGCGGACGACCTTTCCGCCGCCTACCGGGCCCGGCTGTTCGGCGAGTCCCCGCAGTGGACACCGCTGGCCGTGCAGTACGCGGACTACGCCGTCTGGCAGCGGCACGTCCTCGGCGACCTCGACGACCCGGCCGGTCCCGGCGGCGAGCAGCTCGCGCACTGGCTGACCGTCCTCTCGGGCGCCCCCGAGGAACTGGAACTCCCCGCAGACCGACCCCGGCCCGCCCGGCCCTCCGGCGCGGGCGCGGCGGTCCCCCTCGACCTTCCCGCCGGCCTCCACCGCCGCCTCGCCGAACTGGGCGAGGCCGAGGGCGCCACCGTGTTCATGGTGCTCCACACGGCCCTCGCCGCGCTGCTGACCCGGCTCGGAGCGGGCACGGACCTGCCCATCGGCGCGCCGGTCGCCGGCCGGGCCGACGAGGCGCTCGACGGCCTGGTCGGGTTCTTCCTCAACACCCTGGTGCTGCGCACCGACACCTCGGGCGATCCGTCGTTCCGCGAGCTGCTCGCCCGGGTCCGCCGTACCGACCTGGACGCCTACGAGCACCAGGCGGTGCCGTTCGAGCGGCTCGTGGAGGCGCTGAACCCGGCCCGGTCACCCGCCCGCCACCCGCTGTTCCAGGTGATGCTGTCGTTCCGCAACAACGCCCGGGCGGACCTCTCGCTGCCGTCACTCACCGCCGAACCGGTCGAGGCCCAGCTCCCCGCCGCGAAGTTCGACCTGTCGTTCAGCCTCACCGAGGGGTTCGGGCCGGCCGGCGAGCCCGACGGGGTGCGCGGCGAGGTGCAGTACGCCTCCGCGCTCTTCGACGAGGAGACCGTGCGCGCCCTGGCCGAGCGGCTCCTGCTCCTCATCGGACAGGCCTGCGACGACCCCGACCGGCCGCTCAGCGCGCTGGACGTCCTGCTGCCGGGCGAGCGGGAGCGGCTGCTCCAGGAGTGGAACACGACCCGGCGCGACCGCCGGACGGCCACTCTCGCCGACCTGTTCGAACAGGCCGTGCGGGCCACTCCCGACGCCGTGGCCGTCCGGGCCGACGGCACGCACCTGACCTACCGCGAGCTGAACGCCCGCGCCAACCGGCTGGCGCACCTGCTCATCGGCCTCGGCTGCGGGCCGGACTCGGTGGTGGCCCTGGCCCTGCCCCGCTCCCTCGACCTCATCGTCGCCGCGCACGCCGTGGCCAAGGCGGGCGCTGCCTACACCCCCGTCGACCCCGAGGACCCCGCCGAACGGATCGCCCGCGTCTGCGAGGACGCCGCCGTGGCGCTCGCCATCAGCACGACCGGGCACCGCGACCGGCTGCCCGCGGCACTGCCCGCGCTGCTCCTGGACGACCCGGACACCGCGTCCGCGCTCGCGGACCGGCCGGACACCGATCCGGCCGACCGGGACCGGACCGCCCCGCTGCTGCCGGACCACCCCGCGTACGTCATGTTCACCTCCGGCTCGACCGGCCGCCCCAAGGGGGTGGTGATCTCCCAGCGTTCCGTCGTCAACCACCTGGGCTGGCTCCAGGACACCTACCGGCTGACCCCGGACGACCGTGTCCTGCAGAAGACGCCCATCGGGTTCACCGTGTCGGTCTGGGAGCTGTTCTGGCCCCTCCAGACCGGCGCCTGCACGGTGGTCGCCAAGCCCGACGGCCACCGCGACCCCGGCTACCTCACCGGCATGTTCACCAGGCACGGCATCACCACCGTCCACTTCGTGCCCTCCATGCTCGAAGTACTCCTGGCCGAGGCGGACCGGTCCCAGCTCGCCGGGCTGCGCCGGATCTTCGTCGGCGGCGAGGGACTCACCCGCGACCTGTACGAGCGGTTCACCGCCGCGTTCGGAGTGCCGCTGCACTACAAGTACGGCTCCACCGAGGTCACCTGTGACGCCACGGTCTGGGACCCGGACACCGATCCCGGTGCCCGGCCCCCCGTGACGATCGGCGTGCCCGTCCACAACACCCGCGTCTACGTGCTGGACACGACGCTGCGGCCCGTCCCGCCCGGCGTCCCCGGCGAGCTGTACGTCGCCGGCGACCAGGTCGCCCGCGGCTACGCCGGCCGCCCCGGACTGACCGCCGAGCGGTTCGTGGCGGACCCGTTCACGCCCGGCGAGCGGATGTACCGCACCGGCGACATGGTGCGCTGGGACAGGGCCGGCCGACTTCACTTCGTCGGCCGCTCCGACCACCAGCTCAAGGTGCGCGGCGTGCGGGTGGAGCCCGCCGAGATCGAAGCCGTCCTGACTGAACACCCCGCGGTCACCCGCGCCGCCGTCGTCCTGCGCGACGAGACGCTGGTCGCCTACGTCACGGGCGACGCCACCCCCGGCGAACTCCACCGCCGGCTGGCCTCCCGCCTCCCCGGGCACCTCGTGCCGCGCTCGGTGGTCGTCCTTCCCGAGTTCCCGCTGACCACCAGCGGCAAGCTCGACCGTGCGGCCCTGCCCGCGCCCCGGGACACCGCCCGGCCGGCCCCGCGGGCCCCGCGGACCGAGGAGGAGCGCGCCGTGTGCGGCCTCTTCGCCGAACTGCTCGGCGTCACCGAGGTGGGCATCGACGACGACTTCTTCGCCCTCGGCGGACACTCCCTGATGGCGGCGAGGCTGGCCGGCCGGATCCGCGCCGAACTGGGCCACGAGGTCTCGGTCCGCACCCTCTTCGAGGCCCCGACCCCGGCCGCGCTCGCCGAGGCCCTGCGCACCGGCGACACCGCCGGAGCCACCGGTGTGCTGCTGCCGCTGCGCACCGGCGGCCCGGGCACCCCGCTGTTCTGCGTCCACCCGCTGGGCGGCCTGAGCTGGGCCTACCGGGCGCTGGCCCGGCACCTGGACGGCAGCCACCCGGTGTACGGACTCCAGGCGGCCGGCTTCGACGAACCCGCGCCCCTGCCGTCCGCCATCGCCGAGATGGCCGTCGGCTACCTCACCCGGCTGCGCGAGGTGCAGCCGTCGGGCCCCTACCGGCTGCTCGGCTGGTCCTTCGGCGGGCTGGTCGCCCAGGAGATGGCCGTCCAGCTCCAGGACGCGGGCGAGGAGGTCGAACTGCTGATGCTGCTCGACACCTTCCCCCGGGACCTCGGCGTCGCCCAGCCGACACCCGAGGAGGTCCTCGAAGGAGTGCAGGTCCCCGACGAACTGCTCGCCGCCTTCACCGAGGACCAACTCACCCACCTGAAAGCGGTGTTCCTCAACAACAGCGCGATCGCGGGCCTGCACACGCCCCGCACCTTCCACGGTGACGTCGTGTTCTGCGCCGCGACCGAGCTGGAGGAGGGCGAGTCGCGCCGCCTGCCCACGCTCTGGGCCCCGTACGTGACCGGCCGGATCGAGGTCCACGACGTGGAGGCCACCCACAACACCCTGCTCGCCGAGCGCCCCGCCGCGGCCGTCGGCCACCTGCTCGCCGACGTCCTCGGCGCCCTCGACGCCGCACGCGAGGAGGAGAACGCCTCATGACCCCTCCGACGACACCCGTCCGCACCCCGCTGCCGCCGTCGGCGCTGCCCGGCCTCGACCTCTCGGACCCCGCGACCCACGCCCGCCACGACCTGTCCGAGATCTGGCGCACGCTCCGCGCCGAGGACCCGGTCCACCTCCACCGGCCCGCCGGGGGAGGCCCCGCCTTCTGGGTGGTGACGCGGTTCGCGGACGCCACCGAGGTCTACCGCGCGCCCGACCGCTTCACCTCCGCGCGGGGCAACGTCCTCGCCTCGCTCCTCCAGGGCGGTGACTCGGCCTCCGGAGTGATGGCCGCCGTCACCGACGGGCCGCGCCATCGCGAACTGCGGCGCGTACTGCTCAAGGCGTTCTCGCCGCGCGCCCTGACCGGAGTGGTCGAGAAGGTGGAGAAGGCCGGCCACGACCTGGTCGCCGCGGCCGTCGGCCGCCCCGAGTGCGACTTCGCCGAGGACGTCGCCGGGCACCTGCCCCTGAAGGCCATCTGCGACCTGCTGGACGTCCCGGAGCAGGACCGCGCCTTCCTCCTGCGCCTCACCAGAACCGCGCTCAGCTCGGACGGGCCCGATCAATCGCCCTTCGACGTCTGGCAGGCCCGCAACGACATCCTCGCCTACTTCGGCGAGCTGGCGACGAGCCGCCGGGAGCGACCGGGCACCGACGCCGTGAGCGTCCTGGCCACCGCGGAGACCGAGGGCCGGCCGCTGACCATGGACGAGGTCGTCGCCAACTGCTACAGCCTCATCCTGGGCGGCGACGAGACCAGCCGGCTGTCCATGATCGGCGCCGTGCTCGCGTTCATCGAACACCCCGCTCAGTGGCGGGCGTTCAAGAACGGCGAGGTGTCCGTCGACGCCGCGGTCGACGAGGTGCTGCGGTGGACGACACCGGCCCTCCACTTCGGCCGCACCGCGACCGCCGACACCCTGCTGAACGGCGTTTCCATCGCGTCCGGCGACATCGTCACCGTGTGGAACGCGTCGGCCAACCGGGATGAGTCGGCCTTCACCGATCCCGACCGCTTCGACCTCGGCCGCATGCCCAACAAACACCTGTCCTTCGGACACGGACCGCACTACTGCGTCGGCGCCTACCTCGGCCGGGCGGAGATCGCCGGCCTGCTCAAGGCCCTGCGCGAGCAGGTCGACCGGATGGAACTCACCGGAAGACCCGAACCCATCTACTCCTCCATGCTCAGCGGCTTCAGCTCGCTGCCCGTGCGGCTCGTCGCCTGACCGCCACTCGGTCGGCACCGCACCCACCGCTCCACCCCGTCACCACCTCCTCACGAAACAGGAAACACCACCATGACCAATCCCTTCGAGGACCCCGACGCCACCTACCTGGTCCTGGTCAACGACGAAGGCCAGCACTCGCTGTGGCCGGAGTTCGTGGCCGTGCCCGCCGGCTGGGAGACGCGGTTCGGCCCCGACGGCCGGACGGAGTGCCTGGCGTACATCGAGCGGGAGTGGACCGACATGCGCCCCCAGAGCCTGATCGAGGCGATGGGCGCATGACAGCGCGTCGACACCGGGCGGGAGGACCGAGGTGACCGCCACCGAACAGCGCGGGGCGCAGCTGACCGGCCCCGAGCTGGCGGACATCTCGCGGATCGCGCACGGCCTGCTGGAACGGGCGCCGGACCGGGTCGACGACCCGGCCTGGGTCGCCGACGCCCGCCGCGCCTGGGAGGAGACCCCCGGCCGGCTGCGCGGACTGGTACGGGAGTTCCGCCGGGACTCGGGCGCCGACGGCAGACTGCTGCTCACCGGACTGCCGATCCGCCCGGAGCGGCTGCCCGGCACCCCGACCGTCATGGGCTCGGCGCAGCGGACCCCCGCGCTGCCCGCAGCGCTGCTCATGCTGATCGCCCACGGGCTGGGCGATCCCGCCTCGTTCGCGGCCGAGAAGAACGGCGCCCTGGTGCAGGACGTCGTCCCCGTGCCCGGCCAGGAGGAGTTCCAGGGCAACGCGGGCTCCGTGGAGCTGACGTTCCACACCGAGAACGCCTTCCACCCGCACCGGCCGGACTACGTCCTGCTGCTCTGCCTGCGCACCGACCACGAGGGACAGGCGGAGCTGCGCACCTGCTGCTCGCGGCGGGTGCTGCCCCGGCTGACGGACCGCACCCGCGAGGCACTGGCCCGCCCCGAGTTCGTCACCGACCCCCCGCCCTCCTTCGGCGGGGGCGGCACCGGAAGCCTGCACGGCATCCTCACCGGCGACCCGGAGGACCCCGACCTCTGCTACGACGAGTCGGCCACCCGGGCCCTGACCCCCGCCGGGCGCGCCGCACTCCAGGAGCTGAGCGCGGTGATCCGGACCAGCTACGACGGTATACGGCTGCGCGCCGGAGACCTGGCCGTCGTGGACAACCGGGTCACCCTGCACGGCCGGTCCTCCTTCGTCCCGCGCTTCGACGGAGGGGACCGCTGGCTCCAGCGGACATTCGCCTTCACCGATCTGCGCCGGTCCCGGGACCACCGGCCGGCCGACGGAAACGTGCTGGTGAAGTGAGCGACGAACAGCGAAGGACAGGGAGTACCGAGGATGACCGAGCCTGACCCGACCACCGTGTTCACCCGCCATGAGTCCCGTGTGCGCAGCTACTGCCGCGGCTTCCCGGCCGTGTTCGAGCGCGCGTCGGGGCATCACCTGTGGGACGTCGAGGGACGGCGGTACACCGATCTGCTGTGCGGTGCCGGCGCGCTCAACTACGGTCACAACCCGCCGGACATGGTCGCTCGCGTAGTCGACCACCTTGCTGCCGGCGGACCCGTCCAGTCCCTGGACCTGCACACCACCGCCAAGGCCGAGTTCCTCACCCGCCTCGCCGAGTCGGTGCTGGCACCGCGCGGTATGGACGACTACGTCGTGCAGTTCCCCGGCCCGGCGGGCACCCTCGCCGTGGAGGCGGCCCTGAAACTGGCCCGCAAGGTGACCGGACGCTCACGGGTCATCGCCTTCCGCGACGGGTTCCACGGCGTCTCCCTGGGCTCCCTCGCCGCCACCTCCTCGCCGCTGCTGCGGTCAGCGGCCGGCACCACGCTGCACGACGTGACGATCCTGCCCCGCGACGACGAGCGGGACCGGCAGACCTCCCTCGACGCGCTGGAACGCGCGCTGCGGCCCGCGCCCGGCGTGCAGGCACCGGCCGCCGTGATGCTGGAGACCGTGCAGGGCGAAGGCGGCCTGAACGTGGCGAGCCCCGCATGGCTGGCCCGGGTGCGCGAGCTGGCGGACGAGGCCGGCGCACTCGTCATCGTCGACGACATCCAGGCGGGCTGCGGCCGTACCGGCACCTTCTTCAGCTTCGAGCACGTCCCCGGGCTGCGGCCCGACCTGGTGTGCCTGTCGAAGTCGCTCGGCGGGATGGGCCTGCCCATGGCGGCCCTGCTGATCAGCCGTGACAAGGACGTCTGGGAACCGGGCGAGCACAACGGCACGTTCCGCGGTCACAACCTCGCCTTCGTGGCGGGGACGGTGGCGCTGGAGTACTGGGCCGACCCGCGGTTCACGAGCCAGGTGGCCCGGCTCACGGACGCGATCCGGGCCTCGCTCCAGGACATCGTCGCGCGGCTTCCCGAGGGCGTCGCCCATGTCGCCGGACGCGGTGCGATGAGCGGGCTGCGCTTCACCGGGCCCGAGCCGGTCGAGAACGTGCGCCGCGCGCTGTTCCAGGCCGGGATCATCGCCGAGAGCGCGGGGGAGGGGCGGGTGCTGAAGTTCCTGCCGCCGCTGACGATGCCCGTCGCCGAATGGGAGGCGGTGGCACACACCATCGGCGATGTCGTCGTCAAGACCGTCGACACGGCCGTCCACCGGGCCGCCTGACGGCCGATCACCCCCCGTACGCACACGACAAGGACGAGGACCAACTGTGACCATCGACAACGGCCGTACGGCGGAGGAGACGCTCCACGACGTCATCGGCGTCGGGTTCGGCCCGGGCGGCATCGCGCTGGCCGCCGCCCTGGAGGAGGAGGCACCCGACATGGACTGCCTCTTTCTGGAGAGCCGCAGCGAGGCCGCCTGGCAGCCGGGCATGCTGCTGCGCGGCTCCGACACCCAGCACCACCCCAGCCGCGACCTCGCCACCCTGCGCAACCCGCGCAGCCGCTACACCTTCCTCAACTACCTGCACGAGACCGGCCGGCTGCTGGCCTTCCTCAACGTCCCGGCACACTTCCCGCTGCGCCGCGACTACGCCCGCTATGTGCGCTGGGTGGCCGCACAGCTGTCCTCGTCCGTCGTGTACGACCGCAGGGCGACCACCGTCTCCGTCGCGTCCGACCCGGTCCCGCACTACGTCGTGGGGACCGCGTGCGGCCGGACGTACCGGGGACGCGCCCTGGTCGTCGGCACCGGTCGGACCCCCTACGTCCCCGCGGACTTCCGGCCCCACCTCGGCGACCGCGTCTGCCACAGCAGCGAGTACACGTGGCGGCTGGAGAAGCGGCGGGCGGCCAAGGGCGGTCCGCTCGACGTCGCGGTCGTCGGGGCCAGCCAGAGCGCGGCGGAGATCGCGCTCGACCTGCACTCCGCCGCCTCGGGTGACCGGGTCCACGCCATCATGCGCGGCTTCGGCTACCGGCTGAAGGACACCAGCCCCTTCTCGGAGGAGGCCTACTTCCCCGAGTTCACCGACTACTACTTCAACGCCTCGCGGGAGGCCAGGGCCGACCTGGCCGCCCAACTGCGGCCCAGCAACTACTCCTCCGTCGACCAGGACGTGCTGGAGAGTCTCTACGTACGGCGCTACGAGGACGGCGTCGACGGCGAGGAGCGGATTCTGCTCCACCGCAACCACGAGGTCACCGGCGTCGAGACCGGTGAGGGCCCGGTCCGGCTGGCCCTGCGGGAGCGCCACACCGGAGAGGCGAAGGAAGTGACAGCCGATCTGGTGGTCCTCGCCACCGGCTACCGCGACCTCGGCCCCGCGGAACACGACGAGCCGTACCCCGAGATCCTCGGCCCGGTGTCCGACGGGCTGGCCCTGGACGACACCGGCGTGCTCCGCGTGGAGCGGGACTACTTCGTCCCGCCCCGACAGGGAGCCGGCGCACGGCCGCCGCTGTTCCTCAACGGCCTGTGCGAGAACACCCATGGACTCGGCGACGCCGGCTCCTTCAGTCTCCTGTCGCTGCGCGCCCGCACCCTGCTGGAGGGAATCCGGCACCGGCTGGGCACCGAGCGGACGGCGGCCGACGGCGGCGCGCGCGACTGACCGTCCGGCACGTCCCCGGGGACGGCCGGAACACGAGGGCCGGTGACCCGCGGGGCCGGCCCTCGCCCGCCGACCCAGGCGACGCGCCACCACACCTCGCCCGTGGAGCCGGGCCCATGGGGGCCCGGCCGTACCGAAAGACGCGCAACCGTGCAGATCAAGGACACCGAGAGCACCGACTGGATCCGCCGCTACCGGCCCTCGCCGGACAGCGACGTCCGGCTCGTCTGCTTTCCCTACGCCGGGGGTTCGGCCACCTTCTTCCACCCCTTCGCGATGTCCCTCGCCCCCGTGGCCGACGTGGTGGCGTTGCAGTACCCCGGCCGGCAGGACAGGTTCCGTGAACCGTGCGTCACGAACCTCGGCGTGCTGGCCGACCGGCTGGCCGAACAGATCACGGCCCTCAGCGACAAGCCCACGGTCCTGTTCGGCCACAGCATGGGCGCGGCCCTCGCGTTCGAGACCGCCGTACGTCTGGAGGCCGCCGGCGCGAACCCGCCCCGCGCCGTCGTCGCCTCGGGCCGCCGCGCACCTTCCGCCCGCCGCGACGAGCACGTGCACGAACGCGACGACGACGGCATCATCGCGGAACTGCGGGTCCTCGACGGCACCGACTCCGCCGTCTTCGGCGACGAGGAGTTGTTGCGCCTGGCCCTGCCCGCGATCCGCGGCGACTACACCGCCGTCGAGACCTACACCTGCCCCGCTGACCGGAGGGTGCACTGTGCCATCACAGTACTGACCGGTGACAGCGACCCCGGAACGACCATCGAGGAGGCACGGGCATGGCGGACCCACACGCTGGGGCCGTTCGGTATGCGGGTCTTCAGCGGAGGCCACTTCTTCCTCGCGGATCACCGCGCCACCGTCGTGGATCTGCTGGCCGGGCAGTTGCACCGCGCCCGGAGCGGCGGTGCCACCGTGCCCGGCGGGTGAGGGGCCGCATCGGCGCGCCGCCCGCGGCCGGGTGGCCCGGCCGGGCGCGGCGCGCGTGCGGCGGTGGCTCGGGGCGGTCAGGAAGCGATGAACTCGGGCTGTACGCGTGGAGGCCACTCGCCGACCGCGAAGACTCCCAAGGCGTAGCCCTTGGAGATGAGCGCGGGCCGGTTGGCCACCTTCATCTTCCGCAGGAGCGACGCGACGTGGTACTCGACTCCGCCGCGGCTGAGGAAGAGTCTGGAAGCGAGCTGGACGGTCGACTCGCCGGCGGCGACGCCCTCAAGGACACGGGCGTGCACCGGGCTGAACAGCTTCTGCCGTGCGGGGGCGACGCCGGGGCTCCGGGACCCGCTGGGCCGGAGCAGCACCACGATGCCCTCCACCCGGGCGCTGGCGCTCCCGTGCACGGCGACACCGGTCAACTCGGCCTGGAACGACTTGCCCTCGGCGTCCACGACGATCACGTCGTCCGCGAAGCGCGCACTGCGCCCGTCGGCGAGCCGGGCGAACTCGCGACGGACCTTCTCCCGCACACCCGGGTGCAGGTAGTCCAGGATGTCCCTGCCGAGGACATCGGCGGGTGACGAACCGATGTGACTGCAGAACGGGCCGTTCGCCGCCGAGATCCGCAGTCGCGGATCCAGATGGGCGATACAGAAGCCGGACTGTACGAAGACCGACCAGCAAATATCACTGAAACGTTCCGTGGTGCGGTGCTCAGCTGCCACGGTGGATAATTCCTGAGAAACGTGACCGGAATTCACCATGATCGAGAGTGGCCTCTCCTGCCCTGGAAGCGGGCGCGATGTGCGATGGGGAAGCTTCGGGTGCCGACGCCTGATGCACTCGGAAGCTTGTTCGCCACGCTAATCGGGAGAGGGTCGGGAACATTGCTCTCCGGTGCACGATCACTGACCCCAAAGCGCACGAACGGCCTGCCTCCGGCCGCACTGGGTCCTGTCGGTCCTGTCCGCAAACTCCCGTCGTCCGCCGGATGGCGGGCCGGGGATTCGGCGCCCCCGCCATCCCGCGCTCCGGCTCCGGCTGCGATCCGGGGAACCGTGGCCGGCCCTGCGGGCTGACCCTGCCGGGACCGAGCGAGCGCAGGGCCCGGCTCCTTCATTTGGGGTGATGGGGCCTTGAGCGTGTGAGAAGTTGACCGTCCTCGCCCCGACCAGGCGTTGGCGACGACTCAGGCGGGCACTCGGGTTCCTGGCTTCCGTCGTGCGGTGCCTTGCCGCGCGGGGGCTTGACGCTGCGCAGGCTGGGGGCGATGGCGACGCCGAGCAGGGTGAGGGCGGCGGCGGTAGGCCCTGTGGTGCGCAGGCCGGGGACGAAGGTGGGGCCGGTGGTGGCTTGGACGCCGGAGTTGGCGACGGCGACCAGGATCGCCAGGCCGACGGCCGAGCCGGCCTGCTGGGTGGTGGATGCCATGGCGGAGGCGATGCCTTGGTGGTGTGCGTCGACCCCGCTGGTGGCGGTGGTGAACATCGCGGTCCAGGCAAGGCCCTGGTGGAGGCTGAGCAGGATGATGCCGGGCGGCAGGATCGTGTAGCCGCATCGCCGACCTCACCTGCGAGGCCCGGCTGCGCCGCGCCCTTGCCTGGCGCGACGCCGCAGCGAGGACTTCCAGCGCGAGCGGGCCACCACCGGCGCGGCCCCCGGCGACGCTTCACTGGCCGCGATCCGCCGCACCCTGAAGACGCGGCGCGCTGCCACGCACCAGCGGCGGCACTTCGCGCGGGCCGCGCTCGCCCGCGCCGACGCCGTCTCCGGCAAGATCCATGCCGAACTCCGCTTCCGGGAGCGCCTGCCCGACCACGCCCCACACCGCCCCAGCCACCGCGGCGAGGTCCCCGACCTGGTCGCCGACCGGCACGCCCTCATCCACTCCTAGACGCCCGAGCACTGACGCACGCATCTCGCCGAGCGGCACCGCATCCTGGCCCTCTCGCTCGCCGACCGCGGTCACACCCTGGCCTCCGTCCCGCCCGCCTGGGCGCGCCCGCTCGGCAATCCGCCGCCCACCAGCTCCCCCCGGCGCCGTCACGTGTGGGTCACCACCGCCGCGCTCGTGGAACTGTGGCGCACCCGCCACGCCATCACCGCAGTACCCGGACTGGGCCCGCGCCCGGCCGATCCGGGCGACGCGGCGGCCTTCGACGACCTCGACGCCCGGGTGCGGGCCCTGACCGGACGGCGCCGCCCGGTACTGCTCCCACCGCCCGACGCCCCCGCCTCCGTCATGATCGCAGCGGCGCTCGGCCACCTCGACGCGCCGCCGCCCGGCGGACCCCTGCCCGACCACCCGGCCCTGCGCGACCCCTTCGGCGTCGCCCCCTGTCCTACGGCGCACTCGACGCGCGCCTCGCGCGGCGCGCCCTGGCTGCCGTCCTCGCCGGCGAACGGCTGCCGGAAGCGTGGATGGAGGAGATCACTGCCCCCAGCAACGACGACGAGGACGAACAGCGCACCTGCACCCGCCTGCTGACCGCCATCAGCGACTACCGGCGCCGCCACCACCGCGCCGGCCCCGACATCCTCGCCCCGCGCCCCGCGGGCCTGGGCGGCGAGGAATGGGACCATCTCACCGACGCGATCGACCTGTACACCCACGCCCGCGTCCGACGCCGCCTGGAACGGATACGGGAGCGCACCGACGCCGAACGTGCCGCCATCCTGACGCCCACCTCACCCCTGCACCCACCCGCACGCGACCCGCACCCGCACGGCCGGCAACGGCCGATGCGCTGAGACAGGCGGCCCGACTCAGTAGACGGTGACGGACACCCCGCAGAGCCCGCGTGCGTCCGCCGCGGCCTGCCGCCACATCCGCAGCGGACCGTCCAGGACGCTCTCCTCATCGTCGCCGTACTCCAGCCAGTCCTGGTCCTCGGCCTGTGCGCGTTCTTCCGCCGTGAAGCCAAGTGCCCGCTCGACGGCGGGAAGCGTCTGACGCACCTGGGAGGAGGTGAGGAGGAAGTTGCCGCACCAGCCCGGCAGGAGGACGGCCCGGGCGGGGCCGATGGCGTGGAAGAAGACTCTCAGCGCGTACTCCTTGCTCTGCACCGAAAGGAAGATGTCCTCCGCGCCGGCGATCCGATCCCACACACCGTTGAGCAGGGAGAAGTCGTCGGGCGGCAGGCCGTCGTACAACTTCTGCACATGTTCCCCGGAAGCGGTCAGCTCAAGGAAGGACTCCAGCGCGTCTGCCTCGCTTCGGCAGACTCGACCGAAGGGCTTCCACCAGGACCGAAAGTCTGGCAGAGGTTCCCGGCGCCAGCGGTCCCAGCGTTCTCGGGCGAGCGGCTCGTCTTGCTCCGCATCGATCAGCGGGAGCAGCCGCGGAGCCAGCGCGCTGATGAAGTCGTCGTCGTGGGCGCTGATGGACCAGGCCGAGGTGAAACCCATAGTGAGGACCGTACGCGGCGTCACTGACAAGCTCGGTCCCATCGGCCCTGGAGCTGACCGTCTGCCGTATTCCTGTCCTGGCGACTTCGGCCTGCGAAGGCTCGCCAGGGCTTCTCCCCGCCGGCTGCCGGGAACGGCCCGCAGCGCCGGGGATGAAGCCTGCCGCGTGACGCCGGCGAATTGGGGACTGTGGGACCTCGGGGCATAGGTTGACGGCATGGTCGAGGGGGCGAACTCCGCGGCGCAGACCATGCCGCAGGAGCAGCAGAGAAGGGGGCGGCATGCCGCCCGGAGGAAGAAGGACAAGGGCGGGCTGGCGCGTTCGTCCTTACTGATGGCTGTTGGCACGGTGGTCTCACGAGCGACGGGACTGATCCGTCAGGTACTGCAGGCCGCAGCGCTCGGCACAGGGTTGCTGGCCAGTACGTACAACACGGCGAACACCGTGCCGACGAGCCTGTACACGCTGCTGATCGGTGGGGCGCTCAACGCCGTGCTGGTGCCGCAGCTGGTCCGGGCCAGAGCGACGCAGCCCGATGGTGGACGCGCTTACGAGCAGCGTCTGGTCACGCTCGTGGTCTGTGTGCTCGGTGTGGGCACGGCGCTGGCAGTGTGGGGGGCGCCGCAGATCGTGGGCCTGTACATGCGGGACACCCCGGACAGTCACGAGGCGTTCGAGCTGACGGTGACATTCGCGCGGTTCCTGCTGCCGCAGATCTTCTTCTACGGGCTGTTCAGCATCTACGGGCAGGTGCTGAACGCCCGCGAGAAGTTCGGCGCGATGATGTGGACGCCGGTACTGAACAACGTCGTGCTGGTCGCCATGTTCGCCGCCTATCTGGGGCTGATGACGGTGCCCGACCGGGTGGAGGACATCACCACCGACCAGGTGCAGTTGCTGGGGATCGGGACGACGGCAGGCATCGCCGTGCAGGCCTTGGCGCTGATCCCGTTCGCGCGGGCTGCCGGTTTCCGTTTCCGCCCGCGGTTCGACTGGCGGGGCACCGGACTGGGCAAGAGCGTCCACGCGGCGAAGTGGACGCTGCTGTTCGTCCTGGCCAACCAGGTCGCCCTGACGGTGGTCACGAACTACGCCAACGCCGCCGACCAGGAGCTGCCGGAGGCCGGCGCCGGCTACTCGGCCTACACCTACGCGCAGACCATCTGGATGCTGCCGCAGTCGATCGTGACGGTGTCCCTGGTGACAGCCCTGCTGCCGCGTATGAGCCGGGCCGTCGCCGAGGGGCGCATCCCGGATCTGCGCGCGGACTTGTCCCGGGTGCTGCGGATCAGCGGCGTGGTCATCGTGCCCGCCGCGTTCCTCTTCCTCGCCCTGGGCCCGCAGATCTCCTCGCTGCTGTTCGCCCACGGAGCGGCGGACGCCGCCTCGGCCCGCCCGCTGGGGTACATGCTGCAGGCGTTCGGACTCGGGCTCATCCCCTTCTCCGCCCAGTACCTGCTGTTGCGCGGCTTCTACGCCTTCGAGGACACCCGCACGCCGTTCTTCATGGCGGCCTGGATCGCGGGCGTGAACATCGCCCTGGCCACCGCCTGCCATGTGCTCCTGCCCGCCCGCTGGGCGGTCGTCGGCATGGCCGGCGCCTACACCCTCTCCTACGTGGCCGGTCTCGCACTCACCGCGCATCTGCTGCGCAGGAGACTCGGCGGCCGTATCGACGACGGCAGCCTGCGCCGCACCTACGTGAAACTGTTCTGCGCCGCGGGGCCGGCTGCGGGGCTGGGCTGGGCAGCAGCGCGTGCGTGCGCGAATCTGGGAAGCGGAACGTGGCCTACGGCCATCGCGCTTCTTGCCGGGGCGCTCGCAACAGCCATCGGATATCTCCTTCTCGCCCGGCTGATGAAGGTCAGCGAGTTGCGTCGCCTGCCCGGGATGCGTTGAGTCCGGGTGGACAGGGCTGTGCAGGGCCCTGCTGCGCGATGGGCGATGAAGTCCGCCCACCGCGTTTGGCCAGGGTGCCCACCACCGCATACTCGCCACCGCTCCGCCCATGCGAGCTCCCTTCCCCGGACGTGTCCCGCCCTGCGGGACGCACCTGCCGGTGGTCGCCTTTCCGCTCCCGTGTGACGGGATCGGCCTGGCGTGCAAGCCGGTGGACCGCGCCCATGCGGGCCAGCTGCCGTCAGCCGCCGTCCACGGGCCGCGCAGCACCCCACCGCCGAGCAGAAAGGTCCTCGATGAGCGAACAGAGCGCCCCCCCTGGCCGACGACTTCCCTGCCTGGCCGGCCGAGCGGGGAGAGGCCGCCTACGCCCCGGCGTGGGTGGCCGAGGGCAGCGAGACGGGCGCCTGGATGGGAACGGAGGCACCCCGGGTGGGGGAGACGGGGGTCGCCCGCGCCGGTGCCGACCTCACGCGCGTCACGTTGGAGGAGGTCGCCCACGGCCGGGCCGAGACGCTGCGCCGCTGGCTCCTGCTGGACGACGGGGTGCGGCACTTGGCCGTCCTCACTGCCGAGCCCGGCGGCCTGCGCGAGCACACCCCCGGCGAACTGGCCGCCGATCTGATGCACGACCCGGCCGTCGACCAGGCCCGGCTCACCGACATGCTGGCCGGCTGGCTCTACCGGCCCTGCGCCCAGGCGCCGCAGGGTCTGCAACTCGGGTGGATCGCCGCGCGTGCCGCCTGGACCTGACACATGCGTGCCCTGGCCGGCTACCCGCCGCCCCCGGTGCTCGACCGGAGCCTGGAACGCGCCGGCGAACAGGACGAGGCCACCGCGGACCTGGTCCTCAGCACCGGGCTGAGGATCGCCGAGCTGACCGACCGGATGAAGCGCGCCTCCCGCCTACACGCCGAGCTGATCGAGGACTGGCACACCGTCGAATCCCTGGCCGCCGGCGTCCCGGCATTCAGGCAGACGGCCGACTGGCTCCTCGACCAGATCGCCCTACGCAACGCGCACGCCCAGCAACTGCGGGCCGTCCTGGAACCGGACATCACCGACTACCTGCGCGACCGGCGAGCCGACGGCGCCCCGCTGGGCCTGCCCGCATCGGCCCTGCCCGTCCCGGCCCTCGACGCGCCGCGCGCCGCGCACCTGGCCCAGGCCCGCGACACCGTCCGCGCCTACACCGCCGCCGCGCACTCCGGACGCGAGCCGGAAGCACAGCCCTTACAGCGGCTAACACGATGAGGTGTGGTGATGCCGTGGGCCGTGTCTGTGCGGCCGGTTGGTCCGTTGCCGGTGCATGGGGGCATCGCCGTGGATCGTGTCGGATGAGTTGTGGGAGCGGATCGAGCCGCTGTTGCCGAGGAGGGAGCGCAGGTTTCGGTATCCGGGTCGTAAGCCGTTGCCGGACCGGCAGGTGTTGTGCGGGATCTTGTATGTGCTGCACACGGACATCCAGTGGGAGTACCTGCCCAAGGAGCTGGGGTTCGGTTCGGGTATGACGTGCTGGCGCAGGTTGCGGGACTGGAACGAGGCCGGGGTCTGGCAGCGGTTGCACGAGGTCCTGCTGGCCGGGCTGAACGCGGAACGGCAGCTTGACTGGTCTCGCTGTGTGGTCGATTCTCCGCACGTCAGGGCGTTGAAAGGGGGAGCCTCACGGGCCCGTCGCCGGGCGACCGGGGCCGGGCCGGCTCCAAACACCACCTGATCACCGACGGACATGGAACCCCGTCGGCTGTCATCCTGACTGGTGGGAACCGTGGGCGACGTCACCCGGCTCCTGTCTCTGCTGGATGCCGTCCCGCCCGTTCGCGTCCGGGTTGGCCGGCCCCGCCGCGGAGCGGTGACGCTCTACGCGGACCGCGGCTATGACCACGATCGCTACCGCAAGCAGGTCCGCACCCGCGGCATCGTGCCAGCCAGGGCCTACCGCACGGTCTCTCCGCGGGTGGACGACGCCGATGGAAGGGCCTGCCCTTCTACCGGCCCAGCAGGCAAACCGAGTACGTGCACATCGACGCGCTGTTCGGCGAGGTGGGGAGGAACGTCATCGACTGGGACCTGATCGAGTCTCAGTTCAAGCACCTGAGGAAAGTGGCGGTCTCGGTACGGGAGGGGGCGATCTCCTCGCTCAGACGGCTGCGCTCGGGCGCCAGGAAGAACGCCACCTACGCCGCCTTCCGCGAGGTCGGTCGCGTGATCCGCACCGTCCAGCTGCTGCGCTACCTCTCTGATCCGGCGCTTCGCCGACGGGTGACCGCTGCGACGAACAAGACCGAAGCGTTCAACGGCTTCTCGCAGTGGATCGGCTTCGGCAACCGCGGCGTCATCGCGGACAACGACCCCGTCGAGCAGGAGAAGGCGATGAAGTTCAACGCCCTGCTCATCAACGCGGTGATCAGGACCCGGCTGCAGCCGGCTTCGGCCAGGCCGCCTGAGCAGGCCTCAGACGCTGTTGGCGGTGGTGCGGGCAGATTCGTCGATATGGAGGGTGAAGACGTCGGGGCGCGCGTAGTGGCCGGTGGGGTCGAAGTCGAAGCGGGCGCGCGTGAGGTCGTCGAGGTCGAGTTCGGCGGTCAGGATGCCCTCGCCGTCGCGCAGCGGGCCGGCGAGGATTTCGCCGAGAGGGGAGACGATGACGGAGCCGCCGCCGATCAGGACGGTGTCGGGGGCGTCGCCCTGGATCGGGTGGAGGTCGGCGGGCAGGGCGTCGCGGCGCAGATACTGGTTGGCGCTGAGGACGAAGCAGCGGCCTTCCAGGGCGATGTGCCGCATGCTGGCCTGCCAGGCGTCGCGGTCGTCCACGGTCGGCGCGCACCACAGGTCGATACCCTTGGCGTACATGGCGGTGCGGAACAGCGGCATGTAGTTCTCCCAGCAGATACCCGCGCCGAGCCGGGCGGTGCCGGTGTCGATGACCGGGAGGGTGGAGCCGTCGCCTTGGCCCCACAGGTAGCGTTCGGCGGCGGTCGGCATGAGCTTGCGGTGCAGGCCCAGGTAGCCGTCAGGGCCGAAGAAGAGGGCGACGCAGTATAGGGTGCCGCGCTGGCGTTCGACGGCGCCGACGACGGCGTGGCAGCCGAGTTCGCGGGTGAGGGCGGCCAGGGTGTCGGTCTCGGGGCCGGGGACGTCGATGGCGGCGGCGTGGTAGCGGCGGAACAGTTCGCGGCCGGCCGGCGTGCGGCTGCCTACCGTGATGTCGAAGTCCAGGCCCTTGGGGTAGCCGCCGAGGAACGCCTCGGGCAGTACGACGACCTCTGCGCCATGCTCGGTGACGGACCCCCGGATGAGTTCCTCGGCTCGGGTCAGCGCGGTCTGCGTGTCGAACAGCGGGGCGGCCGCCTGGACGACGGCAGCGGTCACGGTACGGCGGGTCTCGGAGGCCGCAGTGGCGGCGGGAATCGAGGAAGTCATGGCGTCGAGGCTAGGAATCCGCACCATCATCGAGCAAGCTAATGTTTGTGATGATCGACATTTATGACAGTGAATTCAGGAAGGCGGATCTGAATCTGCTGGTGGTCTTCGCCGCCTTGATGCGCGAGGGCAGCGTCACCCGGGCCGCCGCCGCCCTGCATTTGAGCCAGGGCGCGGTCAGTGCGGCACTTGGCCGGCTGCGCAGGCTCTTCGACGACGAGTTGTTCACCCGCACTCGCACCGGCGTCGAGCCCACGCGCCGCGCGGTCGAACTGGCCCGGAGCATCGAACCAGCCCTCGGGCTGATCCAGGGTGCCGTCACCGGCCGGGACCACTTCGACGCGGCCACCGCCCGACACGTGTTCACCCTGGGGATGTCCGACGACCTGGAGGCCGCGCTGCTTCCCCGGCTGCTGGCTGCCACGACCGACCTTCCGGGCATCCGGATCGCGGTCCGGCAGGCCAACCGCAACACTGTCGCCGACATGCTCGACCACGGCGAGATCGACCTCGGTATCGCCGCCGCTCCCGCACACGGCCCCGACCACCGGACCCGGGAGATGTTCGCCTCCGGCTACAGCTGCCTGTTCAACCCCCGCCTACTGCCGCTGGCGACCCCACTGAGCCTGGACGACTACCTCGCCCACCCCCACCTGCTGGTCTCATACGACGGCCGCCGTGGCATCGTCGACGACCTGCTGGAGGTGCGTGGACTGACCCGCCAGGTAATCGCCTCCACCACCCACTTCGCCGGCGCCGCCCTCCAGCTCACCACCCTGCCCGCCCTGATCACCCTCCCCACTCACGCGGCTACCGTCTACGCCGACGCCCTGGACCTGACGGCCGTCGAGCCACCCCTGCCCATGCCCCAGTACACCGTCAGCGCGATCTGGCACACCACCGTGACAGACGACCCCGCCCATACCTGGCTCCGCCACCTCGTCAGCGAAGCCGAGAGGCTCACCTCCCCCGCTCGCAGGAATGAGTAGTTCTGAGAGATCGCGGGCCCCTACCGGACCGTGTCCGGTTTGCCCCCGATCTTCGGTCTCATAACGTCTCGCAGAACAGCTTCCGCACAAAGCCCCTCACGATAGGTTCCGCGACATGCCAGATCCCGCCGAACCGGCTGCCACCGTCGAACAGTTCGACTGCCCCACCTGTGAAGTGCCCGCTGGAAGCACTTGTTGTACCCGCGGCGGCAAGGTCGCCCCGAAGTACCACACCCCGCGCTTCATGCTCGTCCCCCAGCTCCGCGCCGAGCTCGAAGTCCGCTCTCCGGTCGACCGTAGCCCCGGACGGCCCTGGGAAATGGGCCCGGCCATCGACGCCGCTGCGCCCGAGGCGGCGACGAACCGGCCCTTCGCCGCAAGGCTCGACGACACGCAGATCCGGTTGGGCACCTGGATAGGCAACACCCGCTGCAGAGCCACAAACTGAGCGAACAGCGCTGCAGAGCCGCAGCCAAAACGTGCGCTGATAGAGCATCAGGGTGGTTGTCACACCTCTGACGAGGCCTCAGCCTTCTCGCCCGAGCCGGCCGCGTTCCCCTCGGCGGCGGCCAGGGCGCGGTTGCGGCGGACCGAGCACCAGAAGGACCAGATGATCAGGATCACGCCTACCAGGCCGGTGATCACCTCGTTGATCTCGTACTGGATGGTGACCATGGGGAACACGGGCTCCGATCGCGTAGTGGGCGCCGTGCTCCAGGTAGACGTAGTCATCGAGGGTGCCCTGGCGGATCAGGTAGACCGTGAGCGACCGGACGTACATGGCGCCGATGCCGAGGCCGAGGGCCATCAGGACGATGTCGTTGGTGATGGCGAAGGCGCCGATCACGCCGTCGAAGGAGAAGGAGGCGTAGGTGATCAGGCAGGCGATGCCGGCGATCAGGACCGTCTGGTCCTTGACGAGCTGGGTGCCCGCGGCGAACTTGACTGGTCCCGCTGCGCGGTCGACTCGGTGAACAGTCGGGCACTGAAAAGGGGGAGCTGACAGGCCCGAATCCTGTCGACCGGGGTAAGTACGGCTCGAAGATCCACTTGATCATCGAGTGGTCCGGTCTGCCCCTATCTGAGGGCATCTCCGGTGCCAACGTCCACGACAGCCAGGCCCTGATCCCGGTCGTGCAGGGCATACCGCCGATCCGCTCCCGGCTCGGCCGCCACCGGTGGATCGCCGAACGCATGACGGCCTGGCTCGCCGGATGCCGCCGTCTACACCGGCGCTACGAACGCAAAGCCGCTCATTTCCTCGCCTTCATCAGCATCGCCTGCACCCTCATCTGCTACCGCCGACTTGCTGCATGAGACGGCTTGCTAGGGGAGCACGAGCCATGTGTAGAAGGCTAAGGCGACAGAGACGATGATGCTGAGGGCCGTCATCCAACGTTCCAGCTCGTGTCCCAGCAGGAGCCTGGGAGAAGCGCGGTGAGCTGCTTCTCGTTGGTGGAGCCGCAGGGTTTCCATGGAGAGGGCGTCGGCGAGACGGCCTTGCAGTTCGGCTACGGCTTCGGCCGCGAGTTGCGCGGAGGCGCGCAGGCGCGCAGAGTCGACGTCGTATCCGATCACCCCCGCAGCTGCTGCCAGGCAGACTATTCCGCCCAGTCCGAATTCATCAGCCTGGACGGAGACCCCGTAGGCAGCTCCGCAGATCGCCAGCCAGCCGAAGAGCATCTGCAACAGCGTCATGGCTCGGCTGCGTCGGTTCTCGTACCAGCGCCATGCGTGGTCCAAAGCAACTACCAGAGTTTCGCGTTCCCCCTCGTTCACACTCCCTACCATGGCAGATTCCAACGAAGCGGTCCAAGAGACGACTTCGGGCCCCATGACTGACCGCCCCTCGTCCTCCAGTCAAATGAGATGGCCTCCAAGCCGACGATGCCGAGGCCGGTGTCGGGGCGGCAGTGGCTGCACGCGCTGGTGCCGCCGGCCAACAGTCGGCGGGCCTCCGTCCGGGCCGACGGGCCGGTGCCGTTTGCCCGTCAAGTAGCAGGTGCCCCGGTGGACCTGCACGGGATCGTGCCGCACCGCCTCGCCGACGCCGACCTGGCCGCATGGACCGCCGACATCCCCGGGTGCCCACCGCCCTGGCCCGGCCCGCTCCCGGCGGCCACCGCGGTGTCGGTGCTGCGCCGCGCCTTGCGACCGTAGCCGGAGCGTAGTCCGCCATTCGGGGTGATCGTGCAGAGGAACGCCGGACTCCCCGACGAACCTGGTCGCAGGCGGCCCGCACGTGGCCGCGCAGCCACGCCCCGCCCCCGCGGCGTACGCGCGGGGGGAGTGCGGGATCGGGGTTCTGCTGTCCGTGGTGAGTGTCTTGGGCTGTCGAGGGTGCGAGCGCACCGTGGCGCCGGGTCTGAAACGGGAGACACCAGCCCACCCTGGCCGGTGTGCACCTCAGCGGAGCGATCCACTGACGCTCTTCACCCTCAACGACATCGGACACGAAACGGCAAAGCGGTCATGGAGCCGCAGGTAACGCAGTGTCCGACCCATACGTGTGGAGAGCGACCGCGGAGAACTCAGCGGGAGCGCTGACCCACTCCGCCCGCCCCCTCCGCGTGGGGAGCGACGGAGAGACCACCATCCTGCACGCTCGCTCCCACAGCGCGACCCGTGCCCCGTGGCGAGCGACGAACCGTACAGCAAGACGCTGCCCTGCGGGCGACCGGGCCGCGAGGGCGCATCAGGAGGCGAGCACGCGCTGGTGCAGCTCGGTGACGACCTTGCGGGCAGAGGAGATCGCGCCGTGCTGCCAGGCGTCCAGATAGCTGAGGTAGTCACCGGCGAAGTACACGTGCCCCTGGGCCGTGTTGAGCGGCGCGTACTCCGGTGCGTCGGGGCCGCCGGGCATGGAGTGCCAGGCACCTTCGAGGTAGGGGACGAGCTTCCACTGGTGGGAGTAGGACGCGGCGAGTTCGCTGCGGTACTTGCCACCGTGGATCTTGACGCCCTGGTCAAGGGCGCGTTCCAGGCGCTGGGCCGGGGTGAGGGCCGAGTACACGTCGGAGTGGGCGCCCGTGTTGTAGTAGCCGATGATCAGGCCGCGCTCGCCAAGGTGCCCGTAGGACGGGTACCAGATGTGATCGAGGTCCAGGTCGGTCTCGGTGATGCCGCCGAAGATCCTGAAATCCCTCTCCCACCAGCGGCTCTTGTACTCGAGGCCGATCTTGGAGGCGTAGGACGGTTTCACCGCCCGCAGGGCGGTCTGCACGGCGGTGCCGAGGTTGTGCGAGGTCTTGGCCAGGATGTGCGGGGCGAGGGTGGCGATGCAGTAGTCGGCCGTGATGGTGCGGGTACGGCCGTTCTGGGTGTAGGTGATCAGCACGCCGTCGGAGGTGTTCTTGATGTCGGTGACGGGTGCGCTGGTGCGGATCTTCTCCTCGCCTATGGCGCGGGCGAACGCCATCGGTATCCGGTCCATGCCGCCGACGGGCTGGAACATCAGCATCGCCTGGTCGTAGCCGAACTCGAAGGAGAAGTAGCGGCCCACGTTGAAGGCGAACACGTCGGAGAGGGAGGGTACGTCGCCGAGTTTCTCGCCGGGGGTGCCGGCGGCGCCCGGGGCGACGCTGAAGCCGCGGTGTTCGGTCCCCGTGTACGTGTAGTCGGAGCCGAGCGAGCCGTAGCTCTTGAGGAAGGTGAGCAGCCGTTCCTTGTCGTCCGCCGTCAACTCGGCATCCAGAGCACCGGCGTTGGTGGCCTTGGACAGCAATTCGGAGACGTAGCCGTAGACGTCGGCCTTGGCGGTGCGGTACTGGACCGGCGCCTTCATGCCGGTGGTCTCGTTGTAGATGAGCGCGCCGGCATTGGTGTTGGTGAAGACCTCGATGGGCACGCCCAGCTCGCGGCAGTAGTCGAGGGTGACCATCCACTGGGCGAGGCGTGCGGGGCCGGCGTTCATGTACTGGCCCTTGCTGAATCCCGCGGTCTGGCTGACACCGTTGATGTCGGTCAGCCGGTCGCCGCCGCGGACGGTGAGGTTGCGGCCTCCGACGCGATCGCGTGCTTCGAGGACCGTACAGTCGTAGCCGGCCTTGCCGAGTTCGTAGGCGGAGGTGAGACCGGCGATGCCGCCGCCGATGACGACGACCTTGGCGGGCCTGCCCTTACGGCCCTGGAGGGTGAAGTCGCCTGGCCTAGGGGCGCGGAACGGTGCTTCCTTCTCCGCTGCGTAGGCGGCGGTGGGGGCGAGGCCGAGCGCCCCCATCGTGGCGAACATGGCGCCGGCACCGCCGGTCACACCCACACTGCGCAGGAACGCGCGTCGGCTTGTTCCCGTCCCGACTTGAGGCTCTGCCATGGAGGGGCTCCCCTTCCGATCTTGAACGACGGGGGAAGCGTGCCAATGGACAGTTACGGCGTACGACGCATTCGTGTATCCCGCACGTTTCTGCGGGCGCAGGGCCGTAGAGACATCTACGCGCGGGGCCGAAGGCACCCCGACCGGCTGTGAGGCCAACGGGGCTGATGGCACGATGGGTCGGGATGAGCGTGGGGATGCGTGCGCGGTTACAAGAGGCAGATTCAGACGGCGGTCACGGGGGAGCGCGGACTCCGATGAGTCCCTGATGCTTCCGCTGCAGGCGATCGAGTTGGAGGTTTTCCGTCGCCAGCACGACGGTGACACGTTCTGGTGGCTCCTGCTCGGAGGCAGACCGAGTTGGTGGAGGACCCTCTGTACAGCGAGGTGTGGGCGGATCCCGCTCTCAGCCCGCGGGACCGCAGCATCGCCACCGTCGCCGCGGTCGTGGCCCTGTACCGCCCCGAAGAACTGCCCGCGCAGTTGCGGCGCGCCGTCGACAACGGGGTGACACGGGCCGAACTCGGCGCGCTCATCACACAGATCGCGTTCTACGCGGGCTTCCCCGCGGCCATCAGCGCCTCGGCCATCGCGGCCCGCACCCTCCCGGACTGAGAACACACACCCCGGGCTTCACCGAGAACGCACACCGCGGCGGGTCTCCGGCTACAGCACACAGAGTGACCAGCCCCTCATGAAGCACGTGAAGGTGACCATGACACCCGCCACGTCGGCACCGTGACCACCGGCCCGAAGCGCGCACCATCCGCCTCGGCCCGTGGGGGAGACCGGTGACCGGATAGGCGGGGGACCGGGTTCGAGTCCAACGCTGGCGCCGGCCCGAGTATCCCCACAGCGACTGCTGAGCGGCATCGGTAGCCTGGCCATCCAGTGGGCCAAGGCAATGGGTAGCCGGGTTCTGGCCACCGCCGGAACATCGCACAAAGTGGCCAGAAGCATCGAACTCGGCGCCGACATCGCGATCAATTACCGCGAGGAGGACTTCGTCACCGCGGTCTGGGAGGGCACGCAGGGGCACGGCGCGGACGTCATTCTCGACATCGTCGGAGCGCCTTACCTCACCCGCAACGTCCGTGCCCTGGCTCCCGACGGACGCCTCGTGATGATCGGGGGCGATGTCTCCCCCACGGTCCTCGGCATCGGCGAACTGATGGCGAAACGCGCGTCGGTCACAGCCACGACCCTGCGGTCCCGCAGTCACCGCCAGAAGGCGGAAATCGTCGACGCGGTCCGCACCAACCTGTGGCCCATGGTGGCCGACGGCCGCGTCCGGCCGGTCGTGGACAGCCTCGTTCCCATGGACTGCGCAGCACAGGCCCACCAACTCCTCGCGGACGGCGGGGTGGTGGGCAAGGTGGTGCTGACCCCATGATCTTACGGGAGAGCGCCCGCGGCACGATCAGCTCCGTACACCTGTTCCGGCAGCGTCACCGCTACACCCACTACGAGACCTTCCCGCGGGTGCATGGCGTTCTGGTGGGAAGGAGAAGCACCTGCTCGACAACCGATTCCCGGCGCTCGTCGCCGACGTCCAGGGCACTGGCGTCCCCGTCAGGGTGAACACTCTGCCCCGGCTCAAGTGCGGCGAGCCCTGGTACGAGATCGCCGTCGACGACCCTGACCGGTGTCGCCAGCGCTGCGGTCTGGCTACCTGGCCCGAGCAGCCGTAGGCCGGGAGCCGACTCTTCGGCGGCCGGGCCATCTTCGGCGTGCCGGACGGCCTTCTTCACAGCCTGCTCCAGTTCGTACCGGCTGACGCCCGACGCCGCGGCGTGCACCGTGACGGGCGCCTGCACCCTCTCGGACGCCTCGCGCCAGCGGCGCCACTGCGCGTCGTAGTCGTCACCGGTCGGGCCGGCGAGCTTGGCGCGTTCTTCCTCGGTGGATCGTTCCAGCTTGATCAGCTCATCGGAGACCTCTGCCACGGCACAGATCGGAAGCGGCCAGCCTCGCGCGTCGTGATCGCACTTACCGCCCGATCGGGTAATCGACAACTGTCCGGGCGTGCCCGTCACCGTGACACTGGCCCGCTGACGACCTTGGCCGCAGAGGGGCCGCGGAGGCGGCGCCAGGTAACTGAAGGACGAGCCGAGCGCGGCTGCAAGGAGCAGGACCAGACCGTGCCCGGGCAGAAGGGTCCGCGGGCGCAGC
Organism: Streptomyces corchorusii; assembly: GCF_001514055.1. Lineage (NCBI taxonomy): Bacteria > Bacillati > Actinomycetota > Actinomycetes > Kitasatosporales > Streptomycetaceae > Streptomyces > Streptomyces corchorusii. The sequence continues at coordinate 93,596 of NZ_KQ948365.1, read as the reverse complement.
GGTGCCCTTGGTCGGCCACGGCAGGTCGACGAGCATGGTGCGGGCGGCTGGCTCCGCCCAGTTCGCGAGGCTGCGGACCGGGTTGGCGTCGATCAGCAGGGGGCGCCGTCCGTCCGCTTCGACCAGAAGACGGGCCAGCGTGCGCGCGGCCGGTCGGGCCTTGCTCTTGCCGGCGGACTGGACCAGCTTCTCCTTGAGCAGCTGCCGCGCCAGGTACTCAAGGGCCGGGACCGCATTGCGTGCGGCGGCCGGGCTGGTGGTGTGGGCCTGGGCCTGAGCGGGGGTCATGCCGATGGCCGCACGAGGCCCCGGACGGCGTACAGGGAATCCGTGTCGACTCGCCGTTGAGTCGGCAGCGAGCCATCGGAACGAACTGCTGGCGTCGCCGAGTGCGCGGAGCGGCCTGGACCGGGGGTGGGCTGCCGGGTGTCGGGGCGGGGGCGCCTGGTGGCTCTTTGCGGCTTTATCGGGCTCCGGAGCGCGGTTGGTGCGGGTGAGTGCTCCACTTGCCGGACGGACCACTCCGGTGAGTGACCGGATGACGTACGCAATGCCCGGGTCTGGCAGGTCCGGCCGTCTGGCGAGAGGGGGACGGCCCAGGTCATGGGCCCGGGAAGGCGCACACGGCAATCGCAAGAGCGGCTGTTTCGCCAGATGACCGCCCCGCCCTGCGCCCGCCCCCTGCTCGCCGCTGCGCTCACCTTCCGCCGCCGCACCCCGCACAGGACTGGCACACCGCCGCCCGCTGCCGACACCTGCCCGCCGCCCTGCGGGCATGATGGTCGAGTGCAGCAGCCCTCTCCCGAACCAACACCGATCATCCTCGCCATTGACGACCTCAGAGCGCTGCCCCAAGCGACACGGCTCGCCCGCACGAGCCGTGAAGGAGTCCAACTCCTCCAAGAGCACCGGGAAATCTTCATCGACGAGCTCTGGCTCGACCACGACCTCGGCGGGGGTGACAGCATCATGCCGGTGGTGACCCTCCTGGAGGAGGCCGCCTTTCATGGAAACCCGTTCCAGATCGGCACTGTCTACGTGCACAGCGCCAACCCCATCGGGGCCGAGACTGTTGTGCGCTGTCTTTCTCATTGGAAGTACCGCGTTAAAAGAGCCGTCGCCCAATGAGTAGCTAGCCAGTTGAGCGCCTGAGATGTTCCACAGCCGGGCGCGGTCGGGTCGAAGCCGTGCTCGGCCAGCCAGCGAATCGCCAGCAGACTTCGCAACGACCACCACGCGCGGATCAGCCGAGGTCGACTCGGCGTCGTGGTCGGCAACGACGTCGCCAGTGCTCCTCGTGTCCGAGCGTCAAGGCGGCGAGGTTGAGCAGGGCGTCACCCTGGCACGCATCGGCCCCCAGCCCTGCCAGCCGTCTGCCCTGTGCTGCGGTCTCCGGCAGCCCGTCACCGGCGCCCCTCAGCGCGCGGCCGTGCCGACTTGTCAGCCGATTTGGCCCGGCCGGTGCCTCAGGATGCCGGTGCGCTCGCCGGTCGCGGCACCCGCCACCCGGCGCGGGCCCGGGTGCCCGCCGCACCGGGATCCGCCGCTCAGTGATCACGGCGTCGGAGCCGCCTTGGATAGCCCCGTTCACCGAGTTGAGCCCGCGCGCCTTAGGGAAGCTGGTGACCGTGCTGCAGCGCGAGGGCGCGGACGCGGTTCGCAGACGGCTGCACCACTGACCAGAGCCTGAGCCTGGACGGCTGATCGGCGCCGGGGCTGGTCCGGGATCACGCTTCCCAGTCCGCATAGTCTCCGATCGCCACGTCGTCGCAGAAGGTCTCCCAGAACCCATCGCCTGCGTGGGCAGTGGCGTCGATGCCGGAGATGAGCTCGCGCAGCTCTGCCGCCACCTCCTCGAACCCCTCCTCGTCGTCCTCCGCGTAGAACGGGAAGCGTGCGATCACAGCCGCAACGCATCGGTTGAAGGAGTCGAGGTCAATGTTGACGTGATTCACCCTCGATGAATCGATATGGGGTATATGCACTATGTGGCCACTGGCCACATCGATGGCGATGCGTCCGAACGGGCCACTCGTCGCGATAGCGACCACCCCCCGTTCACCGATCCCTCCGAAGTACGCCGGCTCGCTCAGCGGCCGGTACTCGTACCCAATCAACCCGCACGGGATGCCGGTCGTCCTGAGGTCGACAGCGATTTCGGTGGGCACCTCGGATGGCAGCTCGATGGCGATCAAGACGAACTCGGGCTTCGGCAACGGCGGCAGGGGATGGCTCACGGGAGGATCCTCTCTCGATGGACTGCCTGGGAGCACCAAACGGTGCAGCTGCCGCCGACGAGGGAATCGCAGAACGCGGCCGCGTCCGGTCCGGCTACCAGCGCATGCCGAGCTGGTCCAGGTCGGCGCGTCGTTCGGGGGTGAGTTTGTCGGCGCGGCGGCGGGTGTTGTCCAGGAACGTCCCGAGTTTGATGTCGACCGCTTCGCCGTCGACGTCCAGGCGCTCGATGTGCTTGCGGCCCGGTCGTAGGTGTCCTTCGCGGGCGTGGTACTGCCGGGCCGCGCGCAGGTTCAGCGCCCACTTGCCGTCTGCGGTGAACCTGACCGGGCGCTCCGCGACGCCGACGGGCTCCGGTCCGAGTGTGCTGCCGAGGGCCACTGCTGGGCGGGGGTGAGCTTGTCCCACCCGTGCCGCTGCGCGGCGACCCATGCCCCGAGGTCTTCGCCCTGGACGACGAGTTCACCGGCCACCTCGGGCAGGGTGCCCCCGACGTGGGTGTGGGTGTGAGTGAGGGTGAAGCGGCGCTGCCAGGCCACGTCCCACCTCAGGATGCACCCATCCCGGGTCGATGGCCTCCAATGCCGCCAGCCGGCTCTCCAGCAGCTCGTCGGCACCTCCGGGAACGGGTTCGCCGGCGGCGCGTCGCTCGGCGTTCTCCAGTGGCCTGCGGGTCTCCGCACGCCTGTTCTTGGCCCACACTCGATCGGGTAGCTGTCTTCCCCCACCGCGTTCACGGGGGGGAAGGCGGGAAGTGCGCGTGTGCGGCGGCCCACGACCGGGCGACCGTGAGGCTATGTGACTTCGTGCATTGCCTGGCAGGTGTCCCGGTGACGGGACGGCCTGTCAGATGGTTTCAGCGGTAAGGAGTAAGTAGTGAGAGTCGAGATGGACCTGCGGGCATCGGACGCGGGTGTCTCCGGACTTGCGGTCGAGTGGTTCGAAACGGCCGCTGAGGGGCTTTTCTCTCCCCTCCTTCGTAGCCTGCGGAACGGTCCCGAATTGTGCATTCCGAAGAAGGGTGAGGGTGTTCTGGGGTCCCCTGGGGGTATCTGGGCCTCGCTGACCGAGCAGGACCCGCTACAGGGTAGGGTCCGGGTCCGGAAGGCCTGGTCCGAAGGGAATTGGAGCGACTTCCTCGCGAGAGTGGCCGAGCAGCCTGCGGACAGTGAATTCTGGATTCTGGAACTGAGTGAACAGGGGCGCCGATACGGGGCCAGTCAGGCCAAGGTTTCTGTTCAGTCTGTCAGCGCGGACGGTGAATGGCATCGGCTGCGGGTGGAATATGGGACTGGAGAGCCTGGCGCGCACTCGCGTCATAGGATCATTTCGTCACTGGATGTGAATTCCGCAGTCGAGCATCTCAGGCGTTTTGCGCTAAGGGTTCCGATCACTTTCGGCTGTGTCACTGATGACGACGGTCACGGTGGGGAAACGATGCTGGAGGACCGGCTGGGGCTGAGCCCGCTGAAGGGGATCCAGGAGAGCCAGGATGTGCTTCGCGGATATCCCTGAGTGACCGTGTGCTCCGCCCGCATCGCCGATCGCCTCGGCGGCGTCGCTCGACTGCGCGAGTCCGGTGCCTTCAAGGAGGTAGAGGAACTACCCACGGGAAGCGTGTGGTGGAGAGCTACGGATCGCCTTGACGACTACACGGGGGAGGCGCTGCGCAGCGTCTTCAGGGTCGTCGCGCCAGCGCTTCCTCCGGGGCGGCCACGCCCGTATGTCGGCCGCGAGATCGGCCGTCTCGTCTACGAGGACCCGGTGGTTGACACAGGCTGAGGGACAATGAGGCTGTGTTTCCGGGTCGGTGTGACAACGACGGTGCACGGCGCCCCCCTTGTCCGGGAGGTCGCCGTCGTGCCGTGGCGTCCACAAGTTCCGCCCGCGGATCTTGGCGGACGCTGAGAACCTCATCGTCGCCGGACTCACCCGCACCCGGCGCCTGGTGGTGGTGCGCCCACGAGTAGCGCACTGTTTCCCTGGACATGTTCTACAGGATGTGGGCGCAGCTGGTGCCCGGCCACTTCGGCCTGGTGCTGGCAGGCCAGAGCGGCAAGATGGAGAGGGTCCTGGACCGCCCGGCACTGGCGAGCCTGAAGTCTGGCCATGACCGACGCTCCGGCGAGTCCGAAGACCGTGCGCAGAACCGGGACGTCCAGGAGCTTGCCGACTCCCGCGAGGCCCAAGCCGGCGTAGAGCACCTCGATGGAGGCGGCGCGAGGCCGATGGCAAAACCGGACAGGAACCCGTTCGCGCAGCAGCTCGCCATTCCGTTTCCCGCCGATGTTGACGAGCGAGTCGACGCTGGCCAGCTCGCGACGGCGCCGTCGTCCAGCTCGGCCTCCAGCTGCGCCGTCGCGGCCGGCCGGGGCGCCGGGGCGATCGCCCCTCTGCCGGAATGGTGAGAGGCACCGAGAACTGCCTGTGACGTGCACACATGCCGCTGGTGGCAATCCGCTGCGATCAGTAGCCGGAAAGCCCTTCGGTGCTCGTCGAGAGGGGCGAGGCTGGCGATCTTCCCCAGTTGCTGGTCGACCCTGCCGCGAAATGTGATCAGCAGCGCTGACGTGTGCGTCGGGCCCAGTCCGAGGTGTTCACGAGAAGGGCTGACGTGCTGCGTTTCGAGGGTTCGAAATGATCGCTGTCCGTCGAGGAGATGGGACGGCCCGGATTACGGCAGCTCAGCCGGCGTCGGCCGGGGTAAGGCCCAGCCGGATCTGGCTGTCCGCGGTCGCCACGATCGTCTCCACGATGTCCCTGGGCTCCCAGCCCAGCACCGAACGGGCCTTCTCGTTGCTGATGACGGGGATCCGGCCGCCCAGGGCCGCGGCGTCGCGCAGGGCCGGTTCCGTCTTCGCAGCCTCGCGCACCTGCTCGATGGTGAGCTCCGCGGAGGGCAGCAGACCGGCCGCCGCGGGGAAGTGCTCACGCAGCACCCGCGCCATGCCGAAGAGACTGATCGACGGTCCGCCGACGGCGATGAAACGCTCCCCCGCCGCCTTCGGGTGCAGCATGGCGCGCAGGTGCAGGTCCACGACGTCCCGTACGTCGACGACACCGAAGTACATGATCGGCACGACGGGCATCCGTCCGGTCAGCATGTTCCTGACCAGACCGACGGAGCCGGAGGGCCGGTCGCCCAGTTGGGGGCCGAAGATGCCGGTGGGGTTGACGACCGTCAGCTCGATGTCTCCGTGGGCGTTTGCGTAGTCCCAGGCCGCGCGCTCGGCGAGCACCTTCGACTTGTGGTAGGCGGGCAGGCCCTCGGTGTCCGGGTCGGTCCAGTCCGCCTCCGAGTAGTGGTTGTCGGGCTTCACCGTGTATCCGACCGCGGCGTAGGACGACGTCATCACCACGCGGGGGATGCCGGCCTGCCGGGCTGCGGCGAGGACCCGCAGCGCACCGTCACGGGCCGGGAGGACGACGTCGTCCTCCGTCTTCGGCGGAGTGACGGGGAAGGGCGACGCGTGGTGCAGCACGTGACCGACACCGTCCATGGCCTCCGCCCAGCCGCCGTCGGCGCCGAGGTCGGCGACGGCGAACTCCAGCCGGTCCGCCGGATCAACCCCGGCCCGCCGGAGCGCGACCAGCACCTGTGCCTCCTGTCCGGGCTCCCGGATCGTCACCCGGGTCTGATACCCGTCGCCCACCAGTCGGGCGATCGAGTGACTGCCGACGAGACCGGTACCACCGGTCACGAGTACCCTCTCGCGTTGCGAGGCGGAGGTGACGGCCTTCTGTGTGTTCATCCTGCTCGGTCCTTCAGTCGTTGAATTGGTCCATCACGCGCGTGACGTCTTCGATCGCCCGCTTCTCGGCGGCGGCGTCCCCACGGACCCGGGCGTCCCAGAGGTCCGCCTTGCCGCGCAGGTACGCCAGGCGGAGCTGGAGCCGCTCGATGTCCGCGGCCAGCTTCTCCGCCTGTGCGGCGAACAGGTCCCGCTGCTCGGCCGCCGCGGAGTCGCCCCGGGCGAGCAGATCCAGATAGCGGCGCATTCCACTGACCGTCATCCCCGCCGACCGCAGGCAGGCCAGCGCCTCGACACGGTCCGCGGTCGCCGGGTCGTAGCGGCGATGACCGCTGGACTCGTCGCGCGCGACCCTGCCCAGCAGGCCGATCTTCTCGTAGTAGCGGAGTGTGGGCTCGGTGAAACCCGATCGCCGGGCCATCTCCTGGATGGTCAGGCCCGCGGCTCGGTCTGTGCTTCCTGCCATGCGGTCAAGCCTCCGGCACTTCAAGCGCTTGAAGTCAAACCGGAGCGTGGCGATGCGGCGCGCGTCACCCGGAAAGGAGGCAGGACGGTGGTGCGTCCCGTTGAACCCGTCGGTCTGCCTCCCCGTGCTCCTGCACGGGGACACCGCACGCTCACGGCCCCCGTCCGTCCGCTTCCTGGGGAGTCGCCATGCTCGGGGTCCTGGCCGTCGACGACGAGGAACCGGCGCTCGCCGAACTGCTGTTCCTGGTGCGGGCCGATCCCCGGGTGCGGTCGGCGGAGGGGGTCCTCGAAGCGGCCGAGGCGCTGCGGCGGCTGGGCCGTCGAGGGGCGGACGGCGCGGCCGGCGTCGACGCGGTGTTCCTGGACGTCCGCATGGCGGGGCTCAGCGGTCTGGACCTCGCCCGGCTGCTCGCCGGTCGCGCCGAGCCGCCCCGCGTCGTCTTCGTCTCCGCGCACGCGGAGCACGGGGAGTACGCCCTCCGGGCGCCCGGCACCGCCCACTGCCTCACCGCCAGACGACACGCTCACCGCCGAACAGCGGGCGGAGCGCGGTGACTACGTCGGCTGCATCGCCGGCGCGCTCTCCTTCGCCGAATACCGCACGGGCCTCGAAAGGACAGAATTCACCGACATCGCGATCACCGCGACCCATCCGGTCGCCGACGGCATGCACTCCGATGAACGGGGCGACGGAGGCGGGCGCGATCCCGGCGAAGGTGCCGGTGAAGACACGGCCGATGGTCACCGGACGGCGGATGCGGCCGCCTTCGGCGAGGGCACCACGCACGTCCCCGCACTCGTCGGTGAGGCGCGATCCGGGGACCGTTGTGTGGGCAGAAGGAGGGAGGGTCAGCCCGGGCCGGTGCGCTGGGCGATGACAACCGTGACACGGCATCGAGGAGGACGAGAGAGGCCGGAACCGTTGCCGCGTGGCTCAACAAACCCCACGGCGGCGCCGCGCTCCTGCGTGACCTGGCCGCCGACAGCACGTGGAATCTGCTGGATCGCTGCCTGCAGGACGACAGCCTCCCCCTCGACGTCCGCGCGGCCGGCTGCCTCGGCCATCGCCCGCGGCAGCACCCTTCCCGGGCCGTCCTGGCTGTTTCCTGGCCAACTCGCCGACCACGGGTAGTCGAACTCGATCAGGTGAGTGATGTACGGGCGGCTTGTGTCCGCAGAGGCCGTGTGCGGGTGACGCCGTGTAGTGATTGAGCAGGCGCGTCGGCGCGAGCGGTTTCGTGACGCAGTCCGGTGCGCGTGGTGCATTCCAAGACCAATGACGTGGTGCAGATCACCTCTTCGTTCGCCCTCGGGCGCCCGGTGGCACGTCTTCTGCGGTTCGGTTCCTCTTGTCGGCGTTCCGCTGACCGCGCGACCGCACGGATTACAGCTCATGGGATGAGAGATGATCAGGTAAACCGTTCGGGGAGGACCTTGATGAACGTCACCTTGCAGGTGGACGCGACGCCGTCTGCCTCCGCGCTCTTCCTGCGCCCTTGGGATGATGGCGACGTTGAGCCGCTGGTCGAGGCATATCGCGATCCCACGTTGCGTCGTTGGACGAGGCTTCCGGTAGAGAGCATCGAGGATGCAGCGGAGTGGCTGGAGATGCAGAGACGCGGCTGGGAGACCGGAGAGCGGTTGAGTTTCGCCGTGTATGAAGATCACTCCGGCACTGGCAAGGGCCGACTGGTTGGGAACGTGGTTATGAAGCGGACCGGTCCCAGCCAGGAATCCGCAGAGGTCGGCTATTGGACAGCAGCCCACGCCCGAGGCCGGGGGGTGGCCCCTCGTGCTCTCGAAGCGCTCACCAGTTGGGCCTTCGATGTCTTTATGGTCGAAGGTCTGGAGCGTCTCAATCTGCTCCATCAGATGGACAATCTCGCGTCGTGCCGGGTTGCGGAGAAGGCCGGATACGGGTTTCACCAGGTCCTTCCGGCTCGGCCGCCTTTCCCCAGGGACGGCCACTTGCATATACGGAGGGCCGACACTCCGGCCTGATGCCGGGGAGCCGATGCCTGCCCGCGTCGTCGGCTGCATGATCCGATCACGGTGGTGCGGGCGCCAGGGAGTCGAGTCACGGATGCCGTCTCAGCGGCTGTGGCCCGAAGGTGGACGATCTCTTCGTGTTGGGCGGTGAGCCGGGCCAGGGCCTGGCTGCGAAAGTCCGTGAGCTCCTCGGTCGTCTGCTCCGTCTCGGAGCGGCGGCCGCGTCGTCTTCACCGGCTACTGATGCGGGCGGTCACCGAGCAGACGACGGCGAGGCTGGTACTGCTGGCGGTCGTGCTCACGATCGATCAGGCCGGTTGGGCGGGCGGCCGGGCGTACGCAGAAATCATTTGCGGTGCCGCGGCTCGGGGCCCAGACTATGCCGGTGCTGATCCGACGCGAAAGGCCTGCCGATGTCCCCGCCGTACGAACCGTCACCGCGGCGGCCTTCGCCAAGCCGGAGACTCCGGTTCCGGTGGAGGTAACCCTCCTCGACGAGCTGCGCACCTGCGACGGCTGGCTGCCGGAACTGTCGCTCGTGGCACTCAACGACAAGGACGAGGTAGTAGGCCACGTGGTTTGCACCCAGGGTCATGTCGGCACTGCCCCCGCCCTGGGCCTCGGCCCGCTCAGCGTGCACCCCGACCACCAGCGCCGCGGCGTCGGCCTCGCCCTTGTCCACACCGTGCTCGGCGCAGCGGATGCCCTGGGCCAGCCCCTCGTCGCCCTCCTCGGCAGCCCCGAGTACTACGGCCGCTACGGTTTCCGCACCAGCATGGACTACGGCATCACCGCACCGGACCCTTCATGGGGCGAGTACTTCCAGGTCCGCACCCTGACCGCCCACGACCCCGCGCTGCGGGGCGTCTTCAAATACGCGGAGCCGTTCGAGCGGGTCTGACATCGGTGCAGGGGTCAGCTTTCGAGTTCCGTCGGACGATCTCGGCTGCGTAGGCGCCCCAGTCTCCGGCGGCGGCTCTCTGCCATTTGACGGCGACGGTGATGTCGATGCCGAGGGTGCGGGCGAGGACCGCGGCGGGCAGCTCGATGGCGAGCTGGAACAGCGCGGTCGAGCGGGGCTCGGCGAGCCGGATGCCGAGTTTGCGGAGCTGTTCGCCCATGGCCCAGGCACCGAAGCCGCCAGCGTCGTCGGCCCGAGGCCGTCCTGGACGACCTGCTGTGGGGCCGCGGCCGGATCGTGGCCGCCCTGCGCGAGGACCTGCCTGGGGGCGCGGGGAACACCATCCGCCACACCATGAGACGCACCGCGTACGGGGACCATCCCCGCACGCGCGGGGAGCACGGGGAGGCCGTGGATGGTGATGGTGAGGCGGGGGGCGCCTCTATGTCTTTCGTCAAGGTGCCCCTGGCGGGTTTGGGGTGGTTGGGGCTTGCTGGGGTTATGCGGCGAGTTCGACGTCGTCGGGTGTGCGGGGTTCGTAGAGGGTGCCGTCGCGGAGCATGGCGAACAGGACGCTGGTGCGGTGGCGGGCGAGGCGCAGAAGGGCCTGGGTGTGGGTCTTGCCGCGGGCTCGGCACTTGTCGTAGTAGGTGCGGGAGGTGGCATCGTGCAGGGCGGCGAACGCGGAGAGGAACATCGCGCGTTTGAGCTGCCAATTTCCGCTTCGGGGTGCGTGTTCGCCGTGGATCGAGGTCCCGGACGACTTGGTCGCCGGTGCGAGGCCGGCGTAGGAGGCGAGGTGGGCGGCGCTCGGGAACGAACTGCCGTCGCCGACGGTGACCAGGAGGACTGCGGCGGTCCTGACGCCGAGCCGGGCAGCGACGTCAGGACCGGGGAAAGAGGGTGGGCCTCCAGCAGTTCGTTGATCTGTGTTTCCAGGGCCCGGCGTTGTTCGTGTACGGCCGCGAGCGAGCGGGCCAGGGAGGGGACCACGATGTCGAGGGTGCCGGTGCCAGGGACGACGATGGTCTGTTCGTCGAGCGCCTCGAAGACGTCGTCGATGAGCCGGGCGGCCATGCGCGGGGCCTTCGGCCGGATCAGTTCGACGAGTCTGCGGCGGCCTGCCTTGCGTAGGGCGGCCGGAGAGCCGTGGCGTTCGAGCAGCCAGGTGACGGCCTGGTGGTCGAGGCGGGGCCCGAGGACGCGTTCCAGGCTGGGGTGGAACTGGGTGAGCAGGCCGCGTATCCGGTTGGAGGTGCGGGTGGCCTCGGCTGCGAGGTCCTGGTCGAAGCCGACGAGCACGGTGAGTTCGGCGGTGATTTCGTCGGTCAGCTCCAGCGAGCGCAGGGTGTGCGGCATGGTGCGGGCTGCGTCCGCGATCACCGCGGCGTCCTTCGCGTCGGTCTTGGCCTCGCCCGGGTAGAGGTCGGCGATCCGCCGCATGGCGAGTCCGGGCAGGTAGCGACCTGGCAGCCCGCGTCGCGGGCGACTGCGAGCGGGAGGGCGCCGATCGAGGCAGGCCTGCTGCTTGAAGTGAACGAAGCCACTCGTGGTCACCGACAGCGCCGCCACCCAGTAGCACCTCTGGAGCGCCGAGCCCTGCCCTTCCCGGCCGGGCGCGGCGCTCCGCCGTTCCAGCCCTTCGCTCCGGGCAGGAGGCTCCCTTGCATCCGATCCGTCTGATCTCGTTCGGTTACCTGCATCTGCCCACCTGCCCGGACGGCTCCCCGGTCCCGCCCGCCGCCGACCGGATCGAGGACGTCCACGACCGGCTCCGCGACCCGGCCGCCGCCCGCGACATCCTCGACCTCGACGGTGTCAACCCCCGCGCAGGACGTCGTCCTGAACACCTCCGGCACCCGCGAGCTGCTCGCCAACCTCGCCGACTGTGCCGACCTGCCCGCCGGCCCCCGCCGCATCGCCATCGGCTGTGCCGACGGTCTCTAGCCACAAGCAACTGTTGCTGAGATTTCAGTGACTGTGAGTAGCTGTATGTTCACTCGTTGGTGATCGATGACCTTGAGGTGGAAGCCGGTCCGTTGGCGCGGTGGCAGGTGCATTGGTGCGACCCGCGGCGGGAGGTGTCGTGGTACGCGGCCGATCCGGTGCTGGCGGGCCTGCCGACGCTGGCAGAGTGGGCGCACGCGCACGGCACGAAGACGGGGCAGCCGGTGCTGCTGCGGGCCGATGGTTGGTCTTCCGGAGGTCAACGGATTCTTCGCCTCGGCGCGGATGCGCAACGCGAGCACGGGCACGCGGAGGAAGTACGCCTTCGCGGTAGCCGTCTGGCTGGGATTCCTTGATGCGGCGGGCCGGGCCTGGCACGACGCGAACACAGAGGACGTCGCCGGGTTCAAGTTCTGGCGGATGACCGACGAGGCCGACGTCCGGCGCGTGGTCGGCGGGACGGTGCTGGACGACCTGATCGCGATCAGCGCGTTCTACCTCTGGGCCGGTTTCCGGTTCGGAGTGAGCGATCCGGTGGCCCGACGGCAGATTCCCGGCCCTGACCCGGGCACGAGCACGGAGTCGTTCGAGGCCAGCCCGCACCTCGTACGCAGCAAGGACGTGAAGTGGCTGGACCCGGCCGGCTACGCCCGCTGGGTCGACGTCGGGCTGCGCGGACTGGACGCTACTCGTTGCGGGCCGCCATCGAGAGAATCCCAGCCTGGGTCCTGGTCAGGCCGGAGGCTGCGGCCCGATCCCCCTGGGGCACCGGACGGTCGCGGTCACGTCTTGCCCGCCGCATGCATCTTCACCTGCACCTCAGCCGACGGCTCCCGCACCAGATTCCACCCGAACCCGCCCGGTGTCCGGGGATCCAGCGGGCGAGGCCGCGGAGGCAGCGTGCTGGCGTCGCCCACCGCCACCGCCCCCGGCCTGGCCTCCAGCCGGAATCCGGTCACTGCGCTGGCATGCTGCCCCGCGTTGGCGAACAGCTCGGAGACCATCAGCAGCACCGCCTCCGCCCCGCTGCCGCCCTCTGGCAGGGCCGCCAACAAGAACCCTCGGGCGATGTCTCTGGCCTGCTCTGCCGTCTGCACCCGGCCCTCGTTCAGGGCGGCGTGGTGGGGTTCCTCCTGAGGCGAGTACACCATCACGGTTCCGGCGATCGTTTGCCGATAGGCGGAGCGTCTCGTGGGTGAACCGCTGGGGCGGAGCCGGTCGTCGGTCACCGGCTGGAGGCGCGCACGGCTCCGGCGCTCGCGGTCACCACCAGGGTGATGGCGACAAGGTCGATGCCGGTCAGGCTCTGGTTCAGGACGAGGTAGCCGGCCAGGGCGGCGACGGCCGGGGCCAGGCTCATCAGGACGGCGAAGGTGGCGGGCGCCAGTCGGCGCAGCGCCAGCATCTCCAAGGTGTAGGGCAGGGCGGAGGAGAGTACCGCGACCGCCGCGCCCAGGCCGAGGGTGAGTGGATGGAGCAGTCGGCCCCCGGCGTCGGCGAGACCCGCCGGGAGGCTGAGGACTGCTCCGACCGCCATTGCCAGGGCGAGGCCGTCAGCCTTGGGGAAGCGGGCGCCGGTGCGGGCGGACAGCAGGATGTAGGCCGCCCACAGGGCTGCGGCGCCCAGGGCGAAGCCGACGCCGGCGCCGTCCAGGCTGTCCAGACCGCCGCGGCCGAGCAGTGCTACGCCGCCCAGAGCCAGCGCGGCCCACAGCCAGCTGGTGGCGCGGCGGGCGGTGACCACGGACAGCACCAGCGGGCCGAGCACTTCCAATGTGACCGCCGTGCCCAGCGGGATGCGGGCGATGGCTTGGTAGAAGAGGGTGTTCATGCCGGCCAGGGCGACGCCGAAGGCGACGATCACCGTCCAGTCGGCGCGGCGGTGGCCGCGTACCCTGGGCCGGCACACCGCCAGCAGCAGCACCGCGGAGACGGTCAGGCGCAGCGCGACGATGCCCAGGGCGCCGGCCCGGGGGAACAGGGAAGCGGCCGTCGCGGCGCCGAATTCCTGGGCCAGCAGGCCGCCCAGGACCAGGCCGGTTCCCAGCGCCGGGCCGCCGGCCGGCCGGCCTTGGGCCTCCGGTGCAGGCGGCGCGGGCCTGGCGGCTGTGTCGGTGGCCGAGGGGGCGGAGGGGGGCGTGGCGGTCATGGATTCGACGCTACGGACGGGTGAGTGTCCTGGGAAATGCCGATCCACCCGCGGTTATGCTTGCCGGGTATGACCATGGAGCTGCGGCATCTGCGGGCCTTCCTCGCCATCGCCGAGGAGGGCGCTATCACGCGCGCCGCCGCTCGCCTGCACATCAGCCAGCCCGCTCTGTCCCGCACCCTGAGGGCGCTGGAAGAGCACCTCGGGGTGCGGCTCGTCGACCGCTCCACCCACCACCTGCGGCTGACCGACCCGGGACAGGCATTCCGCGTCCGGGCCGCGGCCGCCGTCGCCGCCGTCGACGCCGCCCTCGACCCTGGTCACACCGAGGTCTGGCCGCTACGCGTGGGGCACACCTGGTCGGCCCTGGGCCGCCACACCTCCACCGTGCTGCGCCGCTGGCAGGAGACCCACCCCCGAACGCCGCTGGAGTTGCTGCGCATCGACGACAAAACCGCGGGCCTGGCCCACGGGCGTGTGCACGCCGCGCTGCTGCGCGGCCCCCTGACCACCCCCGGTGTCTCCAGCGCCCTGCTGGCGTACGAGCCGCGCGTCGCCGCCGTCGCGGCGGACAGCGACCTGACCGCACGCGCCGACCTGGTCCTGGCCGACCTGACAGGGCACACGATCGTGCTGAACACCCTCTCCGGCACCACCACACCCCAACTGTGGGCCGAGGCTGCCCGCCCCGACTCCACCTGGGAAGTGGCCAACACCGACGACTGGCTGGCTGCCATCGCCGCCGGGCGAGGCGTCGGTGTGAGCAGCGTGGCCACCGCCGAGATGCACCCCTACCCCGGCGTCGCCTACCGCCCGCTCGCCGACGCCCCCGCCCTTCCGCTCCACCTGGTCTGGAGCGAGCCCCCCACTCACGCGGCGATCACCGAACTGGCGTCCTTCCTCAGCGAGTTCTTCCGCCAGTCGTCTCCAGCGCGCCGTACCCCGGAGTAGGGGTCGCTCCCGCTTTTGGACACGAAGTCGGCGTGGCGTGTCCGGCTGCGGTCAGCCGGGCGCGCGGACCCGTCCTCGTCATCGTCCAGTTCCGGCGTGTCCGGGTCGCGCAGCGGTCGCAGAGCGCCAGCGACCGGGGTCGCCCAGGGATCTTCCATCGAACCTCGTGGCCGGCCCTATCACCTGTGCTAGGCGCCGTGATCACCGCCGGTTAGCGTTAAAAGCTGTACCGATGTCCCAAGCGCCGCCAATTGCATCGGATGCGAATAGGCGACACCCGTCCTGGAAGCGGGCCCAGGACCGCGCAGAAGCGGCCTCACCAGGGCTCTTGGCCTCGGCAGAACGGTAGCGGTCTTGTGGACAGACATCTGCGGGCCTCACTCCATCGAGCGATTGAACTGCGAAGACGCCCCCGGGTCGCATCTGATGCGAAATTCTCGCGTCAGATGCGATACACGGAGAGTGATGGCGGATGGGTGGGGACGGCCTCGTTCCAGGGTCTGCTCGGCTGCACCTGGTCGACGGTCTGCCGCTGCTGCGGCCGGACGAGCAGGTCTTCGAGGCGATGATCAAAGGCTGGCGCAACCAGCAGCTCGCCCGGAACCTCTCGTCGGGATACGTCGATGACCGGGAACGCACGGTCCGCGCCTTCACCCGGCACGCCGACGCGATGCCGTGGCAGTGGACGCCGCAGCACGTCGATGAGTGGTCGGCCGATCTGCGGGCCGTGCACGGATGCGTCCGCTCCACCCTGCGCAACTACCAGGGCTCCGTACGGCAGTTCTGCGACTTCCTGACCAACCCAGCCTATGGCTGGGTAGACGAGTGCCTGCGGCACTTCGGTACCCACCCAGTTTAGGTGGTCTACGACTGGTACGCTGCCACGCACGCCGACGAAGCCGAGGGCGAGCCGGAACGACGGGCCTTCACCCGGCCCGAGCTGGGAGCGTTTCTTCGACCAGGCCGACGAGGAAGTGCTGCGTGTTCGCGGCAAGGGGCGCAAGGGCTGGCTGCCGGCCTTCCGGGACGCCACCTTGTTCAAGGTCGCGTACGCCTACGGCCTGCGACGCAACGAAACCCGGATGCTCGACCTCACCGACTTCGGCCGCAACCCAGAAGGCCGGGAGTGCGGTGAATATGGCACCCTGCTGGTCCGCTACCGCAAGGCCAAGAAGGGGTCGCCGCCCAAGCGCCGCAGCGTGCTAACCGTCTGGCGCTGGACACCCGGCACGATCGAGGAATGGATCAGCGAAGTCCGGCCTGGGATGCGGCATTCGTCAAGCCGGTCCCTCTGGCCGTCCGAGCGAGGCCCGCGAATCGGGCTCCAGCGGCTGGATTCCCGCTTCGCCGCCTACCGGGACGCCGTCGGCTTGGACCCCGCGCTGGAGTTCCACTCGCTGCGCAGGTCCTACATGGAGGCCAACCGGAATACGCCGAGAACGTGCCGTAGGCCGCTGTGACCAACCCCGACGACGAGCGGCCGGGTCGCGTTCGGCGACGTGCCGGGCGACCGCGTCGACGCCGGGCCGGGCGTACCGACCCAGGGACCGCACGGAGTGTGCGACATCCCGGACTCCTACCCTCCGCCCTCCAGGGTTGCCGTGGCGGGTCTTGCCGATGGCCGTTTGCCGACCGACGCGTCCACCATGCGGCTGGGCACTTCGACTCGCAGGTTGTCGCACAACAGCCGTGTCACATCCGTCGCTTGGCCTCTGCGCAACTGATGAGTAGTGGGACTTCTTCCGGGGTAAGGGGCTAATATCGGTGACCCTAGAGATCGTTAGCGCGGTGAGACGGGTAACCAGGGGGAGGGGAACGGCGGCGTGCAGGTGAAGATCGTCGTCGAGAGCGAAGACGGCGACGTGTCGCTGACTTCCCTCTACCGCTGGCTCGCGGAGGATCCCGAGGTGACGCGCGACGCGTCGGTCCTCCCGGTGGCCACACCGCCCGGGGCCGGGGAGATGGGTGGGGCGTTCGAGGTAATCAACGCGGTTCTCACCCACGCGATCGCTCTTGGCGGACTTGCGGTGTCCTGCGCAGCCTGGCGCGCCTCGCGCACCCATGCCCCTGTGATACGCATCGAACGGGACGGGGTAACAGTCACCGTCGAGGACGACTCGCCGGACACCGTACGCCGTGTCATCGACGCCCTCGGAGACCCCGCTCCGCAGGCGGGCCAGGAAGATGATCCGGTGGCCGACGAGGCGCAAAGCTCCGTCGACGGGCACGAGCCAGGGCCGGGGTAGCCATGGCGTTACTGCCGGATCCCGGCTCCTCGCAGGCACTGCTCATCGGGGTGCACACCTACGACGGGATGGAGAACCTGCCCGCCGTCGAGCGCAATCTGACCGGACTTCAGCAGACGTTGACCGACCGGGACGTGTGGGGCCTGCCGCCCTCACACTGCACGGTGTTGTCCCAACCATCCAGCACTCAGGCTGTACTGGACAACCTCGGCCGCGTCGCCGCAAACGCCACCGACACCCTGGTCGTCTACTACGCCGGCCACGGGCTCACCGATCCTGTCAGCGATGAGCTGTACCTGGGGTTACCCGGATCGGACCCGGAACGGACCTACAGCGCCCTGCCGTACGACTGGGTGCGCCGCGCAATGCTGGACCCCCGGGTACGGGCCCGGCGCAAGGTGATGATCCTGGACTGCTGCTACAGCGGCCGGGCCCTGCTGGGCGGCATGAACGCCGCCACCGAAGTTACCTCGCAGGTCGCCGACCACGCGCTCATCGAGGGCACCTGTCTGCTCGTGGCCTCCTCGGCGACCCGCAAGGCCCTGTCTCCGCCGGGCGAGCAGTACACCGCCTTCACCGGCGAGCTGATCACCCTCCTGACCGAAGGCGTGAGCGGCGGTCCACCCCTGCTCGACATGGACACCGTTTACCGCCAGCTGTACATCGCACTGGCGGCCAGAGGCAGACCGCTGCCGCAGCAGCGCAATCGCAACACCGGCGGCCTGGTCGCCCTTGCCCGCAACCGCGCCCACGCCTCCGCTCCGCTCGCATCACCGGCCGCCCTGTGGCCGCAGCCTGCCGAAGAGCCGTCGTCCGCCCGGCCGGAACCCGCCCAGCCGCGTCCAGCGCAGCCGCAGGCTCCTCGGCCGCAGCCCGCCCCACAGCAAGCGGCCCCGGACGCGGGGCAGGCGGCTCGCGCTACCGCGTCCCCGCCGAAGGCGTCGGCGGAGGCTCCCGGAGGGACTTCTCCTGAGACTGTCCGGGAGGCGGCCCGGGGTTCCGCCGCCGGATCCACCCGACTCGTTGGCCCGGCCGCCGCTCTGGTCCCCCGCCGCCAGGGCGGACGCTCCGTCCGAGTCAAGGCCACGGCCATCGCTGCCGTGATCGGCCTGCTGGCCGTCGGTATCCCCGTCACCGTCGCCTGGCTCTGGCCCACGACATCCGACAGCAGCGAGGATGGCACCGACGGGTACAACGCCGCGAGCAACGGCATCGTGAACGCCTCGAAAACCCGGGGCGGCACCCTGAAGTTCGTCAGCCGCCAGGATGCCGCCTCCTGGGACCCGCAGCGCGGCTACTACGGCTACGAATGGAACTTCGCCCGCTACTACACGCGCCAACTGGTCACCTACGCGCCCGAGCCCGGAGCGAAGAGCACCCGCCTCATGGGGGACCTGGCCACCTCCACAGCCAAAATCTCCGAGGACCGGCGGACCTACACGTATCGTCTGCGTGACGGGGTGACCTGGGAGGACGGCTCGGAGGTCACCTCCGCGGACGTCAAGTACGGGATCGAGCGGTTGTGGGCGAAGGACGTCATCACCGGCGGCCCCCTCTACCTGCAGGCGGTACTCGATCCTGACAACACCTACAAGGGTCCGTACAAGGACACCTCGACGACCGGCCTGAAGGCGATCGACACCCCTGACGCCAGCACCATCGTCTTCCATCTCCCCCGCCCCAACGGCGACTTCGAGCAGATGCTGGCCATGGCGGCTGCCTCGCCGGTCAAGAAGGAGAAGGACACCAAAGCGCAGTACGGCCTTCGCCCGTTCTCCAACGGGCCGTACAGATTCAAGGGCTACAAGCCCAACAAGTCCATGGAACTCGTTCGCAACTCCCACTGGAACAGGGCGTCCGACCCCGTCCGGGCCGCCCTACCCGAAAGGATCACGGTCGACTTCCTGAGCCCCGGTACCGACACCGACGTCATGAGCAAGAGTCTGATGGACGGCGAGTACGACCTGGAACTCGGCGGCGACGGTCTGAGCGGCGCCGCCCGTGCTCAGGCACTGCAAGAACCAAAGCTGAAGAAGAACCTGGACGACCTGTCGAATGGCTTCATCCGCTACGCCGCCTTCCCACAGAGCGTCAAACCCATGGACAACATCCACTGCCGCAGGGCGGTCATCTACGCAGCCGACCACAAGACGCTGCAGACAGCGTTTGGCGGCCCCGTCGCGGGCGGTGACATCGCCCCCAGCCTGCTCCCACCGGGCGTCGTAGGCGCCGAGCCCACCTACGACCCATACAAGGTGCTCAAGAACGGCGGCAAGCCGGACATCACAAAGGCCGAGAAGGAACTCGACCTCTGCGGCAAGCCGACCGGGTTCTCCACTACGATCGCGGTACGCAGCGACAGACCGCACGATGTGTCCGCCGCCAGCGCCCTGCAAGAGTCACTGCACAGGGTCGGCATCACCGCCAAAATCGACCAGATCAACCCAGCACAGAGCGACACACTCCTCGGTGCTCCGGCGCAGGTGAAAGCCAAGGGCTACGGCATCATCATCTACGCGTGGGGCAGCGACTTCCCATCTCTGCAGGGCTTCTGGCCGCTGCTGGTCGATGGTCGGCTCATCCCAGCGTCCGGCAACGCCAACCTCTCGCAGATCAACACTAAGGCCATCAACAAGCTCCTGGACAGCGCCCTCACCACGTCCGACTCCGACCGGATCGCCGAGATCTCCCGCGAGATCAACCACCAGGTCTCCGAGGGCGCCTACCACCTGCCCTTCGTCTACGGCAGGCAGCTCACGTGGCGCGGCCCTCGCTTGACCAACGTCTACCGCTCCCAGGCATACTCCGGCTACGACTACGCCTCTCTCGGCGTCACCAGCTCGTGAGAGGGCAGCCAGGTAGGCAGATGCTGAGCGAGCCTCCCGTCTACTTTGACCCGGCTCGCGCGGCGCGCACCCGGTCGCGGTAGCAGCACATCCCAGACCTGCGGGTGGCGCTCCAGGCGCCACCGAGGCCGGCGGAACCTGGAGCCGATACGCCCCCGGCGACCACTGAGGAGTGTGTCGTCCCCGATGGGGCCACGTGGTTGTCAGTCCTGCTCGATAGGGTCCGCACCGCAGCCAGCCGCGGAAGGACTCTCACATGACAACGTTTGACGAGCTCACTGCCTGGGCCGGCACAGGGAACGTCACAAGGGCAGACTCGGCAGTCGTGTCGGGCTGGCAGATCCCCGAGGATCAGAAGGCACTACTGGTTGATGTCGGGATCCCCATCGTCGATCAGTTGATCGAGCACGTATCGTTCCAGGTGGAGGCGGCTCCAGCACTCCAGACGTCAGATGGTAGGTCGCTCTACCGCCTCACCCGGAATCACCATGGCGACCTCGTGCCCGGTATGGAATGGTCGTTCGGCGTCGAACCCAGGACGGGCACGGTCCACTACGTCCTTCCCCAAGGCGAGGCATGGTTCGCCAACTCCTCCATCGACCTGTGGCTGCGGACCCTGCACCACTACGGCCTGCACGTCAGCGAGTCCGAGATCCTTAGCGATCCGGATGACCGCGAGGATGAAGCCCTGGTCGAGCTCAGCATGCTCGCTGACGAACTCAAGAAGATCGATCCGCCTGCCTTCGGCGGCTACAACGGGTTCATCTGGACCGAGTTCCTCGACCGCTGGCTCTGGTAGTTGCCCGCGGCCGCCCCGATCCCCAAGCGATCACTCACCGTGTCCGGCGCGTCGAGCGGCTCGCGAATACGCGACACCGCAACATGCGAGCCCACCAGTCGAGGCCGGCATACGCCCGGACCACGACATTGCCGCCTCTCGCCTACGAAGCGAACCCCACGATCTTTCCGCAAGACGGGGTTTTCAAGATCCCCGGCACTCAGGCACTGACATGGCAAGCAACACCTGGCAATAGGCGAGAGAACGG
Source organism: Streptomyces corchorusii (assembly GCF_001514055.1). Taxonomy (NCBI): domain Bacteria; kingdom Bacillati; phylum Actinomycetota; class Actinomycetes; order Kitasatosporales; family Streptomycetaceae; genus Streptomyces; species Streptomyces corchorusii. The sequence continues at coordinate 73,066 of NZ_KQ948365.1, read as the reverse complement.
GCGGCAGGCACAGACCTGTTGACCGGCACTTGGGAGGAGACGCCGGGCGGGGAGTGCATCCCCGCTCGGGCGTCGACGGCTTCTACGACTGGCCGGTGGCATCGGATGGCCGCTTTGCCAGGATGCGCCGGTTCCCGCCCGGCGCCGACCGCGTGGTCAGCGCAGTGCGGGGCGTGTGCGGCGTGCGGTGTGTGCGGGCCGCCCGACTGCGGCGTACCAGACCAGGGCCGCACATATGAAGGCCGTCGCCGCGGAGACCAGTGACCTGGTGAGGGTGTCGTTTCGTGCGCCGGAAACGAGGGCGATGACCAATGCCACCGTCAAGGTGATGACGGGCAGCGCACGGGTGCTCCGCGTGGCGCCTGGCGCGGCGGCCGGCGGCAGCAGCCAGGTTGCGAGGCCGTACCAGGCACAGGCCAACAGTGTGGCCCCCAGCACTTCGCTGGGCCGGTGACCGCCCATGGTCGCGCTGGCGGCGGCGATGCAGGCGAGCCAAAGCACACCGGCCGTGGCGATGTAGGGGCGGATGCGGGGGGAAACCACGAGGACGGCGGCGAGAGTCAGCGCGGCGGGGATGGCGGTGTGTCCACTGGGGAAACCCTGATCAAGGAGGTTCTCGGGCGCGCCCACCAGATCGGGGCGGGGCAGAGTCGATTTGAGCACCTCCTTGCCTCCGGTCGTGAGAATGACGACGCCGAGCGCCGCGCACCCCTGCCACCAGCACCGCCGCACCAGGGTGAGGACCACGATGACGGCCAGGCCCACCATCAGGGTGGGCTTGGCGCTCAATTCCAGCGGCGGCAGGGGCGTCGAGCCGTAGGCCGCTCCTGACAGGGGGTAGATCCATGCTTCTTCGCCGCCCTGTTTACCGAGACCAAACAGGGCGTTCTCAGCTCGTTGCCCCCACGGGGTGCAGATGGCGAGCAGGTAGACCGTCAGGAACCCCAGGGTGTACAGCAGAGCCGGCATCCACGGCCGTGTCGTACGCGACAGGCTGGGGGCGTCGGGGGACTGCCCGGAGGCCCCCGGACGGTGCGCGGGCAGGGCCGGAGAATCGTGCTGAGTCATCGCTCTGCTTCTTCCGTTGAGGGGAGTTGGGTCACGCACGTCTTGTGGCACGACGTGGGCCGCCGGGCTCGGCCGACCCACCAGGGGTCCGCTCCTATTCGGGGAGTGCCTGCCCCTGTCGGCGCTGGGCCGTGATTGCCAGGGCGGGTAGGGGCGCGATCAGCAGGAGGAAAACGACCAGGTCCGGAAGGGACTGCATGAACGCGTCCGGCTGGACGACGATCGCCTGCGTGCGGACGATCGCGACAGCCGCGACGGGGATCAGCCACCGGTGGTCGCCGGTGGCGGCCGTCGCCACCCACGCGCCGAGCAGCGCGGTGACCTCAAGGACGAACAAGCCGCGCTGGAAGGCCGGACTGACGGAGATGATGTGCAGGCCCCCGGCCACGAACATGGCGAGCACGACAGGGGCCAGCCAGCGGTAGGAGTGGCGTCGCAGGCGGCTGGGACGGCAGAGCGCCAGCACGGCGCACGCGGCGCACAGTGTCCCCGAGAGCACCAGGTCACGGGCTGTCAGCGGGGCGCCCAACCCGTAGTAGCTCAAGCCCGCCTTGCCCTCGCTGCCGAACAGGGTGCGGCCGTGGGCCGTGGCGCCGGCCCAGATCATGGCTGCTGCGGCCGGCAGCGCGATCCACGCTCTGCCACGCAGCAGAGCGATCAGGCAACCCAGCGGGAGCAGTCCGTAGGGCAGCAGCCGTATCCGCGTGGGACCTCCGGCCCACGGATACCAGCCGGAGAAGTGGAAAGCGATGGCGTGCTGTCCGGGGTCGATGTGCAGTGCCCAGTGCCACACGTCCTGTAAGTACGGAACCAGCGCCAGCGCGGCGAGGGCCAGGGCGGCCAGGTGGATGCCGTCCAGCCACCACGGACGAGCCGCGTCGTCGACGACGGCACGGGCGCGGGCCTGCACCCCGGCACACGCCAAGGCGGCAACTTCCCGCGGCGGGGGCCAGGAACGGCCGGGATACGCCTCGGCCAGACAGGCCAGCAACTCCTCTCCCTGCCGGGAACGGTAGGACTTGGGATAGGCCGCAAGCAGCAGACGGTTCATGCCGGGGCCGCTCCGGCATCCCGCGAGCGTCCGATGACGACAGCCGCCGCCTGCTGCATCCGCAGCGCCTCCCGGCCGAGCGCCTCGGTGCCGTCCTCGGTGAGCCGGTAGTAGCGCCGCGCCCGCCCGTCCACGATCTCCTCATGGTCGGCGGCCAAGAGCCCGGCCCGCTCCAACCGCTCCAGCGCGCCGTAGAGAGTGCCGACAGCGATCCGGAGCCGCCCGTCGCTGGCCCGCTCGGCAGCCTTGATGATGCCGTAACCGTGCAACGGTCCATCCATGAGCGAAGCCAGGATGAAGTACTGCGGTTCCGTCAAGGACGGGTTCTGACGTGTCATGCGTCGAGTATATATCGAGCTGCGAAGTATCCTGCCGACCCTGGGTGATCATCGGCGGCACCTCCAGGCGACCTGATCCGCGTTCGTGTGGGAGGGGCCGGTCACGCATGATCGGTGAGACCCACCGGAAAACAGTCGGCGGCGGGGAGGCCATGCCTCGCCGCCTTGTGCAGAAGAAGGGCGCGGAACTGCTTGATCACCATCGGCCGAGCCTCACGGGCGATCCAGCCCTTCGTTCCGGGCCGGATGCTGGCGCGTTTCCGCTAGCGGCTTCCATCATGCCGTTATAGCGTTGTGATCAGCAGTCGTGGTTCCGAAGTTCCGTTCGCCCGTGATCGCCATCACGGGCGTTCTTGCTGTTCAGCGCCTCTCCGGACCAGGGCGATCACCTCCCGGTCGCGCAGGGTGCGTGCCCGGTTTCCCTCAAAGGAGACAGTCATGGCCAAGGGCACAGTGAAGTGGTTCAACAGCGAGAAGGGCTTCGGCTTCATCGAGCAGGAGGGCGGCGGCCCCGACGTCTTCGCCCACTACTCCAACATCGCCAGCCAGGGCTACCGCGAGCTGCAGGAGGGCCAGAAGGTCGAGTTCGACGTCACACAGGGCCAGAAGGGCCCGCAGGCGGAGAACATCCGCCCCGCCTGATCGCGCGCCTCGGTAAGGGCCCGGCATCCCGGCTTCGGGACGCCGGGCCCTTATGGGCTGCCTCGCGATTGATGGCAGGCCGTGCCGGCCTGGAGGTTCGGCTGGTGGGTGATTCGGCAGGCCGTCGTGCGGACGAGCACGAGTTCGGTGCTCGGCTTGTGCCGGGTGGCCCGCTTGGCGGCGCGGTCGGAGACCAGAGCGGCGATGGCGCGGTGTGTGTCGCCGTAGTCCTCGCGCCGTCCGGTGTACCGCTGCAGCGTGCGCCATTGCCGGTGTTCGGCGGTGGCGTGCTCGACGCAGATCCGTCGGGAGGACTGACGACGCCGCTGCTCGCGCCACCCGTACCGTTCGGTGAGCGGCGCCTCGTCGAAGTCTTTCGGTTTTCTCGGCGGGGCGCTGACCTGGTCGGGGAACTCGTTGGCCAGTCCCCGGTAACCCTCGTCGACCTCGGCTTTCACGCTGGGCCGCAGGCGGAACTGCTAGGCAATGCCCTCGGTGCGCACACAGGTCTGGTCGTGCATCCGGCCGGGACGCATCGCGCCGGATCACAGGGTGCGGCCCTGGTGATCGCTGATCGTGGTGGTCTTGATGGTGCTCTGCCTGCGCTTGCCGGAGACGAAGGCCCGCCTGCCGGGCCTGTTGGCCCTGGGGCGCCGGACCTGGGTCTCGGTGCCGTCGATGCGCAGGGTGATGTTTTCGGCGGCGTAGGCGAACACGTCCTCCAGGGTGTGCAGCCGCAGGCCGGGCCGGTCGGGGATGGCGAATCCGCGCTCCGCCAGGAGCGGGCGGATCTCGCTGATGGCGCGACCGATGGTGGAGGAGCCCACCTCGTAGATCACGCCGAGGGCCTCGTGGGTGAGGCCGGTGCGCAGGTGAACCAGGGTGGCCAGCAGCCGGTCGGTGAAGACCAGTTCGTACTTCGGCCCGGCCCCGGCCTGCCCTCGGCGGGCGCCCCGGCGTCGCTTGTGCCGCGCGGACTCGCAGCGCGCTTCCCAGCGTGGCGCGAGTTCTTCGATCAACTCGCCGAGATGTTGGCGCGCGACGCCACAGAAGGCAGGATGGGCCATGACCGAGCGGGCCTGCTTGATCTTCACACCTCAAGAACCCGCGCGGCCATCGTCATGTCACGGCCTGCCCGGGAGGCTGGTCAGACCCGGTCCAGGGGTCGGTGCGGACCGCTGGGAAGTTCCATTTCGATCGTGTCGCCAGGGCGCACCACGCCGCCTTCCCTCACGATGCTCATGATTCCGGCTTTGCGCACGATGTTCCCCGCCTCGTCGCGGCCGACGACCTGCTTCAGCAGCCCGTCCTGGAAATTGTCGATCTGCAGGCAGGGATTGCGCAGGCCGGTGACTTCCAGGACCGCGGAGTCGCCGACGCGCAGCAATGTGCCGACCGGCAGACCGAGCAGATCGATGCCGCGCGTGGTGATGTTCTCGCCGAGTTCGCCGGGCGCCACCTTGAACCCTTCTTCGCCGACCTCGGCGAAGAGCTCTTCATGAATGAGGTGGACCTGGCGCAGATTCGGCTGAGTGGGATCCTGCGCGACGCGCGAGCGGTGCTTGACCGTCACACCGGCGTGCACGTCCCCCTCCACACCAAGCCCAGTGAGCAGTCTGACGCTGTCTCGGTTCGGCTTGGCGAACGAGTACTCCCCGTTGCTGCTGACCGCCGTCACTCTCCCGCTCATACCTCGGAACCCCCTCATCGGTAACCGTGATCAGCCACGAGCCTAGCCCTCGCCCCCCAAGGCACAGCATCCACGATCAATCACGGGTGGGGTCGTAAGTGCTGCCACTGTTCAGGGTGGAGGTAGACAGATGGCATCCGAGGAAGAGCTGTTCGCGAACATCGATGCACTGCTGGAGGAAGAGCCGCAGCTCCCGCCTCCGGCAGAGCGAGCCCGACTCCGTGAAGCCGCCGGCATCACCCAGGCCCGCCTCGCTGTCGCACTGAAGACGTCGACACAGAGCATCAAAAACTGGGAGAAGGGTCGCTCCGAGCCGAAGTCGCCGCGCCTGGAGGCGTACCAGCGGCTGTTGAAGGGGTGGGCGGCGAAGTACCCCGCCCACGGCACCCCCGCCGCGCCTGCGCCTGCCGCCCCCGTGGCTCCGGCCGCCGCACCGCAGCCGGTGACGCCGGAGACGTTCACAAGTCCGGCAGCGCCCGAGGCGAAGGCCGCCGCGCCGGTGGAGGCTCCCGCCGCCCCGGAGCGCCCCGCCCGTCCGGCCGCCCGTCCGGCGACGTCCCGGCGCCCGGCGGCGAAGAAGGCGACGAAGCGTGCCGTCGACCCGCGTTTCCCGCACGGCCCGCTCGCCGTGCTGGACGGCGACGGCTCCGCGTACGGCGTCGACGGGATCGTGCTGGACTGCCCGGCGACCACGATCCCGGAACTGGTGGAGTGGACGCTGCGCGAGTCCGGCCTCGGTGCGCCGAAGCTCAACCGCTACGGCAAGGACTCCGACCCGCTGATCGTCCTCACCGCCGCGGCCGCCGTGAAGCTCGGGCTGCCCGAGCGCCTGGAGGGCCACGAGCAGCGCCGCTCCCTGCGCCTGCCGGAGGACCACCCGGTCGTCAAGCAGGTGGCGAAGGCCAAGTGGCAACTCACGCAGCGCGGGTTCGGCCCATGGGCGCGGATCTACCGCAAGGCACCGCGACCGGCAGTGCGTGCAGCTGGCGATCCTGTCGTGGGACGCCCTCGATGAGCGGTCCTGGCCCGGCGTTGCCGAGATGGAGCCGGCCGACATCGCCCGCGTCCTCGGGGCGTACGCCCAGCGGGTCATCACCCCGCACGGCTCCACCGCCGTCTCCGGGCTGGAACTGATGACGGCGCTACGCCCGCCGACGAAGCCGGAACGCGATGCGGAGACCGGCAACTGGATCTCCGTCTACAACCCCGGCTCCCTGGGGACGGAGCCGATGGACCCGGCGCCGCCGGAGGCCACCCCGGAGCACCCGGTCGTCGTTCAGTCCGGCTGGACGGGCGGATTCCTCAATGAGGAGGCGTACCAGTGGGTGCGGTCGGTGGACTCGCTCAGCGATGAGGAGTGCATGATGCCCTTCGCGGTCGGCCTGGACCTCAACACCGCATTCCTCGCCGCCGCGGCCCGCCTGGTCGTCGGCCTCAGCGCTCCGGACCACTTCCACGCCCCGAAGTTCAACCCGAAGATCCCCGGCTCGTGGCTGGTCGACCTGTCCCACATCGAGCTGGACCCGCGCCTGCCCTCGCCGTTCACGCCGGACGGCTCCCGTCCGACGGGCCCGGCCTGGTACCAGACGCACACCGTCGCCTACGCCAAGGAGCTCGGCTACGACGTCCACCCGATCGAGGCGTACCTGCGCCGCGAGACCGGCGCGTACCTGGACCCGTGGCACGACCGGCTCAAGAACGCCTACGTCGACACCCTCGCCGACCTCGGCGTCACCAAGGACCTGGACGACCGCGCCTTCCTCGCCGCGATGGAGCAGCACAAGCAGGTCGCCCCGGCCCTGGCCGCCGTCCTCGCGGCCATCAAGGCCACGGTGAAGGGCGGCGTCGGCAAGCTCCGCGAGCGTCCGCAGGGCCGCCACTACAAGGAGGGCGAGCGGTAACCGGCCCTTCAGCGCCCGACCTGGCGCCCCGACACCCGGGCCGCGGTCATCAGCAAGGCCCGGATCAACATGCACCGCAAGCTCAACAACATGGCGAAGATGACCGGGCTGTTCCCGCTCGCCGTACTGTCCGACTGCGTCGTCTACCCCTCGCCGGGCGCGAGCCCGCTGGACTTCCTCCCCTACGCGGCGTCCGGCAAGCCGCAGCCGGGCGGCTTCCGCCTCGGGCCGACGCCGGGCCTGGCGAAGCTGGAGGGCGTCCAGCCGATGCTGTGGGCGGCGGAGCTGATGGAGAAGGGCCTCAACCCGGCCCGCCACATCACGGGCGGCGACGCCGTCCTGGACGAGGGCGAGTAGGGACGTGGCCACCGACACCAGCCGCACGCGGTCCCTGAAGGCCGACGCGGAGCGGGAACGGACGCTGGACCGCCTGGAGGCGCGCATGGAGGCTCTGCAGTTCTCTCTGCGCACCCGCCGGGCCTCGCCGCGGTTCGAACTGTGGCGGCATGACCTGCGCGAGACGCGCGAGACCTGGTTCCACCTGGTCGACCCTGACGGCCAGGACCCCACCCCCGAAGGGAGCTGAGCACCACCGTCGAGATGCATGACGCGATCGAGCGCGCCGACCGGGAGGGCTTCACCCGGGAGCCACCGAAGACGCTCAAGGGCCAGATCGGCTTCCTGATCAAGCAGTTGGGCAGCGCGAAGGCCGTCGCGCAGGAGATCGGTGTCACCGCCGACTCCGTCAACCGCTACCGGCGCGGCGCCCGCAAGCATGCACGCGCCGATGTCGCCTCGAAAATCGACGACGCGGTGCGCGCCCGCTGGCAGCCGCAGGTACGCAAGCGCCGGCAGCGCCAGGCCGCCACCACCGGTGGGATCACCGTGGAGACCCGGGCCCGGTTCGGCTACACCGCACCCGTCGGCACGACCGACGACGGCCGGTTCCGGCGGCTCACCGTGCACCTCCCCCCGGACTACGCCCGCCGCCTGTTCGACGCCCGTGACGCCGGGGCCAGCGACCAGCAGATGCGCAAAATCATCGCCGAAGGATTCAAGGAAATCTATTTACAGGACGGCGGCGCCCGCGCCATGGGGCTGTCGGACATGGAAATCAACGACATCGACTACCTCGATCTTGAATACTGATTTCGGAGCCCTTTATGGCGAGCATCAATCACTGTGACTGAGCGCTTCAGTTGGCGAGTGAGCGCTCCATCTGGCGGTTGAGCGGCGCTGGCCGGGAGAAGAGGCGACGGGAGATGTAACGGTCGGGTTGGGCTGCCTCGAAGGAGTGGACGGTCAGGTCTCCTCTGTCTCGGCGGGGTACCCGGCATGCTCCGCCAGGTACTGCACCACAGCTTCCTTGATGACCTCGTACGGGTTCACGTCCACGGTCTTTGCGTAGGCGACCAAGGCGGCGTCCAGATTGTCGCTCCAAACGCGGTCCCGGTTGCGGATGTTCTGGCGCTTGGTCACCCAGCGGCAGTTCTTGGGCGTGTAGTTCTTGTCAGGATCGATACGGTCGAGCTCCAGGCCGTCGGCGTAACCGTTGGCCATCGCCCACTCCATGAAGGGTGTGAAGGTGTCCCATTCGTCGCAGTGGGTGATGCCTTTGCCCCCGTAGTGCTTGTAGTTGGCGGCCTCGGGGTTATTGCAGCGGGTGCGCATGCCGCGCCAGATCCGCAGGAGCCGGGTGCGCTGGTAGCCGGTGGCGTGGCCGTGGACCGTGTTGGCTTCGGAAGCACGTTCGCGGTGGAGGCAACCGCAGGAGGCTGTGATACCGCTGAGCAGGTTGCCGGCTACGACGTCCTTGGGCTTGCTGCCGCAGTCGCACTTCACACGAACCCAGGCACGGTTGCGACCATCGCTGCGGGGGCGTAGGTGCGGCACGGCGATGGTGACAAGGCGACCGTAGCGTGTTCCGACTGGGATCTCAGTGACGTGGTAAGGCATCCGGACATCGTCGCGCACGGATCTGACAAATGGCCGTCACGTCAGATACCTGCCCTGCTGGCTCAACTCGCCAAGTGGAGCGCTCAGTCACAATCACCCGTTACCTGGCTCGAAGAACGACGCGGAACCGACGGTGACCCGTCAGGCCGCCGACGACTACCAGCGCCAGGAGAAGGAACGCACCGGCTTCCTCGACTCGGAGAAGGAGCTGGGATGGCTGTGGCAGAACTGGAAGCCCTCGCGGCCCGGGTGCGCTTCGACCTGGAGAGCGCCGGCTTCACGCCGGTGCCACCCGGCCATGAGGACGACCCTGACGGCGGCCTGCTCGTTACGGTCTTCCATGGCCATGTACACGTCAGCTGGCGCATGCACGACCGGCTCGGTGATGCCGCACTCGACATAAAGGAGGCCGGCCGCCAAGGCGAGGACGTGGTCGTCCGGTACGAGACCACCCGCGCGACGATGCACCTCGCGCTCGGCAGCATCCTCAACGCCTTCGGCTACCGCGCCAGGCCGCATGCCCTCGGATTCGGGCACATCATCGCCCCGGACCAGTCCTGACCCGCCCGCCCACGCGCCGGCCGGCGCCCGCACGGGAAGGAAAACAGCCATGGCCGCTCCTGCTGCCCCGCACCGCGCGTACGGTGGCGATACGACCGCCGGGAGGACCAGATGAACGCGCAGCCCGACCACGCACCCGCCACCGCCTACGCCCCCGAGCCCGGGGCGCCGGCCGAACTCCTCGCCCGGCTGCGCGCCGACGCGCGCGCCGCGCGCTGGGTGCCGGCCTTCGAGCGGGAGTGGGCGGCCGCCCTCGATGAATCGCGGCGCACGTTCTCCCTCGCCGGGCTGTACGAGGTCCTCCAAGAGTGGCAGGGCCGCCTCGCCTCCGCCCCGGCCGTCGACGCGTTCGTCGCCTCCGGCTATGACGACAGCGAGTTCATCGACATGGCGGAGCTCCGCGGGCGGCGCCGGTGACCGCACAGCCGCCGTACGCGGTCCGCTTCTCCGCCCCGGCCGCGAAGGCCCTCGCCACCCTGCCCGAGCACGTCGAAGACATGGTGTGGGACGTCCTGGACGCCGTCGCCAGCGACCCGTGGGGCTTCTGGCAGTGGAACGCCGACGACCCCTAGGGCGAGGACATCCGCCACGCCTCCGTCGGCCAGCTCTCCCTCACCTACTGGGTGAACCGCCTCCTGCGCCGCCTGTCCGTCCTCACCATCACCTGGCTCGGATAGCCACCCGTGCAGGCGCCCTGACCCCGGCATCGCAACTGCCGGATCCAGGGCGTTTCCGATCGTAGCCACGGCCGTATCCACCGGTTGCCACCCGGGCGGCAACCGGGAGTCACCAGCTGCCGCTGGGCCGTTCGGCACCGGGCCTCGCGCCGGCACTCCGGGCAGTCCGGCAAGCCGCTCACGGGGCGGCCTTCCTCCTTCGACCATCGGAACCCGCACAGCGAGGTGGGCAGGTCGTCGTCATCAGCGGTGGCGCGGGAGCCGTAGCCCGGAACGTTCCACGTGACCGGCGTGCCGCCGTCGTAGGGGACGCCGTCCGGCCAGTCGTAGACGGCGTCGGTGGTGGTGCAGCGCAGCCGGAGGTCAGGGCCTTCCCAGCGGGCACCCTGCCGGGCCTGAGCGGCGGCGTCGGCGGCGTCTGCAAGCCGTTCGAAGGACCGGTCGTAGTCCCTCATGTGGTCCCAGCTGCCAGGCTCCTGCTCGCGGACCAGCGAACGGAACATCAGCAGCAGCCGCTCCAGGTCGTGCCGCCCGACCCGGACGGTGTCGGTCTCCGGGTCGTAGCCGCGACGGTTGTCGGTGCCAGTCTTCTTGGGCATCGCACTTCTCCTGGAAGCTGTCGTGGGTGTCGGCTCCTATGGCCGGCAGAGCGAGGTCGGCAAGGCGCTCCACCTGGTCCTGTCAACCGGAGTCGACAGCCATCGAGTTGAAGGTCTCGCGCATGAGCAGGTCGGTGGCGCCGGGCTGTTCGACCAGGCTGTCGAAGAGGTCGGCGAGCAGCCAGAGCACGAAGTTGTGGACCAGCGCCTCCTTCGCCGGGATCGTCCCGAACTGGTCGCGCCAGGTCACGGTGTCCATACCCATGGCCGCGGCCATGAGGACGCCGGTCACCATCGGCACCTGGGCGGGGTCGGCCAGTTCGAAGCCGGGCAGCTTGCGGATCACGGCCGGGATCAGATCACTGAGTGGATCGAGGCGGTCCTCCTCCTCGCCGTCCTGCTCGCCGATGATGTGCATGGTCAGCACGCCCACCAGGAAGACCGCGCCCCGGGACACTTCCTCCCGGCCGTAGGTGTCCATCGCGGCCTGGACACGCTGCTGCGCCTGCTGGCGCTCCGCCTCTGGCGTGCGCTTCTCTAAGATCCGGTACGCGTCCCATGCCGCGTGGACTGCTTCGTCCACAACTACACCGTCACTGGTCATACGGTGAACGCCGGGGCGGTGGCGGGCTTCGCAAGCGGACACCACGGTGTCGCAGTGCTGCCACTGCCGGAGACCGCGGCGGCCGGCACCGCCGGACCGCGCCAAGGCCCTTTCCGAGAACCAGATCGCCGCCCTGTGGCGCCTGGACGTCGGGCTCACGGAGAAGACGTTCTGGAAGCTCCTCTACGAAAGTGCCGCACGGGCCGACGAGGTGCTGTGCCTGAACGTGGACGACCTGTACCCGCAGGACAAGCGCGGCAGGATCACCGCCAAGGGCGGCGCCACGGAGTGGATTCACTGGCAGTCCGGCACCGCCCAGCTCCTGCCCCGGCTGATCGCCCGCCGCACCTGCGGCCCGCTGTTCCTCACCGACCGCAAGGCTCCGGCCGGGACGCCAACGCTGGACGTATGCGAGGAGACAGGCCGGGCCCGCCTTTCCTACCGCCGGGCGGAGGAGATCTTCGAGGAGACCACCCGGCTGCTGGCCAACCCCCTCGCTGTGGTCCTTGATCTTGTTACTAAGGGCGCCTGATGCACCGGCGACCGGATGCCCGGCGGCCGTTCCACCGGAAGCCGGATTTTCAGGCCCCGGTGACCGGCGCCTGATTTTCAGGCCCCGGTCTGACCTGCGGCGCAAGGGAAAGGCCGGCCCCGAGGATGCTCGGGACCGGCCTGTGGGACCAGCGATATCGGTCAGCGTTCGCGCGCCAGGCGGGGGCTCGGGTCTCCCAGTCCAGGTACAAGTTCAGGCGGGGAAACGCCAATGCGATGCCTCCCCAAACCTTCGGCTGGGCTGCGCACGGCTCTCACCGGCCCCGTTTCCAGTCTGGACGAGCTGTGCGCATCGGTCATCGACACCCTGGTCCCTGACGGACCGGTGGACGACGACATCACCCTCCTGCTGGCACGCACCCGCCCTGCCGCCGACTGACAACGGCTGAACGGACGGCGCTGTTCGACGCAGCTCACATCACGCACCGGCCGCCCCTGACCCACCTGTCGGGGTTCCCACCGTCTGCGTCGGCACGCCCGCGTCCCAGAGCTCGGCGAACCGCTGGGTCCTCAGTCCGACGTGGTTCTCGTGCGACCTGACCCGTGTCGAGGTGTTGACGTGCCGCTGATCCTGTTCGATCTCGTAGCAGGTCGCCCTGTCGAAGACGACGAACTCGTCCACCAGGCCCCGTCTGAGTGCCTGGGGCAGCCGGTTCCGGACGACCACACGTGTCTGGATGCCCAACTCCTCCTGTTCCCGGCTTATGTGGCGCAGCTCGTCGTCGACGTCCGTCGAGTCGGCCACCAGGAACAGCCGTCGTACCGTCACCCCCCTCGCTATCGCTTCGCGCTGCGCCTGCAGATAGCGGCCGGCGGGCTCGCTGCTCCAGAAGTCCCGGTCCACCAGCGAGAGCGTGCTGGTGGAGTCGATGGAATCCGTGGCGCAGTTGGTGAGGGCCAGCAGCCAGTCGTGGTTCTCGCCGGCGCAATCGACACCCCCGCTCCTGAGTGCCTCCATGTCAACGGCGAGGCGTCGCATCAGCTCCTCGGCGAAGCGCCTCATGATGTCCGGCCCCCTGGAAACGACCTCCACCGCGCTGGTGGCCAGCGCGGCCACTCCGTCGGGAGGCAGCCTCTCCATCTCGCTGTAGAACCTGGTCGCCTCGCTGATCCGGGCGAAGCTCCGCACGACCGTTTCCTGTGTCTGCGCCTGGTGCTGAGGCAGCACGGCCTTGAAGTCCCTCACCTGATTGATGAGGTCGCCGAGGAGTTGAAGGATCAGCAGGCAGCCACCGACGAAGATGCCGACGCCGACCTGCCACTTGGCCTCCGGGTCGGCGACCTTGGTGACGACGGACGCCAGGCCGCCCGCCGCGAGTGAGACGAGCACTTTCCACCACATCCGCCATGCGCCGGATGCCCCTCTCCACGGTGCGCCGTTCGGTTCCGGACTCGGCCCCGTCGCCATCGTGTGTCCCCCCCACCCGTACCCGTGCCGGTTTCTGCCTCAGGGCGCTGCGGTCTCCTGCAGTGTGCCCAGCGAGTTCCCGGATCACTCGGCACAGTGGTCTGCACAGTGATCCTGTGCCCTCTCGTCCTCGTGGTCGGGATCGCTCGGGCCCAGTCGGACACGGCACTCCCCGGGCTCTCCGGAGCCAGGACGGCCTGGACACCGTTGACCTCCAGGCCGCGGAGGTAGCCGGAGAGGAAGGCCTGGTTCATGCCGCACACCAGCTCCGGCGCCTTCGCGGCCAGCGGGTGGAAGGGGCAGTTGCGCAGCCGGAGCCGGGTCGGGATGTCCCGGACGGGTTCGTAACCGTACTGGTCCAGCAGCCGTTCGCGGGCGGTCAGCCCGCGTTCGGGGCCCAGGCGGCCGGGACGGGTCTCGTCCCGCGCGGTCTCGCCCAGTTGCCTGCCGCGTGTTCGGCGGTCCTCATGGCCGCCCGTGCCGCGTTCTCGTCGGCGCCCTCGGTGAGGACGGCGTCCAGGAGCAGATCGGCCAGGAGTTCATGGCGCCGGTCGGGGATGCACGCCCGGCCGCGGCCGGAACGGCACCCGCCAGGCCGGGTGAGCCCCCCTCGGCCGCGTGCGCCCCTCGTTGCGGTGTCTCTGGAACCAGAGGACCACGCCCGCTGGCAGGCGCCAGAAGCTGAGGTTCTTCATCATGGGCGCGCACCGTAGGCAGGAGCCTGCTTACCGTCGCATCACCTCACGTCGCGGCGCAGCCGGAGGCAGCACAGCTCGGCGTACTCGGCCTTGGCCTCCACGCCCATGGAGTCGAAGCCCTCCAGGCGTGCGGCCTCCAGGGTGGTGCCGGTGCCGGCGAACGGGTCCAGGACGAGCCCGTCGGGTGGGGTAAGCAGTCGGACCAGCCACCGCATCAGGGCGACCGGCTTCACCGTGGGGTGCACGGTGCCGTCTGGCAGTCGCGGCCGCTCGCTGGTGGGGGCCTTGGCCTGGTAGCGGAACACCGGGTAGAAGCGGGAGGCGCCGCCGGAGTTCGCGCCACGGATCGGCTTGCATGCGGTCTGGCCCTTGAAGTTGCCGTAGACGTCGCGGAACTTGTCGGCGCCGCGGCGCCGCGGGTTCGCGCCGGAGGTGAGCAGGCCCGACTGACGATCCAGCTCTGCGGCCGGGCAGCCCTCCACGCAGCCGTCGACGATCCAGCCGTCCGCGTCGACGGCCCAGGCGTGCGACAGCAGGACGTTCGCCGGCCACCGTCCCTCGGGGTCGCCGGGCGGGGTCCGGCACGCCGCGGTGTTCATCGCTCCGGTGCCGTGCGCCAGGACGTTGGAGGCGACCGTGCCCTCGATCGGCTTGCGGGCCAGGACGATCGGCTCATGGCTGGGCTTGAGGGCGGTGTTCCAGCCGTCCCAGTGCGCGGCTACGGCGGTCGCCGGGGCGGTCACGTTGAACGTGTCGGACTGGAGTTGCGGGAACACCCCGGCCCCGGCGCGCGCCCGGTGACCCTTGCCGATGACCTCGCGGTTCTGCCAGGCCTCACCCGGGGTGTTCTTCTGTCCGTTCAGCTCGTGCACCAGGTCATCGAGCGCGGCCGGGGCCTCGAAGCCCATCTCTGCCTTCAACCGCTGCCACTGCTCGACGGTCGGCACGGAGGCGGACCGGCGCTGTGTCGTCCAGTGCTGCGCCATGCCGTTGAAGCCGAACAGGCGTCGATCTGCGGGTTCGTCCAGCCGACGGAGTCACGGAGCGCGGCGAACTCAGCGGTGAAGCGGTGCCGGGCCGGGTGGTCGTCACGGCGCCGGTCGATGAGCTTGCCAACGTCCTGCCCCTTCGGGAACCCGGTGCCGTAGAGCCAGTGCAGGGAGTCGCGGATCTCGAAACCGGCGTCCTCCACGGCCACGGCCATGCGGTGGTAGGTGCGGGTCGCGTCGACATGCAGCCGCTCCGCCCAGGCAGCGTGGTCGTGGTAGACGAGGAACCCGTGCGCGCGTCCGCGTGCCCGCATGGCTTCCGCCTGGACCCGGGAGTTGCTCAAGTCAATGACACGGGAGGGCACATGGTAGTGCTCGGGGTAGATCGAGAACCGGGTCATGGCGACGTGCTCGCCCGGCCGCACCGGCGCGGTCTCCTGGCTGTACCGCCACGCCGCCGCCACGACCGGATCAGCGACGATGTCCGCCTCGTCCGGCGGTGTCGGCAGGACCAGGCGCGTGGTGAACGCGACGATCCGCCCACTGGAGATCAGCCGGAAGACGCTGAAACCCTCTGGCTGCCGAGCCAGCCAGTAACGCACCAGCGCGGCCGATTCGGGGCCCTCGGCCTGCTCGGCCATGGACAGCACCAGGCTGTGGTCCTCCACCCGGAGCGCGTCCTCGTACAGGTCGTCCTACGGCACTGACCCACACCCGTGTTCGCTGCAGCTTTTGGGCGTCCCGGAAGAGGCAGAACAGGTCGTCGGTGACCGCACGCACCCGCTCCGGCCGGACCTCGCGCAACAGACGCAAGTACTCCTCCGCCAGACGCTGCCGCATCGCCTGGAACGCGGTGGGCGCCCGCCAGCGCAGGTCGGCCATCAGCGTCTCCCGCGCCTCATGCGGATACAGGCCCAAGGACGACGACTACGAGCGCCTGGACGAACCTCCGGAAGCGGAACTGCGATCCGCGATCGCTGTGCAGAATGCACCCGTCGACGTCTGGACGCCGGACCACGGTGTTGTCCAGGGCGGCCACGGTCAAGCGGGACTTCATCCGCTCGTCGATGGAGTAGCCCACGATCCTGTTGCTGAAGGCGTCCTTGATCGCGCAGAGATAGAGCTTGCCTTCGCCGGTGGCGTGCTCCGTGATGTCGGCGGGCCACAGCCGGTTTGCCCAGGTCGCGGTGAAGTCACGGCGGACCAGGTCGTCGTGCACCGGCGGGCCGGCCTTCCTGCCCTTGCCGCGCTTCTTGCCGAACACGCTCCACCAACGGTTGTCCCGGCAGATCCGCCATGCAGTCCGGTCCGCCATCACGGCCCCGGCGCCGCGTGCTTCGTCGGCCAGGAAGCGGAAGCCGAACTCCGGGTCCTCACCATCGAGTCCAACGGGTACTTTCCAGTCACGAAGTTCACCGGCACCTTCCTGTGCAGGTGATCATCCGGGCGGGCGGTAGCCACCAAGCACTGCCCCCGCCTGGGTCGGGCGTTGGTAGCGTCGGCGGTCGTCGTGCCGTCCGGCACGACGCCCCGATCGACCGAGAGAGACCTGATGTCCCCGACGATCCGCAGGGCCGTGATCCCCGCCGCAGGACTCGGCTCCCGTCTGCTGCCCCTGACCAAGGCAATCCCGAAGGAGATGCTCCCCGTCGGCGACAAGCCGGTCATCGAGCACACCGTCAGGGAACTGGTGGACTCAGGGATCACGGACATCACCATCGTCGTCAGCGGCGGGAAGTCCCTCATCCAGGACCACTTCCGGCCCAACCCGGCACTCGTCGCCCAGCTGCGCGCGGACGGCAAGACGGCCTACGCGGACGCGGTGGAAGAGGTCGCCGAGCTGGCCCGGCGCGGCCACATCACCTACCTCGACCAGTACGGCCCCTACGGCAACGGCACGCCGGTCCTTAACGCCGCCCGCTCCTTCGGCGACGAGCCCGTCCTGGTCCTGTGGCCTGATGACGTGTTCGTCGCCGAGGTCCCGCGGGCACAGCAGCTGATCCGCGCCTACGAGCAGACCGGCTGCCCGGTGCTGGCCCTGCTGCCGATGGATCCCGCCCACTCACGCCGCTACGGCGTGCCGATCGTCAAGGAGGACCTGGGAGACGGACAACTGCGGATCACCGGCCTGCTCGAGAAGCCGGACCCCAATGACGCCCCCTCGTCCTACGCGGCTATCGGCGGCTACGTCATCACACCGGGCATCGTCGACGAACTCCGTGAACAGACCCGCCTGTGGCACGAGGCCGCCCGCAAGGGCAAGCCGGTCGGTGAGGTCTACCTGACCGACGCGATCAACGCCTACGCCGCCAACCGCGCGGTCTACGGGCAGGTCATTCAAGGCACCTGGTACGACACCGGAAACCCGGCCGACTACCTCGTGGCGCAGGTCGCCCACGCCCTGGCCCATCCCGACTACGGACCTGTCCTGCGCGACCTGGTCCACCGGCTCGACGGCCCGGGAGGGACCGCGCTGGCACCCGAAACCGCTACCTGAGCCGCTCCTGTTCTTGGGCCGCCCCCAGGGCAGGAGCGGCCCAAGAACAGGAGCCCCCTCTTGTCACCCGCCCCCCTCTTCGAACGGTCATCGATCAGCACGACACCTGGCTGGCGGTGAACCCAGTCCAGGGCTGCAACCGCGACTGCGGCTACTGCTGTGCAGGCAGATGCCGATGCGGCGGCCGGCGAACGCGGACGCGTGCGTCCGCATCGTGGCCGCCAGCATCGGCATGTGGCGGGCGGCCCACTGGGTGCCGTCGTGCGGGACCGTACAGCGGGCAGGGGTGAGCCGCGGCATGGCGAAGTTCCTTGGCTGAGAAGGAGGGAGACAGTTATACGCATAACCCCTGCCGGGCAAGAGGTACCCCGTGCCATCCATAACCGACAGCGCGGTGCTGATCCCGGTGACGTGCACGCCAGCCGCGGAGGGGGCCGGGGGTGGCATGGGACACCGAAGGTGCCAGGCGCAAGATCCTGGACGCCGCTGCGGCCGAGTTCGCAGCAGCTGGCCCCTTATGACAACAGCATTGACCTGTTTCGGCCCGCCCGGTTTCATGGCTCGCACTTCCCCACCCCACACCCCTAAGGCGGTGATCCCTTGGCATCGACGGAGAAGGCCACGGGCAGCGGTCCGAGAACCGGCGCGAGCGACCCCCAGCACTCCATGCACCGGTCCCTCGGCCTGCTCGACGGCGTGGCGATCGCCGCCTCCAGTACCGCCGCGACCAGCAGCATCGGCATCGGCCTGGGCCTGATGGCCGGTGTCGTCGGGCTGCACCTGCCCGCGATCATGCTGCTGGCGTTCCTCCCCGTGCTCGCCATTGCCGGCGGCTACGGCCAGCTGAACACCGCCGAGCCGGACGCCGGCAGCAGCTACCGCTGGGTGGGCCGCACGCTCAACCCCTGGCTCGGTTTCCTCACCGGCTGGGTCAACACCGTCGGCACGGTGGTGTTCATGGCGTACACCACGACCGTCACGGGCTCGTCGATCGTCCAACTCCTCGACCTGGTGCACCTGCACAGCGTCGCCGGCCTGCGACTGGATGCCGACTCGACCGTCCAGTGCACGCTGATCGGCCTGACCGTCCTGGTCGGCGCCGCGCTGGTCGCGGTACGCGGGCTCGACCTGGCCGCACGGCTGCAGAAGGCGCTGCTGGTCTTCGAGTACGCGGTGCTGCTGGCCTTCTGCGGGTACGGGCTGTTCGCCGGCGACCAGCCGTTCTCGCTCCAGTGGTACGATCCCTTCGCGATCCCGTCCCTGGAGGCGCTGGCTCAGGGCATGGTGCTCGCGGTGTTCTGCTACTGGGGCTTCGAGTCGGTGTTCAGCGTCGGCGAGGAGGTCCGCGACCCGCGCGACGCCTCCCGGGCCGGGACGGTCGCCCTGGTGGTGATGCTGCTGTTGTTCCTGCTCGCCGGCACCGCCTTCCAACGGGTGCTGCCGCTGGACGAGTTGGCGGACAACGGCGCGCACGGGTTGACCTACTTCGGGGCCCGGCTGGCCGCGCAGCCGCTGGCCGCGCTGCCGCTGATCGCGCTGATGTTCTCCGCGGTGGCCTCGCTCCAGTCCTCGGTGATCCCGACCGCCCGCGGCCTGTACGCGATGGGTCACGACGGCGTGCTCGGCCCCGTCTGGACCCGGCTGCATCCCCGCCACCGGACGCCCTCCGCGGCCACCCTGCTGATCACCGGCGTCGCGGTCGCCCTGGCCCTGTGCGCGGTCGCCATTCCGACCGTCAACGACCTCATCTCCGCCGCTGTCAACGCGATCGGCATCATCGTCGCGCTGTACTACGCGCTCACCGCCGTAGCGGCCGCCGTCCGCTTCCGTCACCTGCTGCGCACCAGCCTGCTGGAGGGCCTGCGAGCGGTGGTCGGTCCGCTGCTCGGCGCCGCGGCGCTGCTCGCCGTCGGCGCCTACCTCGCCTGGACCTTCTACGACTCCGCCGACCATTTCGGACTCGCCGCCGACAACGGCTGGTTCGAACTCTCCGTGGTGGTCCTGGTGATCGTCAGCGGTCTGCCGGCGGCGGCCTGGGCGCGCTGGCGGCGCCGCTCACCGTACTTCCTCGGCGACATCCGCTAGTCGCGGGCGCCTCGCACCATCCCGTACTACCCGAGAACGGAGCACCATCCATGACCAAGGCCGATCTGGTCTTCACCCGAGGGCCCGTGCACACCGGCGACGCAGCTCGAACCCGCGCGAGCGCCCTGGCCGTGAGCGGCGGGCGGATCACCGCCGTCGGCCACGACGAGGTCCGCGAACTGATCGGTCCGGGCACCGAGGTCGTCGACCTCGCCGGAAAGCTGCTGCTCCCCGGTTTCCAGGACGCGCACATCCACGCCGTGGGCGGCGGCACCGAGCTGGCAGCCTGTGACCTCACCGGCACCGTCGGCGCCGCCGACTGCCTGGCACGGATCCGCGCCTACGCCGAGGCCCACACCGACCAGGAGTGGATCACCGGCAGCGGCTGGTCGATGGAGAGCTTCGACGGCGGACTGCCGACCCGGCACCTGCTCGACACCGCTGTCCCCGACCGCCCGGTCTACCTCACCAACCGCGACCACCACGGCGCCTGGGCCAACACCCGGGCCCTGGAGCTCGCGGGCCTCGACCGCGACAGCCCCGACCCGGCCGACGGGCGGATCGAACGGGAGCCGGACGGTGCTCCCAGCGGCATGCTCCAGGAAGGCGCCACCGCCCTGGTCGCCCGGCTGATCCCGCCCGTCACCGCCGCCGACCGCCTCGCCGGGCTGCTGCGCGCACAGCAGCTGCTGCACTCGCTCGGCATCACCGGTTGGCAGGACGCCCTGCTTGGCGAGTTCAACGGCATGCCCGACCCTTCCGACGCGTACCTGGCCGCTGCCCGCTCCGGCGTGCTGACCGCCCGGGTGACCGGTGCTCTCTGGTGGGAGCGCGACCGGGGCGCCGAACAGATCCCCGAACTCGTCGAGCGACGCGCGGAGTTGACGCACCGCAGATTCCGGGCCGGCTCGGTGAAGATCATGCTGGACGGCATCGCGGAGAACTTCACCGCCGCCATGACCAGCCCCTACCTGGACGGCTGCGGGTGCGCCACCGCCAATTCCGGCCTCAGCTTCGTCGATCCGCTCGCCCTGCGCGGCCACGTCAGCGAACTCGACGCGCTGGGTTTCCAGGTGCACTTCCACGCGCTCGGCGACCGGGCGGTTCGCGAGGCGCTGGACGCGGTCGAGGCAGCCCGCGCCGCCAACGGGTGGCGCGACACCCGCCACCACCTCGCGCACCTCCAGGTGGTCCACCCGGACGACGTGCCGCGCTTCGCCAGGCTCGGCGCCATCGCCAACATCCAGCCGCTGTGGGCAGCCCACGAGCCGCAGATGGACGAGCTGACCATCCCGTTCCTCGGCCCGGAGCGGGCCGCCTGGCAGTACCCGTTCGGCGCGCTCCAGCGGGCGGGCGCCACGCTGGCGGCGGGCAGCGACTGGCCGGTGAGCAGCCCGGACCCGCTGGCCGGCCTGCACGTGGCCGTCAACCGGCGCCGGCCCGACGCCGACGACGACCGGGTCCTGCTGCCCGAGCAGCGGCTCGACCTCGCCTCCGCGATCGCCGCCTACACGGCCGGGTCGGCGTTCGTGAACGGCCACGACGACGCCGGCGTGCTCGCCCCTGGGCAGGTGGCCGACCTGGTCGTCCTCGACCGCGACATCCTCACCGGCCCGCCCGAGGAGATCGCCGCGGCGCGGGTGCTGCGGACGTACGTCGGCGGCGAACTGGTCCACGCCGCCGACTGATCCCACCCGCGGCCCCGAGCTGGCGATGGCGCGCACCACTCAGCGCGCCGCCGCCAGCCGGGCCTCGGCAGCGTCCAGCAGCAGGTCCAGCGCGAACTGGTAGGCGCTGCGTCCCATGTCGGCGGCGAGCAGGTGCGCGGTGGCGGCGATGTGCGGGTGGGTCCCGGCGTCAAGCCTGGCGTAGGAGGCGTGCCAGACCCGCTGGTCCGCCGACTGCGCCGCGGCCGGCAGGGCGAGCGCGGCGGCGTCCAGCACCGCGAATCCGAGGCTCTGGTCGACGAATGCGTGGTAGATCCGCACCGCCTCCAGGTCGGGGAACCCCGCGGTGCGCAGGATGCCGAGGATCGCCTCGACGGCGGCGATCTCGTGGGTGCGCCCGGTGGTGCGGTGGGCGGCGAGCAGCGCGGCCTGCGGGTGAGCCCGGTAGCCGGCGTGGATCCGCAGGCCGATCTCCCGCAGGTCGGCCCGCCAGTTGCCGGTGGCCTGCCAGCCGTCCTGGGCGCGGGCGATCAGCTCCTCGGCGATGGCGAGCAGCAGATCGTCGGTGCTGTGGAAGTAGCGATAGACCGCGCTGGGATCGGCACCCAGCGCGGTGCCGAGCCGGCGGACGGTGAGCGCCTCCGCACCCTGCTGCCCGACCAGCCGCAGCGCCGTGTCGACGATCAGTTCGCGGGAGAGCACCACTCCCTGCTTGGTCGGCCGCCGACGGCGCCGCTGGGGCTCGGGCACTACGCGTTCGTTCATCCCCGCAGCGTAGGACAACGCAATTGACGTAGTGCAGATTCCCGATAGTTGAGGAGCCTTCCCTTGAGGTCGCTTTCCATCGAACACCGCGACGGCGTGGCCTGGTCCAGCATCGACGGCTCCTCGGTGCCCGAACCAGGGCTTCGGCGATCCCACGTACGGCTCTGACCTTACGCTGAACAGGTCAGCCGCTCTCATGAAGCCGGCTGCGGTTCGTCGTGCGGACGGCGCCGCTGTCGGCGACGGCCCAGCGGGAGGTCGGCGGCCTGCTGCATCCGGGCGGCGCGGACCATCCCTGGCAGCGATTGCTCCTCATCGTCCTGGCTCGCTCTGGCAGGACTCGGTCCACAGGTCCGGTGCCCCCAGTCCTCGATCACCTGGGATCATCGTGCCGCAGTCAGCGCACCGGATCCGGCCGCTGCGGCACCAGTTTCGCTCCTCGTTCTCAGCCAAGGCCTCCTCGTGCAGCCGGTCCCGCAGCTGCTCCACGGTCACGGTGTCCTCACCTCCTCGTCGGTGCTGTCGTCCTGCATGACGGCGAGCAGGGCCCTCAGCTTGTCCGTGGGCATGTCCGCCCGCTTGCCGTGCCGGACCTCGATCCCGGCGGCGAGAAGGCGCGCGAACAGCGACGCCCGCTGTGTCCTCTCCTCGTACTGCTCCGGTGTCAGCAGCCGTGCCGGACGGGCATGCTGGCCTTCCTCGATTCCCGTTGTGCGGTGGTAGCGCTCTCGTCGCTCATGACCGTGGAGGGTCACGTACAGGTCCTTGGTGCCGACGCGGGAGACGGTCACGGGCTCATCCCCTTGAAGCGGTTCCCGGTAACGAGGATCAGGTTGTCGCCGGCGTTCACGCCGTTCAGTCCCTCGGTGCTCATGTCGGTTGTCCTCTCACTTTTCGTCGTCGCGGCCGGCGGTGCGGGCTTTGCGGCCGCGCGGGCGGCCGTGCTTGTCCAGCACCCGGTACAGGCGGGAGGGCGGCATACCGGCGGCGGCCGCGATGCTCTTGCGGTCGGCGTACGGGCCGGTCTCATCCGCCGCCACCATGGCCAGCTCCCGGAACGCCTCCAGGTGCTGGATGACGCGGGAGGTCTGCGCAATGGTGGCGATCAGGTCGGTGAACCTCTGGGCTTGCCGGGGCGGTTCGACGCCGGCCGTGTTGCGGACTGCGTCGATGAACGCGTTGGCGAGGTCAGGTGTGATGCCGCGGATGACGTCCTTGTTGCCGTCGGCGTCACCGATCTCGGCGTACAGCTCCTTCATGATGCGCCTGATGCGTGTCCATGGCGCCGACCTACTCGACGGATTCGAGACCGCAGTGGAAGCTCGCGTCAACTGGGTGTCAGAACACCGCGACAAGATCGACCTCGCCATCAAGCAGGGGATCGGTGCCTCCGCGTTGGACCTCATGATCCAGGAGACGGCTGCCACCGCCTCTCAGTTGGACACCGTACGGGAGAACCTGAAGCGTTTGATTCAAGAGCGCTACCCGATGGGCAGCCCTGATGGGCAAACCGGCTAGGACTTGTCCGCCCGATCATGTGACTATCGCCCTACTCGCTCGTTGGTTCGAGCATGGGGCGGGGTGCTCTGACAGGCGCCGAGTGGGAACGGTTGAGGCCGTTCCTGCCGGTCAGCAACAGGCGTTGTGGCCGGTGGCGGGACCATCGGCAGGTGATCGACGGGATACTGCACCGGGTGCGGACCGGCGTGCAGTGGCGCGACCTTCCCGAGCGGTTCGGACCATGGAAGACGGTCTACGAACGCCACCGGCTGTGGTCCGCCGACGGGACCTGGGAGTGCCTGCTTCGGCAAGTCCAGGCTGAAGCGGACGCGGCCGGTGAGGTCGACTGGGACATCTCGGTCGACTCCACCATCGTGCGCGCCCACCAGCACGCGGCCGGCGCTCGCACCAATCCGCCACCAGCCCTTTCCTCAAAGGGGGATGGGCCAGGGGAACACCAGGACGAGACGCCGTGGCAGAGCCTTGTCGCCCGGCTGGTGGAGGTGGTGCTGGAGGTGAGGGCCTGGGCCGCTCGCGGGGCGGGTTCACCAGCAAGATCCACCTGAGCGCGGACGGCTGCTGCCGCCCGTTGTCCCTGATCGCCACACCGGGGAAGAGGGCGGACTGCACCCAGTTCATAGCCGTACTGGAGAAGATCCGAGTCCCGCGGATCGGCCGAGGCAGGCCCCGCAAGAAACCCGACAGCCTGGCCGCCGATAGGGCATACAGCAACGGCCCATGCCGCGACTTTCTGCGCAGACGTGGCATCCGGCACACGATTCCGGAGAAGACTGACAGCCAGGCCGCCCGCCTGCGCAAGGGATCACGCGGCGGTCGGCCACCAGGCTTCGACGAGGACCGGTACAAGAAGCGCAACGCCGTCGAGAGGGCTATCAACAAGCTGAAGAACTCCCGTGCGGTCGCGACTCGTTACGACAAGCGCGGGTACGTCTACCTCGGCACCGTCACTGCGGCAGCCCTCGTCACCTGGCTTCGCACGTGATCGCCCGGACAAGTCCTAGTTGAGCATGTGGGCGGCCTGGACCTGATGGAGGTGGATGAGGACGTCGTGGGTCTGGGTGAGGCGGATCTGGGGGGCGTCGGCGATGCCGGGGTAGGTGGCGCCGATGTTCTTGATGGTGTGGGGTTCGGCGAGCCAGGCGCGGGCCGCGGTGGGGGCGGTGCGCAGGTCGACGACGTAGTCGCGGTGGCGGACCTTGTCGAGGGTGTGTTCGGCGGTGCCGGGTGCGGCGGGTGCGGCGGTGAAGCGCTGCGGGGTGCCGTCGTGGTTGAAGGCGTTGAACGTGCCCTGGTTGAAGGTGAGGCCCACGCTCAGGTAGCCGGTGCCCAGTTGCTCGCGCAGGAACTCGCCCTGGACGCGGGGGTGGCTGGCGGGGGCGTAGGTCTTGAGGGCGGTGTGGCTGTTGTGGGCGGAGACCATGATCTTGCTGCCGGTGCGCTGCTGCCACCAGGCGATGTTGTCCGCCATGACGCGGTCGCGGTAGAGCATGGCGCCGGGGATGTTCCGGGGGTCGTCCCAGTCGAAGGCGTAGAGGGTGGTCATCTGGTGAATCGCGCTGGCGTGCTGCACGGCCCAGGCATGGGCGTCGGGGTCGGCACCGGGGTGCTGCTTGAGCAGGTCCACCGCACGGCCGGTCCGCTCGGCGATCGCCTCGCGCTCGGCGAGCGGCTTCGCGAGGTAGTCGTTGACGTAGGTCTCGGCGCTGATGGTGGGCCGCAGTCCTTGGTACAGCTCGGTGATCCGCGCGGCGAGTTCGGGGCTGGACGCGGCCGCGAACGTGTTCACCTTGTCGTACAGCTGCGGGCCGGCGAAGCCGTTGTCGTCGCCGACGAAGCGGACGGGGTCACCGGGGTGCTGGATGTTGTAGGAGCGCGCCCACTGGAACAGGTCGCGGTACTCGGCGTTGTTCCACCAGCGGTAGGTGCCCTGGAACTCCTCGTCCATGATCTGCTTCAGGTCGCCCTCGCCCCGGGTGAGGTAGGCGTCGATCCGCAGTCCGCTGCTCCAGGCGGCTTCGAGGGCGAAGGTGCGGAAGCCCTTCTCCTCGACCAGGTACCGCAGCATCCGGTGCTTGAGGGTGACGAACTCGTGCGAGCTGTGGGTGGCCTCGCCCACGCCCACCACGGTGGCGTCGCCGACCATCGTGCCGAACGGGCGCAGGTCGGCGACGTTGCCGCGGGGTTCGGTGGTGCGCAGCGGGTGCGCCACCCGGTCGAGGGCGGCCTCGGGAGAGCGGAACGCGACGGCGTCGGGGGAGGCCGACGCCGCGGACGCGGCGGGCGGAGCGGCGGCGGAGGCGGCCGGAGCGACAGCCAGGGTGGCACCGAGCGGGACAAGCAGGGCGGCGAGCAGGAACTTGCGTGTGATCATGGCCCCAACCCTCGCCGCCAGGGAGCTCCTCGCACCATCCGCTGCACCCCCCGATCGGCCCGGGGGTTTGCCTCACCCGCCGACGGGCGGGGTGGTAGGACCCCGCTCCTGGTCGTGAACGGGCGTCAAGCAGGTCGCCCGGCTGGAGTCGAGCGGCTATCGGCGACTGGTGGTCGGCCCCCGTCGGCCGCCGTATCCGGCTGGCTTCTCTCTGAAGTCACCCGGAGCTCCGCAATCGCCTGTCTCTGAGAGGTACCGCGGTTCGGGGAACGGCGGCAGAGTCGGCCCTGGCGCACAGCCCGGAGGCCGGGTGTTACTGCGCTCGCGCTGCGGCGCTGGCCTCACGGCGGCCTTCCCCGGGATCGAGCAGGCGGTTCGGGACCAGTGCCAGCGGGAACGGGGCTGGACTGCGAGCCGGTGGTGGGAGAAGAGGGATGGGCGGTGTTCGAGCGGCTCCGGGACCGCGCGGCCGTACGCGGCGCAGAAGGGCCCTTGGCGCAGCGGCCCGAAAGGGCGGCCCGGCCGGTAGGCCTTCATCCGCCGGTGGTTCGTCGAGACGCCGATGCAGCGTGCCTGGTCGGTCGTCAGCTTTTCGCTGCGGTGGCCGCCTCATGGACCGGCTGGGCCGTCCTCGGCCGCCATGGTCGGACGGTGGGCGAGACCGGTGTTCGGGCCGGGCGCGTTCAAGAGGACCGGGTTCTCAGCTGTCGCCGCCGGCGCACTGGGCCCGGCTGCCGACCTGCTGCTTCTCCTTCTTTGCCCTGCACCAGCCTGCGGCAGAAGGCTCTTTGCGGGTCGTACAGCGGTCGGCAGCCGCTTCGCCACCACGTTCGCGGCGAAGCGGACGCCGACCGCGACCGTCGGCAGCCGTGGACGGTCCGGCTTCGCGTACCCGTCCTCGCCAAGCGCCGGACCTCCCACCTGCGGTTTCCCGCCGGGGAGTGGGGGGATAACCCCACCTCCGTTCCGCCGGTGGCCTGCATGGTCCGCGCGGCCCGTGCTTCCTAGGTTTGAGGACGTTGACAACGAGCGCCGCAGAAGCGAAGGAAGACCCCTCCATGGCACGCCACCGAGACCACAGGACCGACGGGCCTGGAGCGGCCCCGTACACCGCAGCCCCGTTCACCGCGCACCCGTACGGCTCGGCCCCGCGCCTCGGGGCCTCGTCCGCGGAGCCCGCGATCGAACTGCGGGGTGTGCGCCGGATTTACGGAAGCGGCGCGGCGACGGTGCACGCGCTGCGCGGGATCGACCTGGCGCTCGCCCGCGGCAGCTTCACCGCCGTCATGGGCCCCTCCGGCTCCGGCAAGTCCACCTTCCTGCAGTGCGCGGCGGGCCTGGACCGCCCGGACGAGGGACAGGTCCGGCTCGGCGGCGAGGACATCACCACACTGAGCGAGGACCGGCTCACCAAGCTGCGCCGCTCCCGCATCGGCTTCGTCTTCCAGTCCTTCAACCTGCTGCCCGCGCTGAGCGTCGAGCAGAACGTGCTGCTCCCGCAGCGCCTCGCCGGGAAGCGCCAGGACCGGGCCAGGGCGCGGGAACTGCTCACGCGGGTGGGCCTGGGCGAGCACGCGTCGCGCCGTCCGGGACAGCTGTCCGGCGGCCAGCAGCAGCGGGTGGCGATCGCCCGCGCGCTGATCACTCACCCGGACGTGGTGTTCGCCGACGAGCCGACCGGCGCGCTGGACACCACCACCGCGCACGAGGTATTGGGCCTGCTGCGGCAGGCCGTGGACTCGCTCGGCGCGACCGTGGTCATGGTGACCCACGACCCGGTGGCCGCCTCCTTCGCCGACCGGGTGCTGTTCCTGGCCGGCGGCGCGATCGCGGACGACCTGCCGTACCCGACCCCGCAGACCGTCGCGGACCGGATGATCGCGCTGACCGCCCACCCGGTGGGAGCGGCGGCATGACGAACGGACTCGCCCGCGCCTCGGTGCGCTTCCGGCCCGGGTCCTTCGTGGGAACCCTGGTCGCCCTGCTGCTGGGCGCCGCCGTGGTGGTGGCCTGCGGCACGCTGCTGCAGACCGGCCTGACCGCGAGCCTGAAGCCCGAACGGTACGCCGCCGCCCCCGTGGTGGTCACAGCCGACCAGGCGGTCAAGATTGAGCGCAAGACCGGTGGGGAGACCGAAACCCAGGAGCAGGCCACCCCGGAACGGGCCCGCATGGACGCCGCGCTGGTCGGCCGGCTGACCGCCCTGCCCGCGGTCGCGGCGGCCCGCCCCGACACGGCCTTCCCGCTGCCTGCCGGGGAGAGGACACCGGCCATGACCGGCCGGGGCTTCGCCGCACTCGGGATCGCCGGACCCGGCGACAAGCTGGTCGAGGGCCGCGCACCCGGCGCGAACGAGATAGTGCTGGACACCGACACGGCGCGTGCCGCCCATCTCGCACCCGGCGCGAGCCTCGCGCTCACCGCGCCCGGCGGCACCGCGCACTACCGGATCTCCGGTCTGGCCGCCGCCCAGCAGAGCGGCCCCACCGCCTGGTTCGCCGACACCACCGCCGACCGCCTCTCCGGCCACCCCGGCCGCATCGACGCCATCGCGGTGCAACCCCGCGAAGGCGTTCCCACCACCGAACTGGCGGCCCAGGTCCGCCGGGCCCTCGGCGGCGACGCCAGGACCTTCACCGGGGATGACCGGGGCACCGTCGAACACCCCGCCCTCAGCAGTGCCCGCAGCATGCTGACGGCCCTCGGCGGCACCTTCGGCGGCTACGCCACCATGACCGCCGTGTTCGTGGTGATGAGCACCATCGCCCTCGCCACGGGCCAGCGCGCCCGCGAATTCGCGCTGCTGCGCGCCATCGGCGCCACCCCACGCCAGATCCGCCGCACCATCGCCACCGAGGCGATGCTGGTAGCGCCCCTCGCCGCCGCGCTCGGCATCCTGCCCGGACTGGCCCTCGCCCGCTGGTGGTTCGGCCAGCTGGTCGACCGCGGCGCCGTACCCGCAGACGTCCGTCTCGACATCGGCCCGCTGCCGATGCTCGCCGCCGTGCTCCTGTGCACCCTCGCCGCGCTGACCGCAGGCTTCCTGGCCGCCCGCCGCCCCTCCCGGATGCGGGCCGCCCAGGCACTCGGCGACGCCGCCGTCGAAGCACCCCGCCCCGGCAAGGTGCGCACCGTCCTCGGCGTGCTCTTCGCCGCCGGCGGCTGCACGGCCGCCGTCGTTGCCAACGCCCTGGACGGCGAGAAAGCCGCCCAGACCGCACTCGGCGTGGTTATGTGCTTCATGGTGACCGTCGCCCTGCTCGGTCCCCGGCTCGCCGCAGCAGCCGCCGCGCTGCTCGGCGCCCCGCTGCGGGCCGGCGGCGCGCCCGGCTCGCTCGCCGCCGACAACGCCCGCGCCAACGCCCGCAGACTGGCCTCCGCGATCACCCCCATCGTTTTGGTCACCGCCTTCTGCGGCACCCTGCTGATCCTCCAGAGCACCGTGCGCCACACCACCGGCGAGAACGTCAAGGCCGGCGTCACCGCCGACCACGTGATCGCCACCACCGGCCCCGGCCTGCCCGCCACAACCGCGGAGACGGCCGCCCGGGTGCCCGGTGTGGACACCGCCATCGGCCTGCTGCGCACCGGCGTGGTCTACGAGAGCGGCGACATGCTGAGCTCCGCCCCCGCCCTCGGCGTGGGCGGCGACCCGGCCCGGCTGCCGAAGGTGCTCGACCTCGACGTGCGCACAGGTGCCCTCGCCGACCTCGGCCGCGCCCCTGACACGATCGCGCTGAGCACAACCCTGTCCGGCGCACTCGGCGCGAAGGTCGGCGACCGGGTGCCGCTGTGGCTCGGCGACGGCACCGCGGTCCGGCCCGCGGTGGTCGCGGTGTACGAGCGAGGGCTCGGCGTCGGCCAGGCGCTGCTGCCCCGGGCCGCGGTCGCATCGCACGTCACCGCCGCCTACGACAGCCAGGTGCTGGTCGCCGCCGCGCCGGGCACCGACCGCGCGGCCCTGGCCGCCGGCCTGGGCGCGCTGCCCGGGACGGCCGTGACCGACCGGGCCGGGTTCGTCGCCCAGGCGGACAAGGACCTGGAACTCAGCGGCTGGGCCAACACCGTGATGGCGGCCGTGCTCGGCGGGTTCGCCGCCGTCAGCGCCGCCAACACCCTGGTCATGACGGTGATCGACCGGCGCCGCGAGGTTGCGCTGCTGCGGCTGGCCGGCACCACCCGGCGCCAGGTGCGCCACATGATGCGCTGGGAGGCGCTGCTGGTGGCCGTGACCGGGCTCGCGGTCGGCGCGTCGATCGCCGGGCTCACGCTGGTACCCGTCGCCCGGGGCGTGACCGGCTCCGCCCCCCACGTGCCGCCGATGCTCGTCCTGCCACTGGCCGTCGGTACCGTGCTGCTCTGCCTCGGCTCGACGGGCCTGCCGGTGCGCGCACTGCTGCGGACCCGGCCGGCAACGCTGGGAACGGCACGCCAGTAGCAGAGTGCGGAAGTCGTCGGAGGGGCCTACCCGGGGGACACCCCGGGTAGGCCCCTCCGGCGTCCGCGTTCACCTGCCGGACCCGCCGCATGATCACCTCCTGCCGGCCATCCGAGAGGCGCACCCCGGCGTTCCGCCACCGCCATCTCAGCGGGCGCCTCCGGCTCCCCGCCCCATGCCCGGACCAACGAGCACGGCGGGTGACAGTCACATGATCGACCGGACAAGTCCTAAATGTTGATGAGAACTGGTTCTGGCTCGCTTTCCGTGATGCGCGCACGCTGAGTGACGGCTGTCGCTCCGATCAGGCTCCGGGAAGTTGCCTGAAAATGAGCAGGGCCTGCTGTTACCGTCCGTCGCGGACGTGTCGGTGCTGTCGCTGGACGTGAGCCATGAGGCGATACGCATCGACGTCTGCAGTACGGCGGACGGGGCGGCATGCCCGGACTGTGGGAGCCAGTCGACCCGGGTGCACAGCTCTTACCTGCGGTTTCCAGCGGACGTGCCGAGTGGGGGACGTCTGGTGGTCCTGCAACTGCGAGTCAGGCGGTTCTTCTGTCCGGAGCCTTCGTGTGCTCGGCAGACGTTCGCTGAGCAGATGCCGGGACTGACCCGGCGGCACAGCAGGTGGACGGAGCGGTTGCGGTCGGCTCTCGCCGCGGTGGGTCTCGCCCTCGCCGGCCGGGCCGGCGCCCGAATGGCCCGGGCGTTCGGGGTGTCCATGAGTCGCAGTGCGGTGTTGCGGCTGCTCGATGCATTGCCCGAACCTGCAGTCCCGGCCCCGCGGGTAATCGGTGTGGATGAGTACGCCACACGCAAAGGACGGGTCTACGGCACGGTGCTCGTCGACGTCGAGACCCGCCGGCCGGTGGATTTGCTGCCTGACCGGGAGGCGGCCAGCCTGGCCGCATGGCTGGCGAAGCGCCCCGGCGTCGAGATCGTTTGCCGGGACCGCGCGCCGTTCTTCGCGGAAGGCGCCGCAGCCGGGGCACCCCAGGCGAGGCATGTCGCCGACCGCTGGCATTTGTGGCACAACCTCGGCCAGGCCGCTGAGCGGGCTGTCGCCCGCCACCGCCAGTGCCTTCGCGTCCTGGTCCCCGATCGCGAGGCGAAGGCCGACGAGCCGGCGCCGCCCGAGGAGAAGGCGGACTCTCCATGGCGGAGCGAGCGGTTCGCCAACCGCGTCCGAGCCAGGCAAAGCCTCGCCGACGCTGCGTAGCCGGAGGATCTCTTTCGCGGCCAGTGGCAGCGCAACAGACCTCCGTCCTCGATGAGTACAAGTCTTACCTGGACGAACGCTGGGACGAGGGCTGCACCAACGCCTGGAAGCTCTGGGAGGAGATCGTTCCCTTGGGCTATCGAGGCAGCTACGGCCGGGTCAGCGCCTACCTGCGAGAGAAGCGCACCTCGCCACGGCCCGTCACTGCGCAACCGCCGGCACCCCGCGTGGTGACGAGATGGATCCTCAGCCGACCCGAGACACTGACAGAGATCGAACAGCTCCGGCTCAAGGCCGTCCTGGCCAACTGCCCTGAACTCGACGCCCTGACCGGTCACGTCCGGTCCTTCGCCCAAATGCTCACCGAGCGGCAGGGGGAACGACTCCCGCAGTGGCTCGACGCCGTCCGCCAGGACGACCTTCCCAGCCTCCACACTCTCGCGGCCGGCATCGATCGAGACCGCGACGCCGTCATCGCCGGCCTGACCCTGCCCTGGAACTCCGGCGTCGAAGGACACGTCAACCGGATCAAGATGCTCAAGCGCCAGATGTTCGGCCGAGCCGGTTTCAGCCTGCTACGGAAGCGCGTATTGCTGGCCACCTGATCAACCACCCGGCTCTCGGTGATAGGACTTCCCTCTACCGAAAGAGATGAGAAGGCGACAGCGTGGACGCAGTAGTAGCGATCAGCCTGATCCGCATGGCCGCTGCAGACCTGGCCATGGAACCCTGGCAGCGTCCCTCGGACGCTTACCTGGTCCAGTTGGGCCTGGACGCCCTGATGGCCGACATCGAGGCTCCCTCGCTTCCCCTGCTGGCTGGCCTCGCGCGTGGTGAGTATCCCCAGGCCCGCGAGCTGTTCGACCTTGTGCTGGAAGAGTTGGGCCTGCTGCCGCTGGTCTCGGAAGATCTTGCCAAGGCACGATGGACCGCGGCCCAGTGGTGGGCCGGCCAGATCGTGGCGTGCCAACTCGATCCCGTGCACGGAGCGAAGCTGATCTATGAGGAAGCTGCAGCCGAACTCGACTACCCCGACGCGCTGCAACCCATCGTTGATCTGGCGAGAGCACTCGACCTGCCGAACGATCAACCTCCGGACCAGCAGCACATTCGCGACCGGGTCACCTCCGCGGCGCGAGACTTTCTCGCCACAGAAGCGCACCAGAACCACAGCCTTTGAGCTACGTCGCATGACCCACCGTGACCGGTTCACGGAAAGCGAGCCAGAAGCGTTCTCAGGCTCTGGCACAACTTCTGTGACGCGGCCACTCTGAGCGACAGCCGGACACCCTTCGAGCTGTACGCGAAGTCGGGCGCAAGAGAGTGCTCCTGGCGTGACGAATGTGACCATGCGAAAGCCGGATCCAGCGGGGCCTACTCAGGACGCCGTTCGCGCGTCACGCGTGCGGCCACCCCGTGAGCTGCCTCTTACTCCCACTGGTTCGGCCACGTGGGCCTCGGGTGGTCCAGCGGCACCTGTTGTCGGGACCGTCCGACTCTGTCACAAGCAGGTCGTGCCATGCCAACCCAAAACCACATCGCTGGGTGCCGCAGCCGGCCACCTCCACCCAGGAGGCCACCACCTGGTCGGCCGCGCTCACCGGGCGCCGGCCTCGCCTGCTTCCGCCAGTTTGGTGGGCGCGAGGCTGTGCTCCAGCCAGGCGGCGAGCGCATCGGTGGCCTCCGGGTCGGCCTGGGCGAGGCGGCCGGCGAACTCCAGCTCGCCGTCGGCGGCCGGTGCGCCGGTGCGGGCGAGCGCGGTGAGCAGGGCGGCGTGGGCTCGTACCGCCGCGGGCAGCGAGCCGAGGGCGTCCGCGCGCGCGGCCGGGTCGGCGTAGTGGCCCGAGCAGTCGGCGAGGGCCTGCGCCAGCCAGCCGTCGACCACCGGGTGGTAGTTGCCGCGGTGGAGCAGGAAGTCGCGGGCGGTCTCGTCTCCCGGCCGGGTCTCCACGCTCTGGTCGAGTCGGCCGGCTCGGGCGAGCGCGGCGAGTTCGTCGGCGCGGGCGGCGAGCTGCTGCTGCTCCTGGAGGCGGTGCTGCTCGGCTTGGGCGGCGCGCCGGTCGGTGGCGAGCTCGTCCTGGACGACGCGTCGGTTGCCGGGTCGTAGACGCCGCCGGTTGCGGCGAGCAGCTGCGTGATGCGCTCCCACTCAGCGACTTCGGCCGGACCGCGTTCGTCGTCGGCCAGGTCCTCGCGGTCACGGTCCATGTGCTGTTGCAGCCGGGCGTTCTCGCGCGCGGCCGCGGCCTCGGTGACGGTCATCCCGCCGCGCGGCGGCGCACCGCGCGGCGGCCGACCTTGGCCTGGTCGGACGGGCTGGCGGGGCGCGGCCGCGCCGGGGGCCGGAACGCGGGGACGGCGGCGGGAGCGGGGAGCGGGGGTGCTCACACGGGCCTCTCAATCGTCATGTGAAAGAGGACGGGATATCGGGTCGCTGCGCATCGGTCGCGGCGGTCACAGACATGAGCCGAAGCTCGGTAGTTGTCACCATAGGCTCCAGCTGGCCTGCGGCTTCGAGCGTGCAAAGCACAGTGGTTGTCACCGAGTCGGCGCGTTACCTGTCACCAACAGCACGCGAAGCAGGGTGGATGTCACCGGCTCCGGCTCCGGCGCTAGACCGGTCACCGGAGCTGTACACCGGCCTCGACAACTAGAGATCTTCAAGGGCGGGGGCGTTGGGGGCCAGCGGTGGGCCCTTCGCGGGCGCGGGGTTCGCGGAGAATAGGCACATGCATGAGCAGTCAGAAGTCTTCAGTGGTCGCCCCATGGACCACCCCGCACGGTGCTCTCCCGCGCACTGCACCGCGCCAGCCCGCTACGCCGTCGATGAGTGGGCGTACGAGGAGTTCGTGGGATCGGATGCGTATCGCGGCAGTGGATACGAGCATGTTTCCGAGCCGTGGGAGATCCCTCCCTATGCCGGCTTCCATCCGCTCCTCGAGCAGCTCGTTCACGAGACCACACTGACTGCGCAGCTCACCCAGTTCGCAGCGACGCCCTGGCTCAACGATGCCTACGTCAGCGTGTATGCGGGCGAAGAGCGGCTCTTGTCCATCAGCGAAGTCTGGGTACAGAGAATTCTGGGAGGGGTCACGTCACGGCTGCAGGGCCTTGAAGGGAACAGCGCCATCAACAACAAGAGCGTCTAGCTCGGCGTGCTCCGGTCCGCCTGCCCTGGTGACAACACGCCTGCCTTGGTGACAGCTATCGTGCATCGGCTCAAGACAGGTCTATCGCAGTCGTGGAATCTCGTGCGGCTCTTACCTGTAAGGATCAGCTCCGGGGCTCAGGTGCCGGCCACGAGCGAACCAACGGCCAAGTAGGCATGCCTCAGGCCGTCAGCGGTTCCAGGCCGTCAGTCAGGTGGCGTCGGCGGAGGCGGGTGAAGGCGGTGGGGCTGGGGCGGTGCGGGAGGAACTCCTTGATCCGCTGCGCGCATTCACGTGGGCTTGCCGCGCTGGTGTCGCACTCCAGGTCGTAGTCACCGTGGCCGTGGACCAGGTCGTACTGGTGCGCCGCGAGGCCCGGCGGGCGGTCGCCCCTGGCCAGCTCGCGGCGGGCAA
>NZ_KQ948365.1:29947-37539 GCF_001514055.1 Streptomyces corchorusii | reverse complement strand
AAACATGGGGTGTGATCGAGTCGGTGAGACCTGGTGCGGAGACGGCTGCGGCCACGGGTGATCATCGTGAGGTGTGTGGACTTGACGATGAAGCGGTGCCCGCAGTCCACAGCGTAGTGCCTGCCCGCTGGCGGGCGATGTTCGAGGTCCTGATGGAGCGGATCGCGGGACAATTCGGCCGGGTCGAACCCCGGCTTCGAGCCCGGCAGTTGCTGCTCGGGTTGTTGGCGGACCTGCCGCGCAAGAACTGCTGGACGATCGCCGAGCACACCGGGGACGCCACCCCCGACGGCCTGCAGCACCTGCTCGGTCGCGCCAAATGGGACGCCGACCTCGTCCGGGACGACCTGCGCGCGTTCGTGCTGGAGCACCTGGCCGACGACCAGGCCGTGCTGGTGATGGACGAGACCGGCGACCTGAAGAAGGGCACCCGCACCGTTGGCGTCCAGCGCCAGTACACCGGCACCGCCGGGCGGATCGAGAACGCCCAGGTCGCCGTCCACCTCACCTACACCTCCCGCCACGGACACGCCGCCATCGATCGCGCGCTCTACCTGCCCAAGTCCTGGACGAGCGACCCGGACCGCTGTGGCCAGGCCGCCGTCCCCGACGACGTCAACTTCGCCACCAAGCCGCAGCTCGCCCGACAGATGATCGAGCGCACCCTGGACGCGGGAGTTGCGGCCGCATGGGCGGCCGGCGACGAGGTCTACGGCGACAACCCGCACCTGCGCGCCGCCCTGGAGCGGCGGCAGCTCGGCTACGTGCTCGCGGTCTCCAGCACCCACCGCCTCCCCGCCCCGGCCGGAGACCAGCGCGCCGACCACCTGGCCAAGAAGATCCCCAAGCGGGCCTGGCAGAAGCTGTCCGCCGGACGCGGTGCGAAGGGCCACCGCTGGTACGACTGGGCCCAGATCGCCATCACCGCCCCCGGCCTCCAGGACCTTGCCGCGGTGCGGGGCCGGCTGCTGCTCGTGGTCGCTCATGCCTCCAGGGACCACGGATCGCCTGTGGACAGACACGTGCGTCGACGTAGGTCGTGGGTGCTGCCAGCGTCGGTGTGACGACGCATCGCAGTTGGCAAATCAGCACGCTTGTTGGCAAACGACGCTGAGGATGCTCTGTGGTTACTCTGCGGAGCTGTCCTGTCACAGGGCCGACTCCGTGTCCGCGTGGACGCCGAGGTCGGCCATCGTGGCCAGGTAGGCGTCGCGGAGCCGGTTGTACCAGCCGTCCAGGTAGCGGCCGTTCTCGTACCGGACGTAGGCCTCGATCGGCTGCACCTCGTAGCCGAGCTCCACCGCGTAGGCGACGGTGGGGGTGGCGTACCAGGCCGGGCCTTCGGGGCGCTCGCCCTTCGGCGTGAACGGGCTGGGCAGCAGGCTGCCGTCCAGCTCGACCCATTTGTCCTTGCCGACCTTCACCCGCGACAGGTCGACATGAGACAGATCGACCAGCCAGGAGCCGGGCAGCTTGGGGTCGAATACCGGGTTCTTGACGTGGGTGGGTGCGCCGAGGCCTACGACGAGGCCGTTGGCGCCGGCGGCGAAGGCCATGTTCACGTCGATGCCGACCAGGTGCCGCAGCGTGCACTCGGCATCCGTCATCGGCCGCGCCCAGTCGTATGCCTCCTCGAACAGCTTCTCCGCCGGGCCGCGGACGTGGAAGCGCGGCAGGTCCGCCAGGACCGGGTGTCCGTCGGGTGCCTCGCACGCGCAAGGTCCGCTGGCGGAAGCTGCCCGGCCTCGCCCCAGTGGCGGGAGTCGAGCGCGTGCCAGGACGGGATGCGCAGCTGCACGCAAGCGCGCTCCGAGCCCTTGGCCGGACGGTAGATCCGCGCCCACGGCCCGAGCCCGCGCTTCGTCAGCTTCCACTCCGCACGCGCCAGCTGCTTGACAACCTTGTGGCCCTCAGGGAGTCGCCCGGCCAGCCGCTCCTCATCAGTGAGGGCGACGGGGAGCCCGTAGCGCTCCAGCGCAGACTCGGTGAGAACGAGCAGCGGGTCGGCGTCCTTGCCCGGGCCGGACAGCTTCGGCTGCCCCAGCTTCGCCTCCTTGAGCGTCCACTCCACCAGGGACGGCAGGGACTTGGCGGGCACGTCCAGGACCAGGCCGCCAGTGCAGTACGCCAGCACCTGCCCGTCCGCGTCGGCGTCGACGACCGCCAGCGGCCCGTTCTCGAACCGCGGATCGGTGCCGCCCGCCGGAGTGCCGGCCGGGGCCGCCTTCTTCGCACCCGGACGGCGCGACGTCGACGACGTCCTGGTGGTGCGCGTTGGGCGGGTCGCGACGGCCGGAGCAGCGGCGACAGGGGCAGGGGTCTGGGTGTTCTCGGTGGCAGCCATGGCCGCAGCCTCGAAGGCCGGGCTTGTGGACGGAGTCCGCGCTGTGAACGGGGAGGGCACCGGGTCCGAGGCGGCGGCGGGCGCGGGGTAGAGCTCCGCGAGCTGGTTCAGCAGCCGCGCGTACGCCTCACGCTCCGGGCCGCGGGGCTCGGTCGGCTTCTTCAGCGACTCCCAGCCGGACACCGTCGCCCGGCGCACCTTCAGCGCGGCGGCCACTTCGTTCAGCGTCAGCCCGTGGGCCTGGCGCAGCCGCTTGCGCTTCGGTCGGCTGCGGCCGAGAGGGCCCCAGGGAAGGGCTGGAAACCATCGCGTCACGCGAATTCTTTCTGGGGAGATTCGAGCGGTCGCATGCTCTGAGTAGCCAGGGGGTCACGTGGGGTGGAAAGACGCGTTTCGCGACGCCATGAAGGAACTGGAGGCGATACGACAGCAACTCGCCCATCTCGATCGTCTCGATGACCCGACGGTCGGGCTAACCGCGCTGCACGGTGACGTCACGCAGAGTCGCCTGAAGATCCTCGAAAAGATCGAAGGGGGCAGCACCGGACTGCGCGAGGAGAACCGGGAGGTCCGTCGCCGCCAGGACCGGATGATCAACGACCTGAACGAGACACGGAGCGAGCTTCGGCAGCTACTGGACCTTGCCGACCTTCTGCGTCCCCTCGTGCCGCCCGAGGGGACAGGTGACCCGACCGGCGAGGGCACGCAAACCCCTCCCGAGAGGACTACGCAGCCGCCCGAACCCGAGGCTGGCTACGGCTCATCCGCCGGTGCCGAAGGTCATCCGCGCGTCTCAACCCACACCGACTCCCAGGGGGGAACCATGGAGAACACCGGGCACCGGCCGCAGCTCGCAACCGGCGAGGACCAGGACCTCGCGCTGAAGAGTGCCATCGAGGCCGCCTACCAGGGCACCGGCACCTCCGCTGGCCAACCCTGGGCTGCCACGCCGCAGGCCTCCGCCGGCGCGGAGGACCCGCGGATCGCCCACGGCGTCCTGCTGCTGAAGGCCGCCGGTGTGGCCTCCGCCGAACTGATCGCGCACCGCGACACTTGGGAGTGGCTCGCTGCCCTGGCCGTCGACCGCAGCCACTTCCGCACCCCGCCCTCGGTCGAGGACATCAAGGAAGGCCGCGTCCAGACCGTCCTGTCCGGACGCTCCCTCATCGCCCTGCTCATCGAGCTGTGGAACACCCGCTCCACCGCCACCCCGCTGGAGGGCGACTGGGCCATGGCCCGTGACCTCCTACAACCGCATCGCAGCCAAACTCACCGACCTCACCGGACAAGGCGAGACCATCCGCATCATCCTGGACGACGGTTTCTCCCACGACGCCGGCGACTGACCGGCATCCCACCGACAAGCAGACGACGGCCGCCCGGAACGATCCGGGCGGCCGTCCTGATCCGCGAGCTTCGGGGCCGCCGCCACGGCGGGACGCGGGTGGTCACCTTCGGCGAAAGCTCTGATGCCGATATCCGGTTGCTGTCCGCCGTCCCGGCGGCTGTAGAGCCCCCACAATCCTTCTCGAAATGGTGTGCCTCCGCTACGGTCAAGGAAGTCGGGCAGAGGGGGCGCGGTGGAACCGGGGCTGGACGCACGTACGTTTGGTGAGACTGTTGCTGCGGCCGCGTTATCGGACCGGTGGTTGGAGCGGCGCGAGTCGTTCGCCTCGCAGCTTGCAGCTCTGTCGAGTGACGAGCATGGGCCTGACTACTGGGAGAGTCAGCTGGAGGAGACCCGCCAGTTCGCCCTCAGCTCGGGATCGCCGAACAACATGTTGAGCGACTTGGCGCGGTACTGGGCAGGAAAATTTGCCGCTTTCCAGAAGCAGATCGAGATCCCTAGGCGTCATTACGCCCAACAGCTGCTGGACGAACCAGCGAGCACAGAACCGCTAACACCGCCCATTGCGTTTGTTGATGACGATCCCCCTCTTACGTTCGATGAAGACGACGCGGGACCGGCAGCGGACACACTGAATCACGTGCTAGCCAGGTTGTTTCTGCGCCTCGGGCCTCCACCAGCACCTGTTCGCAGAGATTTCGCTCCCGTCGGTGGAGGCGATGGAGGGGTGCAGGCGTGAGCCTTGGAGAACCCCTTCCGGCGCGTCGTGACGACGACCCCTTCATGAACGCCGCCATGGGCATTGCTGCGCGGTGGGGAGAGGTCCTTGGCCCGGAGAAGCTCGAGGTGGCGCTGAAGGCATTGGAGCCGGAGCTAAAGCGTGAGCACCAGTTCCGGCTGCGGCGCCTTGAGGCGAAGGAGGCAGAAGCGGAGCGGCAGGCAGCGGCCGCTCAAGCCGAAGCCGAACGCGCCGCACGTGAAGTCATCGAAAAACGCCATCATATGCACCGGATTGCAACGCTCGTCGCTGGCATGGTCGCATCCCTGACGATGCTTGGCGGAGGCCTCTACATCGCTCCACACAACGCCTGGCTGGCGGCCGGCCTGTGCGGACCGAGCCTGCTCGCGTTGGTGAAGATCTTCGTCCTTCAGCGCAGCGACGACGGCGACATGCGCGCTGCGGAGCGGACTGCGCGGGATGCAGCGAATGCCGCATCAGCTTCGTCTGCTGGGCCTCCTGTGGTCTGACAATCCCTTCCCGCCCGACGCCGCCCGGCAGCCGGGCGCCGCGCCCTCGGGGCCGGCCCCACCGAGCAGCGTGCCCGCGACGCCTACAGCACGGTGCTGCGCAGCGCGCGACGGTCACCGGATATCGCGTAGCGGCGGGCGGCCAGGCCGCGGTCGAGGGGTCCGCCAATCTCCTCGCACAGCAGGGCGAGGGACGTCGGCGGCGGCCGTGTCGGAGAGGTAGGCCGGGGCGACTTCGAGCATCAGCTCACCAATCGCATAGGTGTTGGCGTAGAGACTGTCGGCGACGCGGCGCAGCTCGGTGATGACCAGGTCCGCCGACTCACCGGCAGGCGACGGCGGGGGCGGCGGGGTCGGGGCGGACGTCGCGGACAGCCTGGCGGACCACTGCCCGCACGGCGGGCTCACCAAGAGCCGCCGGACGTCGTGGCCGAGCGCGGTGAGACGGCGGGTGATCAGCTCCGCGCCGTCGCCGCCGCGGGCGGAGACGGCGAACAGGGCCCGCTGGGACAGGCCGTAGTCGAGCACGGCCGCGGCCTCCGGGCCGGTGTCCCGCGTGCGAGACTCCCCGGTGCCGGCGGTGACCGCGCCGTGGATCACGGCCAGGGCACGGTCAACGTCCAGGAGCCGGTACGCCTGCGCCCGGGAGATACCGAACTCCGCGGCGCAGTACGCCCCCCACGAGGCGCACCCGAGCGGCACCCAGACCCGGGCGGCATGCGCGTCACACACCCGGACGGCGAGCACCGCCACCGAGCGCCAGCATCGTCCATCGCCTCCCGCAGCCCAGCCGTCACCTCCAGGGCCCGCGCCACGCTGAGCGGCACCCTCACCGGACCGGAGCCGTGCTCCTGGTCCTCGCCGCGCTCACCCACACCACCATCGTCCTCCGCACCACCCGACCCCACCAGGGCTCGACCGGAGAGCTTCCCGCCGCGCGATGATCAGGTGATGACAGACCACCGCCCGCTGGGCACCGGACCCGCCACCGCCGAGACGTCCCGCACCCAGGACACCGACCCGCCGGCGACGCGCGCCCCGCTCGCCGCCGAACGCCTCCCGGCCGCCCCGGCCGCCACCGACCACAAGCCGCGCCCGTCCGGGCGCCGCGCACTCGGCTTCGGCCCCGCCTCCCCCGGGCAGTGACCGCACGGCGGGACCACGCCCACCGGCGGCCGCGGCGGGCGGAGTCAGTCTTCGCGGCGGTGAGGGTGGTCTGCGGGCCAGGACCAGCCCGCTGGCTCATTTCAGAATTTTGGAATGAGCCGGTACGAACGGATATGCCGCCCAGCAACTACCGCTGCCACGTCCGCCGTAGCCGAGTAGACGCAACCGCAAGTAAGTGTGGACTCTCTGCTAGCGCCACGCTGTCGGTTGCCCGGCAGGCTGAGAGGGCGACGCCGATACGGGGATCGGCGTCGAACCGACTGATGAGGAGGGATTGGTTTGGCACGGACGGAGAGGGACAGCACGGTGGCGTCATCCGTGTCGGGCGGAGCTTCGCGCTCGCGCCGGTGGAAGCGCGCAGCTGCCGTCACGGTGAGTGGCACGCTCCTGGCCGCCGCCGCACCGCTGCTCATGGCCAGTCCGGCGCAGGCATGGTCATGGGATTGCCAGCAGTATCTGCGGAAAATGGGCTATCACGTGCCTATCGGAGGAAAAGCCTATAAGAGTTGCAACTACGCCGAGGAGTGGTATGTGGACCACGACCCGGTCTTGCTCTTCTACTGCCGGGCGGGCTTGGAGGACCTCGACGTGAAGCACAGCTACGCGGTAACGGCCTGTAAGAAGGGCGCCAATCTCCTCTGAACGACATCAAGGGCTGGAGCGGCGCCATTGAGGTGCTTATTCGATATGGGTTACGGCGGGCACGATAGGTGCCCTGCCTGTACGCAGGCCCGTCGAACCCAGAATGGTCGCCCCGCCGGTGGACGTGGGCGCCGTCCGCGCCCGGCCGCTCGGTTCCCACCACTGGGCGACGCCGACCGATACCTCCGCGGCCGTGGTCTTCTCGATGGCCGTTACTGGACTCCTCCCGCCGCGGACGTGGCCCTGGCTCTGTGTTGGATGAACGCCGGCGCCCTTTGAACCGTCGCGGACCGCGTTACGCCGTGGTCCGCAGTTCAGCGGGCTGGACGGCGGCCGCCATCGCGGTCTGGCGGGCGGCGCGTTCGGCTCGGGCTCGGCGCAGGGCGGCGGCTTCGGTGGCTGCGGCCCGGCGGCGGCGCTGGGCCCTGGCGGCTTCCATGGGGCTGGGCTGGTCGGCGGGGTCCGGGTCGGGGAAGTCGCGTCGACCAAGACCGTGTCCTATGTGGCGGTAGTTCGTTGGTCAGGTCATGGGGCGGGATACGTGGAGTTGGATTGTTCCGGATGGGCTGTGGGAGATCGCGAAGCCGCTGATCCCTCCATCAAGGGTGCGTCCGCAGGGCGGGGGAACACAGGACACGCCTGATGAGACGCTGTTCGCCGCCATTATCTACGTGTTGGTCAGCGGCTGCGCCTGGCGGGCTTTGCCGCCGTGCTTCGGGGTGTCGAAGTCGACCGCTCACGGCCGGTTCCTGATCTGGTCGAGAGCTGGTGTCTGGGGCCGACTGCACGAGGCCGTGCTGCACCGGCTCGACGACGCCGGCCTCGTCGACGTCACCCGCGTCG
>NZ_KQ948365.1:21354-29083 GCF_001514055.1 Streptomyces corchorusii | reverse complement strand
CCCTGACCTGCACCGCTTCCAACTCCTTCGCCGTCCGGCTGAGTACGCGTACTCAGGTGTTGGCTGCCGGACTCCTCCATGCTGGGGCGCGAACGCCGGACCGCCTCGGGGGGACAT
The DNA here is from genome assembly GCF_001514055.1 of Streptomyces corchorusii. Lineage (NCBI taxonomy): Bacteria > Bacillati > Actinomycetota > Actinomycetes > Kitasatosporales > Streptomycetaceae > Streptomyces > Streptomyces corchorusii. The sequence goes on along the minus strand of NZ_KQ948365.1, from coordinate 28,966 downwards.
ACGCATGGACCATGCCCTGCAGCTGCGCACTGCCACGCCTCGGGATCACGACTGGATCCACGAACTGCGCCACCGCGTGTACGCGGAGGAGCTCGGCCAGCATCCGGTGGATCCGTCGGGGAGGCTGAGTGACGGACTCGACGGCGACAACATCTATCTCGTGGCCGCGCGCGGCGAGACGCGGATAGGCTTCGTCAGCCTTACCCCGCCGTGGGTCGGCCGCTACTCCCTCGACAAGTACCTGACGCGCGAGGAGCTGCCGGTCCTGACCGAGGAGGCGCCGTTCGAGATCCGCGTCCTGACCGTCGAGGAACACTGGCGGTCCACCGCGGCGGCGCCCCTCCTCATGTACGCGGCGCTGCGCTGGGTCGCGGCGCGGGGCGGCCGCCGGGTGGTGGCGATGGGACGCACGGAACTGCTCGACATGTACCTCGCCGCCGGGCTGCGGCCGGTGGGACGCACGGTCCGCTCGGGCGCCGTCTCCTTCGAGGTCCTCAGCGGCACCTTGGCCGAGTTGACGAGGACGGTCGCGGAGCGCCACGGCCGGATCCTGGAGCGGCTGAGGACGGGCCTCGACTGGCGGCTCGACGTGCCCTTCGCGCCGCGTGCGGACGGCTGTGAGCACGGCGGGACGTTCTTCTCGGCTATCGGCACGGACTTCCGGACCCTGCCCCGCCGTCACGAGGTGGTCGCGGCGGATGTGCTGGACGCCTGGTTCCCACCGTCCCCAGGGGTCCGCGCGGTCCTCTCGGAGGATCCCGGGTGGGCGGCCCGGACCTCGCCACCGACGGGCGCGGAGGGACTGCTCGCGGAGATCGCCGAGGTCCGCGGGCTCCCGGTGGAGTCGCTGGTCGTCGGGGCGGGCTCGTCCGATCTGATCTTCCGCGCGTTCGGCCGGTGGCTTACGCCGGGGAGCCGGGTGCTCCTGCTCGATCCCGGCTATGGGGAGTACGCCCATGTCACCGAGCGGGTGATCGGCTGCCGGGTCGACCGGCTCCAACTGCGCCGGGAGGACGGCTGGCTGCTCGACCCGGCCCGGCTCGCCACCGCGACCGGCGACGGACGGTACGACCTCGTGGTGGTGGTCAACCCGAACAACCCGACCGGCCGCCACGCCCCGGCCGACGCGCTGCGCGCGGTGATCGAAGCCTCGCCCGTGCGGACCCGGTGGTGGATCGACGAGGCGTACCTGGGGTATGTCGATCCGGCGGACTCGCTCGCCGGGCTCGCCGCGGTCGACGCCCGGGTCGTGGTCTGCACCTCGCTGTCGAAGATGTACGCGCTGTCGGGGATGCGGGCCGCGTACCTGGTGGCCGGTCCGGAGACGGCCGGGGATCTGCGGCGCTGGACGCCGCCGTGGCCCGTGAGCCTGCCGGCCCAGCTGGCTGCCGTGACGGCGCTGCGCGACCCCGCGTACTACGCGGAGCGCTGGGCCTGTACCCATGTGCTGCGCCGAGGACTGGCGTACGACCTCGGGGAGTTGGACGGGTTCTCCTCGGTCGACGAGGGGGTGGCGAACTTCCTCACGGTGACCCTGCCGCCGGACGGACCGAGCGCGGCGCGGCTGGTGCGCGAGTGCCGGCGGCACGACGTCTTCCTGCGTGACCTGTCGCCGATGTCCCCGGCGTACGAGGGGCGGACCGTCCGGATTGCCGTCCGCGACACGGCGGAGAACGCGAGAATCGTGGCGGCGTGCCAGAGCGCCCTGGACGCGCTGCGCACGCCGGCCGCAGTGGTGTCGGCCGCGCCGGGACGGGCCTCCTGGTGACGACGGTCGTCGGTCTCGTACCGTACCTCGGCGGGGCACTGGCGGTCGGAGGCGTCGCCGTGGCGGCGACCCGGCGCCGTGAACTGATGGTCCGCTGGTGCGTGTGGGCGTTCGGAGTGCCCCTGGTCACCGCCGCGTTCTGGCTCGGTCCACCGGGGATCGCGGTGCTCGTGGCTGTGGTCGGTGTGGTCGCCGTGGCGGAGTTCGGCGGGCTGCTCCTGCTGGGTCCGGTGGACCGGGCAGTGCTGGACGCGGCGATCGTCGGACTCGTCCTCACCGCCTGGCTGGCCCCCGGGGAGGTGCTCCGGGTGGCGGCGGCCGGAGCGCTTGCCATTGCCGGGGTGCCGTTGCTCTCGGGCGACGCGGAGCACGGGCTCCGCCGCCTGGGGGCGGGCCTGCTGGGGCTCGTGTGGCTGGGCGCCCTGGCTGGCCTCGTATCGTCCGGCGCCCTCGGCCTCGTCCTGTTCGTGGCCGTGTCGATCGCCGACATCGTCGCGTACGCGGCGGGTCGCCGAATCGGCGGCCCCCGGCTCTCCCGGCTGTCGCCCGCCAAGCGGTGGAGCGGCACGCTGGCTGGGGCCGCGGCCGGTCTCCTCACACTGGCCGTGCTGTCCTCCCTGACGTGGCAGACGGCGGTGGCCGTGGCGGTCGGCGGCCCGTTCGGGGACCTGCTGGAGTCGATGGTCAAGCGGGGCGCCGGCGCCAAGGACGCCGGCCGGTGGCTGCCCGGCTCCGGCGGCATCCTCGACCGGATTGACTCCCTCCTCGTCGCTCTGGCGGTACTGTTGGTGCTGAAGTGAGCCACGGGGCGGTGGCTTCGTACGCGGCAAGCGCCTTTGGCCCGACTTCTGTGACGCGGCCACTCTGAGTGACAGCCAGGCCCCTTCGAGACGAAGAGGTCGTGCTCCAGCTGAAGGAGTTGGCCGGTGGGCGCCGGTGGTGCTGCTGCCGCTGGCCGCCGTGCTGTTCAGTGTGATGGCCGGCTGGAATGACGATCAGGAACCCGGCCACCCACCCACGAAGCCCTGACCGACCTGATCCCGCAGCTCACCGACCTCCCGCCAGACGGCCACCGCCACCACGCGATGCGCAACCACCTGGCCTCCCGGGACCTGCTGCGCCAAGACCTCAACGCACTGGCCTCGCTCATCGACACGCGACGGCGCACCTGCACCGAACTGCGCACCCGCCTGGACAAGGGCCCGTACTTCGGCCAGGACCACGCCACCGCCCACGACCTGGCCGCCGCCGAGAAAGACCTGCAGAGCCTGGAACGGCGCTACGCCGACACTCACACCGAATTCGCCCTGTCCGTCACCCTCGACCAGGTACGCAACCCCCCGCCCCTCGACGCAACGCCCGCCACCTGGCATACCGCCGGCGCCGCACCACGCCCCTCCGACTTTGCGGTGGGAGGCGTTGTGCTCCTGTTTCCAGCCGGGGAGGTCGGCCTGGCCTCTCTCGCGGCGGTGCGGGATGACCAGGCCAGTGCCCCGGTAGCCGCCGTCGGCGATGACGGTGGTCTTGCCGACGGCGTCCTTGGCGCCGTGGCGCCGGACAGCTCCCACGCCTTGCAGTCGTTGCGGTTGCCGGGTACCGGCCGGCCGACGGCGATGACGAGCCGGGTGTCGGCGTCGATCACGACCTGGTGGTTGGTGGAGTACCGGTAGTTCTTCGATTGCTCGGCCACCTGGTGGTCGCGGGTGGGAACCAGGCTCCCGTCCACGATCAGCACGGTGTCCTTGCGGAACCGCTTGCGCTGCTGCAGGGCGAGCGAGGGTGCGAGGTGGTCGATGATGCGGTCGGCGCGGACCTGGACACCCCGAACAGCGGGGTCAGTTGGCGCAGGGTGAGGTTGGTCCGCCAGTACGCGGCGACCACCAGCACGCGGTCTTCCAGCGGCAGGCTCCACGGCCGGCCCTTGCGCACCGGGCCCGTATCCTCGCGCCGCAGCGCGGTGACGAGCTTGCCGAACTGCCGCCGACTCAGCCCGGTGAACGGGGCTATCCAGGAGGGTTCCGACGCCGTGATCACACCAGTCACATCAAGATCATCTCGCCTGTGACCCGCAGTTACGGGACAACGCTCAGATTGCGGTGAATCCGCCGTCAGCGGCGACCACGGCTCCCGTGACGAAACTGGAGCGGGGCGAAGCGAGGAAGCACAGGACCTCGGCGATCTCCTCGGGCTGCGCCACTCGTCCCAGGGGCTGCGCGGTGGCGAAGGACGCCAGGTAGGCGCGACTGTCGGGGCGGATCGTGTCGAGGAAGTCCGTTTCGATGACGCCCGCGGCCACGAGGTTGGCGCGGATGCCCAGCGGGCCGCCCTCGACGGCGAGCACTTTGGTCAGTTGGGCCAGGGCGCCCTTCGACGCACTGTAGGCGACACCTTCGGGCAGGGCGACGGTGGAGGCGTACGAGCCGGTGCTGACGATGGCGCCGCCGCCGCGGCTCTTCATGGCCCGGAACGCCTCGCGGGCGCAGAAGAAGGAGCCGCGGGCGTTGACCGCCATCACGGTGTCCCAGTCCTCTGCCGTGGTTTCGGTGAGGGGCTTGTTCTGGGTGCGCCCGGCATTGTTCACGAGGATGTCCAGTCCGCCGAAGGCGTCCAGGGCCGTTGCCACCGCGCGGTGGGCGGTCTCCTCCTGGGTGATGTCACCGTTTGTCACGACGACGCCGGGAAACTCTTCCGCCAGGTTCATGACGTCGGGGCGGAGGTCGAGGGCGACGACCCGAGCCCCGCGGGCGTGAAGGAGCGCCACGGTCTCCCGGCCCACCCCCCGCGCGGCTCCGGTGACGAGGGCGATCTTCCCAGCGAACTCGGTGGACTCGGACGTTGCGGCGGATGCGGTTGCAGGTGTCATGGTGCAGTCCCGGGAGGAGGTGAGTGTGAGTGCAGGCGCCGGTGCAGGGCATCTGGCGTGCTGTGCAGTGGTGCGGTGCGCTGATCGGGTGGGCCGCACCGTTGACACATCCGCGGCAGGCCCACGTGGACGTCGTACGGCCGGGTTGTTCAGTGCGCCGTGAGCCCGCCGTCGACCACCAGTTCCGCGCCGGTGATGAACGAGGATTCGTCGCTGGCGAGGAAGAGGATCGCGGGTGCGATCTCCTCAGCGCGGCCGGCTCGGCGCATGGGGGTGCGCTGGATGTCCGGCTGCTGGTCACCCTGGTCGTCCAGAAGGTCCTGGATCATGGGGGTACTGATCACCCCGGGGTGCAGTGAGTTGATCCGTACTCCCTGCTGGGCGTACTCGACTGCGGCGGTTTTGCTCAACAGGCGCACGGCTCCCTTGGACGCCTGGTAGGCCGCAGCTGCACCGCTTCCCACCAGGCCGAGTACGGACGACGTATTGATCACCGACGCGTTGCCGCTCGCACGCAGAAGCGGCATCGCCGCTTTCATGCCAAGCCATGTGCCTTTCTGGTTCACGTCGATAACGCGGTCCCACTCCTCTTCTCGCGTGTCTTCGATACCTGGCCAGTCGAGGATGCCGGCGAGGTTCACGAGCACGTCCAGCGTTCCGAACCGGTCGCGTACGACGGCGATCACTTCGTCCCACTCCCGCGCGGAGGAGACATCGAGGCGGGCGGCAACGACCTCCGCGCCGGGCGCCCCGATCCGGTGGGACAGCTCCCGCAGGGGGCCTTCGGCGATATCGGTGATCACCAGCCGGGCGCCTTCGCGGGCGAAGAGTTCGGCGGTCGCTGTGCCGAGGCCGCCGGTCGCGCCCGTGATCAGCGCGACCTTTCCGTCAAGTCGTGTTCCTGTCATGGATATGGTCCTCAATTCTCGTTGCTGCTGGCTGGCTGGCTGGCTGACTGGCTGCTGTATCGGGCCCTTTTCGTCCGCCGAGGGCGGATTCGCCTCCCGGTGCCAGAGTGGCCGTGGCCCGGCCTTCTCTACGACCGGTTTCGCTCCCGGTAGAGCACGAGGTGCTCGTGATAGAGCACTCCGTCCCGGATGTCGCCCGTGGCGGTGAAGCCGGTGTCGTCGACGTAGTCCAGGTGGCTGCCGGTCACCGTGTACCGGCCGGTGTACGCGCTGGCCCGCTCGCCGCGGGCTTCGTCGTAGCGGCCGTCCGGCAGCAGTTCCTGCCGGATGTGACCATCCGCGGTCACCCACATCCCGACCACGTCGACGTGGTCGTCCTCAACGGTCCCGGCCATGGCGGGCTCCTCTCCTCGAACGGTGTGGTCCTTCCCGCTCCACCGAGTCTGCGCAGGTCAGCGGCCATCAACCAGGACGTGTGCTGCCGGGGTGCAGCACACCCAGGCACCACATCGAGCCGCCGCCTAGCCTGCATACATGGACGACAACCACCTGGGAGACTTCCTGCGCACATGCCGCGCCGGCCTGCAGCCGGAGGACGTCGGCATGACGAGCTACGGGGCCCGCAGAGTCGCCGGACTGCGCCGCGAGGAGGTCGCCGTCCTGGCCGGAGTGAACGCCGACTACTACACCCGCCTGGAACAAGGCCGCGAGCGCAACCCCTCACCACAGGTGATCGACGCACTCAGCCGCGCGCTGCGCCTCGACGCGGACGCACGCGCGCACCTGTACCGGCTAGCCGGGGCCACGCCGAACGACCGGCCCTCCGCCCACGCCGCCGAACGAGTCAGCTCTTCGCTGCGACAGCTGATGGACGGCTACCCGAACACTCCAGCGTTCGTCATGAGCCGGACCCTGGACCTCCTCGCCGTCAACGCCCTGGCCGATGCCCTCTACGCCCCGTTCGAGCCGGCGGACAACTTGGCCCGCATGACCTTCCTCGATGCCGCGGGCCGCAACTTCTACACGGACTGGGACCGGGCAGCACAGGCCACCGTCGCCAACCTTCGCGAGGCAACCGGATTTGACCCGGACAACCCACGGCTGCGTGAACTCGTCCGCACCCTCACTGAGCACAGCGCGGACTTCACCCGCCTCTGGAACGCCCACACCGTGCGCGGCAAGACCCAGGACGCCAAACGCTTCCTCCACCCGGACGTCGGCCCCCTCACCCTCACCTACCAGGCTTTCGACGTACGCGACGCCCCCGGCCAGCAGCTCGTCATCTACCACGCCGAACCAGGCAGCCCCAGTGCCCAGTCCCTCAATCTGCTTGGTTCCATCCACGCTACCCGGCGCCGGCCCGCCCCCCGGCCCCACCGCTGATCAGCCGACGGAACATGGAGATAGGGCGGCAATAGTGCCCGGTCGGATTCGCCCCCGCGTGTTTCACAGGTGATCGTTCATTGAACACCCGGCCGGGCGGTCGGCCACCTGCGGTGATCATTAGCCAGGACCCCAGGGCCGTCACATGCCGAGCGGAATGCTCAGTCACACGACTGGCGGGCGTTGGCTTCTCCTCACGGTCGGGCGGTCAGAGCAAGTGGCCCGACCGGAGCAGTCACCGGTCGATCCCTGGGAGGCGGGTGGGCCAGTACCCCTCGGCAGCGGCTTCGGCCACGTGCGCGTCATGGTCGGCGGTGCCGCCGAAGACGCCAACACCTCGGCCCGTGCGGCCGTCAGCGTCCACGTTCGGCAGTCCGCCACCGAAGAGATCAGGCCGTTGTTGCCGTACTCAATCCCGTAGACGAGGCCGCCCGGTTGGGAGCTCTCGCCCAGGGCCGCTCTGGGCATCCGGAACAGCACCGAGGTCTTGGCCTTCGTCAGGTCGACCGAGCCGAGCCAGGCGTCGTCCCCCCTCGTGAAGGGCAGCAGGTGGCCGCCGGCGTCGGCGATGGCGATGAAGCGCGGATCAGGACCCGGGCCGCTCTTGTCAGGCGCCGGCGCCGCCGTCGACCGGCAGGATCGCGCCGGTCACGTACGAGGCGCGGTCGCTGAGCAGCCACGCGGCGGCCT
>NZ_KQ948365.1:0-20752 GCF_001514055.1 Streptomyces corchorusii | reverse complement strand
AATGGTCATGTTGTTCGTCATGGCAGCAGCGTCCGACCGGCTGCCGGCCGGATACAGGCACAGGCTGTACCAGGATCCACGGCCGGGCGCCGCGCACACTGGGCGTATGGACAAGCAGGAGCTCGGGGCGTTCCTCCGCAGCCGCCGCGAGCGGCTGCGGCCACAGGACGTCGGCCTCCCCTCCGGCCCGCGCCGGCGCACACCAGGTCTTCGCCGCGAGGAAGTAGCGGTCCTCGCGCACATCTCCACCGAGTACTACATCCGCCTCGAACAGGGCCGGGCGCCACGCCCCTCGGGCGATGTCCTGGCCGCGATCGCCGGCGCGCTGCGGCTCACCGACGCGGAGTCAGACCACCTCCACGTCCTCGCGGGCACCGCGCCGAACCGTACCGGACTGCACCGGCGCGACGTCCGCCCGAGCATCCTCGCGCTCCTGGAGCGGCTGCCGCAGACGGCCGGCTTCGTGATGTCCGCCGCGTGCGAGGTCCTCGCATGGAACGACCTCGCGGCCGCGCTCATGGAGGACTTCGCCCCGCTCGCCCCCGAGGACCGCAACCTCGCGCGCCGGGCCTTCCCCGGGCCCGAGCGCGCCGATGAGACGCTCTACGGGATCTCCGACGCCGCCGAGTTCCGGCTGAGCGTCGTGATGCAGCTCCGCACCACCCTCGCCCGCTACCCCTGCGATCCCGCGGTGACAGGTCTCGTCGGCGAACTCCGCGATGCCAGCCCTGACTTCGCCCGCCTCTGGGAACGACACGACGTACAGACCGCGCCGATGCTCACCAAGACCTTCCGCCACTCAGCCGTCGGGGAGATCACCGTCGACTGCGACACCCTCACCCTCACCGAGCGCGACCAGCACCTCGTGCTCTACAGCGCACCGCCAGGGTCCCCCGGCGCCGAGACGCTGGCTCTTTTGAACGTCCTCGGCGCCCAGGCGAGCGACTATCTGCACTAGGTTCCGTCGGGACTGTAACGAGTTGGTGCGTGATAGCGGGTGAGGTGTGCTGGTCCGTTGGAGGACGCTGGCTCCGACCACATCACCGTCGAACACGCCGTTGGCGGTCGCGTTCCCACTGTTCGACTCTGCCGGGCCATGCTCCCGGGCGGGGTTTTCCGGGTGGTGTGATCGCTTGCCCGCGGTGGTCGCGGCTCAGGCCGAGGTAGCCGTCGTCCAGGAGGACCCCGACGTCGGGGAAGTGCTGGAAGCAGACGGCGATGCCTTCATTGCGGGCGGCCGTGGCGTCGTGCATGCGTCCAGGCCGCAGGGCAGCGGTCCACAACGTGCGGCCCCGCCAGTCGGCCAGGCCTTTGGCCTTCGCCCCGCGGCATCGCTCGCGGATGCGCTGCGCGCGCCCTCGGCTTGCACGCGGGAAGATCAAGGCGTTGCGATCGAGACGGGCACGGCTGAGGTGGCAGATGCGCGCCTCGCGGGAAGAGGGATGTCGGCCATGGGTGGTGGAAAGGCAAGGCCCCGTTCCGGGATTTTCCGGGTGATGACGGTGAACGTGTTGGAGAGGCGGCATGCCGATTGGCAGCGGCGCAGGCGCCTGTTGGAGCGGGGGGTGCAGGACTGGCAGCCGGATGTCGTCGCCCTGCAGGAGGTCGTCCGCTGCGAGGACTATGACGGTGTGAGGGAACTGCTGGGAGAGGGCTGGCATGTGGCCGCACATCCGCGTTGGTCCGAGGACGGGGTGGGCGCAGCCGTCGCCAGCCGATGGCCCATTACGGCCGTACGGACGGACGCGTTCGGCGGTGTCGGACGGGAGGCGATGGCAGCGTGGTGTGGGGTGACGGTCGCGGAGGTGCAGGCGCCCAGTCCGTTCGGAACGATGCTGGTGGTGCACCACAAACCGAGCTGGGAGCGCGGCCAGGAGCGGGAGCGGGAGGCGCAGGCCATCGCTGCCGCCCGTCTCGTGGAAGCCATGGCGGGGTCCGGTCATGTCGTGCTGCTCGGGGACTTCGATGCCCCTCCTGACAGCGCGAGTGTGCGGTTCTGGACGGGTCGGCAGTCATTGGGCGGCCTGAGCGTGTGCTACCGCGACGCATGGGAGGCGGCTCATCCGGGCGAGCCGGGTCACACCTTCTCCCCTGTCAACCCTCTCGTTCGGCAGGGTGAGATGCCCGAGGAGGAAGGGCGGCGCGTCGACTACATCATGGTCCGGTGCGACGACTACGGACCGACCCTGCGTGTCGGTCTGTGCGAGCAGGTCTTCTCCGAGCCCGTCGACGGCGTGTGGGCGAGCGACCACTACGGTCTCGTCGCCGACCTGCTGCTCCCCGCCCATAGGCCCGGCTCATGGGCTTTGGGCTGAGCGACGCTGTCCTGACGCTCCGCAGAAGCGGGATAGGCGCACGCGAGGGGGTTCGCTGATACAGGGCTGGACGCAGGCGCAGACCACCCGCTGGTTACCGCGCGACTCGCGCACTCAAGTGACCAATCACGTCGATGACGGCGCGGGCGATGCCCTCCGCCGTGTCCGGTCCGGCCTGTGCCCAGATCCGCAGCGAGGTCACGAAGACGCGCCCCAGGGCCTCCAGGGCGAAGGTGTCCGCGCACGGCTCGCCGACCTCCGGGCCGGGCAGCGCGGTGACCGGGACGACGATCCGCGTTGCGGCGTCGACGAGCAGTTCGGGCATCTGAGGTTCGGCGCCGGCGAACTCGCGGGCGGCGTCGACGTCGTCGGCCTGGACGGCCCGGAGGTAGCCGAAGGCGCTGATGGCCGCGTGCGGGGTCATCGGGGCGAGCGGCGTGGTGTCGGGCATGTCGGCTCCTCAACGTATGGGCCGCCCCGCTGATCGTGGCGGCCTCGAACCCGATGCTCGGATCGCGGACCTGTGGACAGAGTCCGGCGCTGGCGGGGGAGGGCTCTCCCCCCCCCCTTCAGGTTGATCACGATACGGTCACGGTGAAGGGGTTCTTCAAGGGCCGGCGTCACACGAGAGCCGAGGGCCGCACCTGTAGAAGGTGAACGGCGGGATGGGCCCGCCCCACTTTCCAGGAGCGCCCTGTGGCGAGTACCGCAGACGAGCCCGAGCAGCCCCTTGACCGGACCGGACAGGCCCCCTCCGTAGCCCCCTCCATCACCCCCTCCGCGCCCCGCCGCCAAGAGCCGGGAGTTTCCGCAGGCCAGCCCCGGCGGACAGGGGGCCGCCGCAGGTCCGACAACCCTCATGTCCAAAGGCGTCCTACTCACAGGAGGAACTCGACAGAGCCCCGGCGGAGGGAGCTGCTGCAAGCGCTGGGGATCTTCCAGAGGGCGACTGCCGATCAGTTGTGGAAGCTGACCCGTCCGGACAACCGGCACGACAAGCTCACGCGGGACACCCTCCTGGATCTTCAGGACCACCACCTGGTGAGGATCGAACTGGTCCGGGAAGACCAGCGGCAGGTGTGGGTGCTGACCAAGCGAGGCCACGGCGAGGCGAAGAAGCTGCTGGAGCCGAAGGGCATACGGGTCTCGGCGCTGCGTGAGGAGAAGTACGACCCGGTTACCGGGGAGCTGCTCGGCGCCAGCTACGACGACCACTCCGCAGCGGTCACCACGACGGCTGCCGAACTCCACCGCGTGGGGATCGGTCACCGGTTCGGCTTCGCCACCGAAATTCCGCACCGGCTCGCAGGCGGGTACGTGCAGCGGGCGGACCTGGTGGTGCGGGCGCGGGAGGCCGGGGTGCCGGTGCTGCTGCTGGAGATCGACCGTCGCACCGAGGACGCGCACGAGCTGGTCACCAAGCTGCGCCGGTACTGGGAGTGGGGCCGGCTGCTGGCACCGGACGCGCACAGGCTCACTGTGGACCTGGTCCGCTCCCGGCCGGACGCGATCGAGGACGTCGGCCACGAGAAGCGGCTGTGGCGCCGGGTCTACCCGCCCACCGGCCGGGAGGGCCTGGTCCCCCTCGCGTTCGTGTTCGCCGACACCACCGCGGCGAAAGTCGACAACACGGTGAAGGTCATCGAGGAGGCCGGCCGCCGCTACTGGGCGCCGCGCCGGTACGAGACCTACTACCAAGAGGCGATCACAGCGAAGGATTACAGCCAGGCCGTGCCGGTCGTCGTCACCACCCTGGAGCAGCTCCAGGAACACGGCGCGGATACGGCGGTGTGGCGGCGCCTGGGGCGAAAGGACGAACAGAGCCTGACCGACGCGCTCGACAACCCCGACGGCGACGCTCTCTACCGCCGCCAGCACGCCCGCGCCAAAGCGGAGGACGAGCGCCGCCGTGCCGCTGAGCGGGAGGCGCGACGGCCGGTGTGCAAGCGGTGTGGGAGGAAGTTCACCGATCAGCGCTGGGAGGAGACCACCGCGAGAACGGCCTGGAAGGCCGGGGACCTGTCAGTGTGCGGCACCTGCCACGCCGACGACGTCGCCCGCCAGGAGGCCGCCGCTGAAGCCGCCCGCCTCGAGGCCGCCGCGCCGCCGGCGCCGGAGGACGACCCCGAGCCGGGGCGGCGCCGCGGCTGGTTCCGCCGGCGACCCTGACCCGGCACGCCACGGGCCCCGGGGGGATCAGCGTCCTCCGTGGCCCGGCCCGCGCCCCCGGACCGCGTGCTCCGCGCCCGCCGGCACCTCGGATCGGAGCGGGGGAACGATGCCGCGAAGCTGCTGTACACCAGAACCATGAAGACCCAGGAAGCGTTCTGCGTGCGATGTGGCAGCGCAGACACCCGAGTTACCCGCCTCGACCAGACCAGCGCGGAAGGCACCTGCCTCCGCTGTGACAAGCCCTTCCACGCCACCCCGTGCCAGGGCTGCGGTGGATTCCGCATCGACGGCTCCTTCGGCGTCCCCGGCACGCGGTACGAGAGGCTCCCGGAGACCGTGAAGTGCTGGGACTGCGGTCACCGCAATCCGCTGCGCGACCCCGGCCCGGAGTAGGACGCCGCCGGGCACGCCCCCGCCCGGAGGCGCTGTCCCGGCCCCGGTTCCGTTACGGCGGCGGCGATGGGTACATAGTGCCGGGCGTAGCGATGCGAGCGGGGAGCGCCGGCCCTTCTCCACCGCGCGAGTCCGGAGACGCATCTGTTGCGCGTGCAGGCGGCGTCCCTGCAGTTTCCCGGCTCCTGAGCCGCCACCGGCCCCCGCAACGCCTGCGCATGGACCTCTGACGTCGACCGGACCGGCGTAGAGGGCACCGGCAGCGGGGACGGTGCCAGTGCACCGGCCGGGCGGGGGCAAGCTGTGCGGGGGCGGCACAGCAGACCGGCCCCGAGGGTGAGTCCGTTCCTGCCCAAAAGCGGGGATCCCACCTCGTCGAAGGCCGACGCCCGCCCGTGCTCACAGCAGTCCGGGCCGCTGCCACTCGTGACCAAGGACGTGGTGGTCGAGGAAGTTCAGGAACGCCTCGTACCAGACCTGGATGTGGCCCGGGGAGAGGATCCAGTGGTTCTCGTCCGGGAAGTACAGGTACTTCGCAGGCACCTCGAACCGCTGCAGATCCTGGAAGAGTGCGGCGCCCTGGCCGACCGGCACGCGGTAGTCCTTCGCGCCGTGGATGACCAGCATCGGCGTACGGATCTTCGCGGCGTCCAGGTACGGGGAGTGCGCCTCGTACCGCTCGGGCCGGGTCACCGGGTCCCCGAAAATGCACTGAAAGTACCAGGGCGCGTCGGTGTCGCCCTGAAAGGACCGCAGGTCCCACAGGCCCGCGTGGCTCACGATCGCCTTGAACCGATCGGTGCTCGTGGCGACCCGGTTGGCCATGTAGCCGCCGTAGGAGCCGCCCCCGAGCGCGGTGCGCGCGGCATCGATGTCGTCACGGGCCTCGGTTGCGTCGGTCAGCGCCATCACGTCCGTGTACGGGACCCCGCCCCACTGCCCCCAGCCGCGCCGGTGGCCCTGCTGACCGTAGCCGGTCGACAGGGCCGGGTCGGGCAGCAGCACCGCGTAGCCGCGGGCCGCGAACGGCCACGGGTTCCACCGCCAGGTCCAGCCGTTCCAGCTGCCCTGCGGCCCGCCGTGCACGGCGACGAGCAGCGGCGCGGGGTTCTCGGCCGACGCGCCCTCAGGCAGCACGAGCCAGCCGCGCAGCCGGTACCCGTCCGCCGCGTTGGCGTGCACCTCGGTGAGGGTGCCCGGCAGCGTGTCGAACGCACCGGGGGCGGGCAGCTCGACCGGCGTCTGGTCGGCAACGACGGCCTCGAACCTGACCGGCCGCGGCGGCGAGTCGATCGCGTTGCGCAGCGCGTACAGCGTCAGCCCGTCGGGGGCCACGCAGAGCGAGCCGTACGCGCCCGAGGCGGTGAGCCGGGTCACGGTGCCGTCCGCGTCCCGCCGGAAGACGGGCGCGTGTCCCTCGACATCGGCCACGAAGAAGAGGGCGTCGTCGACCGGCGAACAGACGGCGCCGACAGGCCAGTTGTCGAACCCGGGCAGCAGATCGACGGCCTCGCCGCCGTCCACGCCGACCCGGACGAGCGTCATGTCCATCGACTCGTCGTAAGTCGGCCACGTCATCCGCGAGCACACGACCGCCGAGCCGTCGTGCGTGAACACCGGCGCCTCGTAGAGGTGCTCCACATCGCCCAGGACGAAGACCTCCTCGCCGGTGGCCGCGTCTGCCACTACCACGGCGGTGCGGTTCTCGGCGGGCACCCGGCCGGGTACGAACCGGGTGTAGGCCACTCGCGTCCCGTCGGGCGACAGCGCCACGTCCCCGGGGTGCTCGAGGCCGACGCCCTGCCCGCCGGCGTCAACCACGGCGCCCTCGGCCCCCGCGCGCACGAAGGTGTGCTGTTCCTCGGGGCCGAGATCGCGGTCCCAGGCGCGGGTCGGCCCGGCCTCGTACAGGATCGCGGTGACCTTCGCGTCCTTGCGTGCCGTGCGCAGCTTGCCGTGTGCGTCGGCGTCGGAGGCCCCGGGCAGCAGCCCGGCGGTGTGGGCCAGCGCGCCGGAGTCCCGGGCGACGGTGAACGCGGTGATCCCGCCCGGGTGCCGGGCCACGACGGCGGCCTCACCACGCCCGGGCAGCGCCCACAGCGCGGCACCCTCGTGCTTGTCCTCCTCGCTGTCGTCCTTGCGTTCCGACAGGAAGTACAGCACCCCGTCCGGGCCGAACGCGGGCCCGGACTCGCCCTTCCCCGACCGGGTCAGGCGCAGCGCCTCGCGCTCCCCGGCCGGATCGATCTCCCACAGCCCGGACACGAACCTGGTCCGGTCCTCCGACAGCGTCTGCACGGTGGCGACGAGACGGCCACCGTCGGCGGACAGTGCAAGGGAGTTGACGCGAGGCTGGGCGAGGAACGCGGGCAGGTCGTGGAAGGCGGTCGTGCCACCGGGGATCGCAGACATGCGGACGATTCTTGCTCGCGAAGGAGGCGGTGAACAGCGGATTACGGGCGCCGCCCGCCAGGGGGTGCCTGCCGCCCGTCCGGCGAAACGCAGAGATCCCGCCCGATCGAAGTGATCGGGCGGGATCCCGTCAACCGCCTACGAGCTGACTCGTGAACGGTGTCGCGCCCGCTGTCGTCCGACTTCGAGAGGACGACGAGTGCCCCACGCGAATGCGCCCCTGAGAGGTCGTTTCATCCCGATGTTTTATCCCGGAATCTGGTGTTTGGTCTATGGTGTCGGGTCGCGCCGGGAGATGGTGGTCTCGCTGGTCAGACGGCGAGCCATGAGGTCGGTCATGGCAAGGTGAATCATGGCTTCGGAGCGGGCGGACAGAGTCTCGTAGTCGCGGGCGAGAGCCGGTGGAGCATGAGCCAGCCGTAGGTCCGCTCGACCGCCCAGCGTTTCGGGATCGGCGTGAATCCCCTGGTCCCAGGGGTGCGGGCGGTGATTTCCATGTCGATGCCGAGGGTGGCCGCGTGCTCGACGAGGTGCTGGCGGTAACCGCCGTCGACCCACACCTTGCGGATGCCGGGGTGTTCGGCGGCGACCTGGTCCAGGAGACGGGTGCCGGCGACGGAGTCCTGCACGCTCGCCGCGGTAACCAGCACGGCAAGCAGGAGACCGAGGGTGTCGGTGACGATGCTCCGTTTCCTGCCGACGATCTTCTTCCCGGCGTCCACGCCCTGGCTGGAGGCATGAACGCTGCTGGAGGTCTTGACGCTCTGGGCATCGATCACACAGGCCGATGGCTCGGCTTCCCGCCCCTCCTTCTCCCTCAGCAGCCGCCTGAGCAGGCCGTTGAGCTGAACGAATACGCCTTCCTGCTGCCACTTGGCGAAGTATCCGTAGACCGTGTTCCAGTGCGGGAAGTCGTGCCGGAGATAGCGCCACTGCACGCCGGTGCGGTCCACATACAAGATCGCGTCCATGATGTCGCGCAGATCGTGCTCGGGCGGCCGGCCGAAGTCCAGAGCCCTGCCGCGGCGCTCGAAGCGCCAGGCCGAGAGCACCGGCTCGATCAACTCCCGGCGGGCATCGGACAGATCACTCGGATACGGGCGTCGCGTCGGCATGCTTCCGGCGTATCGCAGCGAATCGAGTGCGCCCAGGCGCACAGCAGCGGCGACCGAAGCACACAGCCACGAAGACCGGACGTCCTGGGATGAGACAGGAACAAGCCGCATCCCGCCACGCCCGTCACCCCGCCCAGCACACAGGCCCCGACCACACCGCACTACCCCTTCCGCACCGCAATCCCACACTCCAAGAACCGCCCGATATCTGAACAATACAGATGAAAACGACCTCTCAGTGCCTGTTTCCGAACCCTGAAAGCGATGGCGGCAGGGTCGGGGCAGCGCATGAGCGGGGCGGCGGCGGTGACGGCCCGGGTGAGCGGTTCGCGCGCGGCGGCCGCGGTCTGCTTGCCGGCGGCCGCGGACCCGGCGGCGTCGTACTCCACGCCGTCGACTGCACCGACGACGTCAGGCGCCCCTTCGGCGCTGCTGCCGGATCGGCTCACCGATCTGATGCAGATGTGTGAGGGCCTCGCGGTACGACTGGATCAGGCCGGTCTCGTGGTAGGGCACGCCGATCTCCGCGCAGTAGGCTCGGACGACGGTCTGCGCACGGCGCAGATGGGGCGTGGGCATGCTCGGGAACAGGTGGTGCTCGATCTGGTAGTTGAGCCCGCCGAGCAGAACGTCGGTCAGCCGTCCGCCGCGCACGTTGCGTGAGGTGAGCACCTGGCGGCGCAGGAAATCGGGCCGTTCGTCGCCGCGGAACGTGGGCATGCCCTTGTGGTTCGGCGCGAAGGTGCACCCGAGGTAGACGCCGAAGAGACACTGGTGCACGGCGAGGAACGCCACCGCCTTGCCCGGGGAGAGCACCAGGAACAGGGCGGACTGATAGGCCGCGAGGTGAAGCAGGAGCAGCGCCGCCTCCAGCGTCCGGTGCTTCATGCCCGGTGAGCGCAGCGCCCGCAGGCTCGCCACATGCAGGTTGAAGCCCTCCAGCGTCAGCAGCGGGAAGAACAGCCCCGCCTGGTGACCGCCGATGAGACGGGCCAGGCCCCGGGCGTCGCGGGCCTGTTCCGTGGACCACACCAGGATGTCCGGGGCGACGTCCGGGTCGAGTTCCTCGTGGTTGGGGTTGGCGTGGTGACGGGTGTGCTTGTTCATCCACCAGCCGTAGCTCATGCCGATCCCGAGATTGCCGAAGAGCCGGCCCCACAATTCGCTCGGCCGGCGTCGCCGGAACACCTGACGGTGCGCGAGATCGTGGGCAACGAGAGCGATCTGGCCGAACATCAGCGCCAGGAAGGCGGCCGTCGCCATCTGCCACCAGGTGTCCCCGAGCGCGGCAAAGGCTCCCCATCCGCCCGCCGTCAGCGCGATCACCAGACCGAGCCGCGTCGTGTAGTAGCCAGGACGGCGTCTCATCAGCCCCGCCTCGGTGATACGACGGGACAGCCGCGCGAAGTCACTGCCGGCTCCGGCACCGGAGGGACGGGGGCGGGCGCCGGGCACGGTGGCCGCTACGGCCTGCGGGGAAATCGTCATGCCACCGAGTCTCCGCGCCTGCGACCAGCCGAAACAGCCTGCCAGTCACCCTCTCGCACAGGGGGTTTACCCCAGGAGGGCGTGGGTGCTGCCCCGAGGCCCACCGGCCCTGGGGGCAATGCCCGGGGCCGGTGATGGGGACTGGCTCCTGGTCGTCGAGGCACTGCTGAAGGACACCGTCGACCTCGGGCACGCCGGCTACCTGGCCTACCACGCCGCGTGCCGGCGCGCGCACGCCGGCCGCGAGCCGCTCCCCGAGCTGACCGAGGTCCTGCAGCGACAGTGGGCTGCCCGCCTGCCCGACCACGACGTCATCGGCCTGCTGCGGGAGCTGGTGCTCACTGTCCATGCCGGCGCCAGCGGCCCGTTCCGCTGGCCACCCCGCCACCGCCGGCCGCTTTGGACCCGCCGGCCAGCCGCGCAAAGGCGGCGCTGCGAGCAGCCGCCCCGCCGAGGTTTCTGATTGGTCTACCGGTGGAGGCAGTGCAGAAGGTCCGGACGAAGCGAAGGGTGCCTGCCTGGGCGGCGTGGCTGGTGACAAGGTGACCGACCGCTCCAAGGATCGCGCCGCCAACCAACGTGGCGACAACGATCGGCACAGCGCTTCCGCGGGGTCGTGGAACATCAACGCCCGTCTCATCGTGGACAGTTGGGCGTTCACTCGCGGGCTGTTCGGCCAGTTCCACGTGCCTGAGCCGCTGAAGGACGTCATGAAAGGGGACGAGTGCCTCGTCGTAGAGCAACTGCCGTTCCTTCTGCAGAGCGGCGTTCTCCTCGGACGTTCGCTGCGTGAGCTCCTCGTGGCGCTCGTTCAGGCGCTTACGTCTCTGTAACTTCGACTGCGTGGACTTGACGGCGTCGACCATGTCGATAACCACGCTCCCCCCTGGATACTCGCGTAGAAATCCTAGTGCTGAACCCGGCAGCCCTGCGCCCTGTTGCGGCATCCGCGGCCAATCGGGTAGGAGACCGCCCTACGCGCCGTACGGCGGGTCGGCACGAGGAGCAGAGGGACCGGGGCGCAGGGAGGGAGATACGCGGGGCCGTCCGGAGCGGTGCCGGTCGGGCCGGCCCTCCAGCACCGCCCGGTCGAGGACGAGCGAGCCGGGTGTCGGCGCCGATGAGTGCGCCGTGGCCGCTGTAGTCATCAGTTTCGTCGTCCCGGCGTCGTAGCCGCGGGTCTTCTACGGGGGATCGGTCTGTCGTTTCGGGTGATGAGATCGCGCTCATGCCCCAGACGCGCCACTCGCAGCGGTCGGCTTCACGGTCTCCATCGTTGAGACGGATGGCGTGCGTACGAGCTGTGATCGCCCAGGGTGGCTTGCTTCCCGGTGTTCTGCTGTCTGTCCCGTCTACTAGGGTTCATGATCGCGAACGGGGTGGTTGTGTTCCGGTGGGCTGGGAGTGAGCACGGGGGAGAGGCACGGGGATGGGTTACACGATTCCGGGATGGCTGGATGAGGTCCTGGACTTCATCGGTATCAACTTCCCGAACGTGGACGAGGACGACTACCGCGAAATGGCCGACGCCATACGCGACTTCGCGGACAAGTTCGAGGGGCATGGCGCGGACGCGCACAAGGCCGTGTCCCGAATCCTGTCCTCCTCCCAGGGCTGGGCCGTCGATGCGATGGACAAGCACTGGAATCAGGTGAAGGCCAGTCACCTGGAAAGGCTCCCGGAGCTGGCCCGTCTGTTCGCGGACGCGTGCGACGCCCTGGCCGACATCATCTTCTGGATGAAGCGGAAGGCGGAGGCCGAGCTGACGGTGATGGCCGGCTCGGTGGGTCTGTCCATCGGGCTTGCCTGGGTGACCGGTGGCCTGTCGGCGGTCCTCGGTGCGGCCGAGATCACGGCCATGCGGCAGGCGGTCAAGCGGATCATCGATGAGGCTGCGGACCGGATCGTCGACGAGGTGATCGCCAAGGTCACCGAGCCGGTCAATGCCAAGCTGGAGGCGATGGTCGAGGACATGGTCCTCGACCTGGCCGATGACGCTTTCTCCATGCCGCCGGCGGCAGGCAGCGGTGCCGGGCACGGTGCCAAGGGCGGGCACGGAGGGATGCAGCTCGCCTCCGCCGGCGGCGCGGGTGGTTCCAGCGGCGACGCGGGGAAGACCACCAAGATCGACCATGTCGAGTTCGAGGACGGTGCGGGAAAGGTCTCCCGGCACGGTGACGAGCTGCACCTGGCTGCGAGTTCGCCGCTGCGCCGGGCTCGGGGCGCGTTCGGACGCAGCAAGGGCCGCGACCCGTTCACTCAGATCTTCGACACGGTGCTGCACGGTGCGCTCAAGGGCTCTGAGAAGGCGCTGAAGAGGATAGCCACGCACATCACCGACACCGTTCCCGAGCGGGTGAAGGCGACTTCCCGCCTGCACAAGGGCATCGACCAGGATGTCCGCAGCAGGCTCGATGCCATCCGCCTGGGTAAGAAGGACGGCGGCACCGGCCGAGACGGGGTGCCGGGTATCCCCGGGCAGCGCCGGAAGCCCGGTGACGACTACGGCAAGCGGTCCCCGCTCGCCGGCGCGAAGGATGACCCGCGGCGCCATGCGATCCCGTTGACGAAGAAGACCTGTGAGAACGACCCGGTCGATGTCGCGACCGGTGAGATGACGCTGCCCTGCACCGATCTGTCGCTGCCCGGTGTCCTGCCGCTCGTGCTGCGCCGTACGCACCTGTCGAACTACCGGTACGGGCAGTGGTATGGCCGCAGCTGGGCCTCCACCCTGGACGAGCGCCTCGAACTTGATCCGCTGGGTCAGGGTGCGGTCTGGGCCCGCGAGGACGGCTCGCTGCTCGTCTACCCACGTCTGCCTACGACGGACGACTCGGAAGGCGTGATGCCGGTCGAGGGGCCCCGCCTGGCGTTGCGGCATGACGGTCACGACAACGGCACCACCACGTACTGCATAGCCGACCCGGCCGCCGGCTGGACACGCTCGTTCACCGGAAGCCCCTACTTCGCCTCGCCGGCCTACTGGCTCACCGAGATCGAGGACCGCAACGGCAACCGGATCGTCTTCCACCGTGACGGCAGCGGCGCCCCGGCTGCCGTCTCGCACAGCGGCGGCTACCAGGTGAGTGTCTCGGTCGCCGACGACCGGGTCCAGAGCCTGGCTCTGCGCACTGCAGAGGGACCGCACACCGTTGTGCGCTACGGATACGACCCGCAGGGCAATCTGGAGACCGTCATCAACTCCAGTGGGTCGCCGCTGCGCTACACATACGACGATGCTCGCGTGACGTCCTGGACCGACCGGAACGACTCGACCTTCCGCTACGTCTACGACGACGAGGGACGCGTCGTGCGGACGGTCGGCCCGGACGGGGTCTTGTCCTCCACCTTCACCTACGCCCGGCATTCCGAGACCGGTGACAGGATCACCCAGTACACCGATTCCACCGGTGCCACCAGCACCTACTACCTCAACGGCAAGCTGCAGGTCGTCGCCAAGACCGACCCGCTGGGGCACACCACCCATATCCGCTACGACGATCACGACCGGGTGCTGGTCCACACCGACCCCCTGGGTGCCACCACCCACTACGAGCGCGACCCGCGCGGCAACCTGACCGGCCTGCGCACGGCTGACGGAACGTTCACGCACGCCGTCTACAACGAGTGGGACCTGCCCGTTACCGTAACCGAACGCGGCGGTGCCACCAGCCGTTTCGAATACGACGCGCGTGGCAACCGCACGGCCGTCGTCGCTCCCGATGGTGCCCGCACCGAGCACACCTACAACGACCGCGGACACGTCATCGCGATCCGCAATGCGGTCGGCGACGTCACCCGGATCACCACCGACGCGGCCGGCCTCCCGATCGGTGTCACCGCCCCCAGCGGCGCGACCACCACCCTGATCCGCGACGCCTTCGGCCGCGTCATCGAGGCCACCGATCCTCTGGGCAACACCCTGAGCCAGGGGTGGACCACTGAAGGACGCCTCGCGTGGCGGCAGCTGCCCGACGGTAGCCGGGAGGAGTGGTCATGGGACGGCGAGGGCAACCTGACGAGCCACACCGACCGCATGGGCCGCACCACCCGCCACGGGGTCAGCCACTTCGACAAACCCTCCGCCACGACCACAACCGACGGAGCCGACTACCGCTTCACCCACGACACCGAACTGCGCCTGACCAAGGTGACCAACGCCGCCGGGCTGCAATGGACCTACACCTACGACGCTGCCGGCCGCCTGACCAGCGAGACCGACTTCGACGGCCGCACCATCACCTATGAGCACGATGCGCTGGGACGCCTGACCCGCCGCACCAACGCGGCCGGGCAATCCCTCACCTTCGAACGAGACGTCCTGGGCCGTGTCACGCGCCTGCGCCACGACGACGGCTCGACCTCCACCTTCCTCCGCGACGACAGCGGCCACGTCACCCGCATCACCAACGCCCACGCCCGCATCGACCTGACCCGGGACATCGCCGGCCGCATCATCACCGAGACCGTCAATGGCGCCACCACCCGCTACGGCTACGACCCGCTCGGCCGCCGCACACACCGACAGACCCCCTCAGGTGCCACCAGCACCCTCACCTACGACGCCAACGGCCTGGCCTCCTACGTCAGCGGGGAGCACAGCTTCGCTTTCGAACGCGACGCCCTCGGCCGTGAGATCACCCGCACCCTGGACGGAATCCCCACCCTGCACCACACCTGGGACAGCGTGGGCCGCATCCTCGCCCAAACGCTGATCACATCACAGGACGGCCCGATCGAGCGGTCCTTCACCTACCAGCCCGACGGCACCCTCACCCGCGTAGAGGACAGTCTCACCGGAGAACGCACCTACACGCTCGATGCAGCCAGCCGCATCACCGCTGTCCACGCCCGCGGCTGGAGCGAGACCTACGCCTACAACATTGCCGGCGACCTCACCCACAGCACCCTGCCCCAACCCGCTCCCGGCCAGGACCACGCCGGCCCCGTCCACTACACCGGCAGCCGCCTGACAAGGGCCGGACGCACCCACGACCACTACGACGCCCAAGGCCGCGTCATCCGCCGCCAGACCACCACCCTCAGCGGCAAGACTCTCACCTGGCACTTCACCTGGGACGCAGAAGACCGCCTCACCCACGTCACCACACCCCACCGCGGGCGCTGGCAGTACCTCTACGACGCCCTGGGCCGCCGCATCGCCAAATGCCGCCTGGACGACAACGACCACGTCCTCGAGCGCATCACCTACACCTGGGACGGCGCCCAGCTCGCCGAACAGGACACCGACGGCATATCCCTGACCTGGGACTACCTGGGACAGCAGCCCCTGGCCCAACGCGAAACCAAAACCGCAGACCAGCAGCAGGCCATCGACCGGCGCTTCTTCGCCATCGTCACCGACCTCACCGGCGCACCCTGCGAACTCATCACCCCCGACGGCACCCTCGCATGGCGCGCCCGCAGCACCGCCTGGGGCGCCACCCAGTGGAACCGCGACTGCACCGCCTACACACCCCTGCGCTACCCGGGCCAGCACTTCGACCCGGAAACCGGCCTGCACTACAACGTCAACCGCTACTACGACCCCCACCTGGGCCGATACCTCACCCCAGACCCCCTCGGACTCGCGCCCGCCGCCAACCACTACGCGTACGTCCCCAACCCCTTCACTCTCACCGACCCGCTCGGACTCGCCGGCTGCACAGCCGATCCCACCTGGGGCGGCAAAGTCGTGTGGGTACGGGACGAACACGGCCGCCCCTACGAAATGCATGCCACTATCACGCGCGACATGATCGGTCAGGGAACCGACGCGAAGTCCGCCCTACGCCCGCCCGGCTTTGTCCATGGCACCAAGCACAACCAGGCACGCGGACATATGCTGGCCCAGGTACTCGGCGGGTCCGGCGACACTCTGGACAACCTATTCACCATCACGCAGAACCCCACAAACTCCCCGGTCATGAGGGACCTGGAACTGCAGATCCGTGACGCCGTTCTGGGCTCGGACGACCGCCCGGGAGAGATCGTCCAGTACAGCGTCTATCTTGAGTACACGGACGACGAGAAGACCTCTGTACCGAAGTGGATCACCATGGAAGCTGACGGCAACCGCGGCTACCACCTCAGAGCAGACCTTGAAAACCCGGACCATGCCAAACAGCAGGTCCGACGCAGGGACGGAATCGAATGAGCCCTCTTGAGCGCCTCACTGAGCTCTGCCCCCCGCCCCCCACCGAACAGCCACCGGTGGACTGGCCGAGCGTCGAAGCCGCACTCGGCCTGCGCCTTCCTGAGGACTACAAAAGGCTCACGGCAACCTACGACCCCGGATGCTTCGCGAACTACCTCTGGATCTACGACCCCCGGCACACCTCGGTCCACGTCAACCTCGTCGGCCCCTTGTCCGAACGCATTCGAGAACAAATGCGCTCAGATCACGCACGGGGAATCTACCCGTCACCTGTCAGCCCAGAGCTGCTCCTGCCCTGCGGTGCGACAGACAACGGCGAGTATCTCTTCTGGGTCACCGACCCCCGGGAAGACCCGGATGCGTGGACGATCGCCGTCAACGAGGCACGCGGACCACGCTGGTTCACCTACGACGGCAACGTGACCCAGTTCCTCGTCTCCGTTCTCAGCGGCGACACGGCCGTTCCCCAGTTCCCCAAGGACCTTCTGCAAGCCGGCATCGGCTTCGAGCCGTCGCGCCTGGACGAGTGGTCCCCTCCTCTGCCACCAATTCGTCCCCCCTCCGACCCTGAGGCTATCCGGTCATGGGCGCGCGCGAACGGATACAACGTGCCGATGCGCGGACGCATCCCCGCCGAAGTTCGACACGCCTGGGAGCAGGCGCACGAGAGCAACTGATCACAGCGGAGCGCCGGTCGGCCATCGAGCAGCGGCTGGAGAAGATGCAACGGTCAGGCCGCGGGCCAGGGCGCGAGGAGGAGTACCAGAAGCGGGCCCCACGCCGTCCTTGGTATCGGGCCCTCACGCGGCGAGCCCGCGGTGTTGCAGTTACCGGACGCGGCCGCGTTCGCCGGGCCCGATCCGAATGCGCCGCCCGCCAGTCGGCGGCTGGCCGGCGCAGCGGCCGAATGCCTTGTGCCGAGGACCATGGCCCCGCTGTTCGTCCGCACGCGTCCCCGGCTTGCCAGCATGATCATCGTCCTCACTTCTCGTGCTCGGCCAGGCGCGCAGCGGCTGCGAGTGTCCGCCGGTGGTGACCGCGACGGGGGTTTCAAACGCGCCGACCTGGTTGAAGGGCGTGTGCCCAGGTCACGCCTATGAGAACGACGCCTCCAACTCGCTGCCCTACGGCGGCCAGCCGTACTTCGTCGACGAGTTCGGCGGCATCTTGCGGAACCCGTCAGGCCGCCGCCGATCGCTCCGGCGAGGACCGTACCGAGTCCTAGGACCTGTCTGACAAGTGATCTTGGCTCGGTTCGCGGAGCCAGAGGATGAGTGCTGCGAGGTGGAGTCCGGCCCGGTAGCGGGCGGCGAGTTTGTGGCAGACCACTACGAGGTGACTGCCAGGCCCTCGTCTGCCGACCCGATCTGCGTGTGAAGGCGCCAGATCACACGGACTCCCGCCTCGCCAGGGGCTGTCGGTCCGTCGGGCAGCCGCACACGTTCTGCCTCGGTGAAGCCCAAGCGGCGGGCGACGGCACCGCTGGCGGGGTTGGCCTCATCGTGGTGGATCTCGATGCGGTCAATCTCCGGAAGCTGCCGTCCCGCATGCACAAGTGCCGCCGCCGCCATGGTGGCCAGTCCCTTCCGCGTCCATGTGGGGTGCAGCCAGTATCCGATCTCCAGCCCGCCGGGACCGATCCGGCGCATCAGCCCACAACTGCCGATCACCGCTCCACCCGAGGTGATCGCATAGTCATAACCCTGCCCTGCACCCCACTGCTCTTCGCAGCGGGCCAGGTACTCCTGGGTCTGCTTCCGACCATGACTGGCTGCCCAGGGCATCCACGGCAGCAGATGATCAAGCGACTCGGTGATTACCGGGTGCAGGGTCTCGATGTCGCTGACGCGCCACCGGCGCAGCTCGACCTGGTCAAATCGGAGAGTCTCAGCAGGCTGGTCCATGCGCAGGATGCTGCCTAAGCCCCACATGATCGACAACGCATTTACCAGCGTCCAACGAAACCGGGCCCTTCTCAGCCACGCCTGCCAGGGACGCGAACCAGCCGGGCCCGGGGACCACAAATTATCGCTCACGCCTACACCACCGCCTTGGACACCCCGGCTCCGCCCAGGCGCCACAACATGTCACCCGATAGGGGCGGCTCTCATTCCCGTTGCCGATCATGAAGCGATGGCGGTGTCCATGCCCGCCACGGGCGGAGCAGCGTGGCTCTCAATCCCGTTGCCCAAGTGGCTCCAGTTCAAGCTGGCGAAAACATGCATCGGACGCCGATACGTGGCCCTTCTCACCCAGCCCGGCATGGCCGCCCTCTTCCGCATCGTCATCGCCGAGGTACCACCGCCACAACACCCCGTTGATCACCTGCCGGTGATCCGGCCACGGCCGACTCCGACCATCAATCCCCGGCAGCACAGGCGATGTCCGCTCCCACGCCGCATCCGTCAGCTCGCCACACCCCACAACAGATCAATTATTCAGACAGTGCCCGGACCCTCCGCTGCTGAAGGCCGCCAGCCGCCGAGGGCCCCGGCCGCGACCAGGCATCATGTCGCCGTGATCCAGAACGGTCGGCACGCGCCCGAGGCGCTCCCGCAGCATCCAGACGTCACCGAGGCGATCGTCCGGGAGCGACGCCTCCACGACCCTTCCGTCCGCCACTTCGGCGCCCTCGCCGAAGCCCTCTTCGACCCCGATTTCATCGAGGTCGGAGCCTCCGGGCGACGGTGGACGCATGCGGAGATGGTCGCCGCCCTGCCCACACTCCACGGTGGCGCTGAGAACAGCACACCCATCACCGCAGAGCACTTCGAGGGCACGGTCCTCGCTCCCGGGATCGTCCACCTCACCTACGAGACCCGCATCGAGGACCGGCACGCCCGCCGTTCGTCGATCTGGCGCCGCGACGCCGCCGGGGAATTCCGGCTCTACTACCACCAGGCCACACCGGTGCCGGCCGGGACGGCCTGGCCGTAGGGTCCGTCCTGGGGCCTGTCTGCCCCTTCCCGTCAGGTCCGGCCCGCCCGGCCGGAAGCGACGCGAACTGTCAGACAGCCCTAGGCTACGGCGAACGGGTCCGCGACGAGGACGAGTTCCACGCCCTCTTCGCCGACCTCACCGACGTGCTGCTGAAGGACCCGCACATGTTCGGCTACTGCTGCACGCAGTTGATCGACGTCTTCCAGGAACAGAACGGCATCCACCGCTTCGACCGGGGTCGCAAACTCGACATGGTCCGGATCCGGGCCGCGCAACTGCGGCCGGCAGCCATCGAGGAAGCCGACCCGGAACGACGCATCGCCGGCGGGCCCTCAGCACGGCCGCGCCGGCGAGCGCCTGGCGGGATCGGGTCGGCACGCTGGTGAGCGTCGTCCGCACCGCCCCCACGCCGTTGGTGGCGGTCCTCACGGCGAGGGCGCTGGCGCCCGCTGGGGTTTTCAGGGCAAGGCCGCCGGGGCGCCAGCCGGTCGGCGAGGGCGACGGCCAGGGCCACCGTGGCGTGCCCGCAAAAAGCCACCTCCGCCGGCGGGCTGAAGCAGCGCCCCACTGAAGCGCCGGGCGTCCCGATCGGAGGCAGGCGTGCAGACGGGACCAGAGCCTGAACCGGTACCGCCCGGGCCGCCTCCTTCCAGGAACTCCACGCCACCGTCTCCAAGGCAGCCGAGCAGTCACTGGCCAACCTGACCGAGGCAGAAGGCGACGCCCTGAACGGCCCCTGGAACCGCTTCCTGGCCCGCCTGGAACTCCTCGCCGAACGCCAAGCCCGCAGCGCCGGAAGCTGGCACTACACCGCCGACGGGTGGGCCGACATCGAGATCACCCACATCACCCACCACCAGAGCAGCAGGGAGTAGGCCGCGATGAGCCTGTTCGGGGACGGCCTGGAGGCCGCGGTGCAAAAGGCGTTCACCCGCCCGGCGCCGAAGTCGGCCGGCGCGCAGATGCGGTACCTGGTCAAGCAGCTCAAGGGCACCAAGGCAGTCGCCCAGATGCTGCGCATCTCCCAGCGCACCGTCGAACGGTACGTGAAGGACCAGATCAAAAAGCCCCGCCCGGACCTCGCCGCGCGACTGGAGCGTGAGGTGAAGAAGCGGTGGCAGCCGCAGATCCGGGCCAAGGCCCGGCAGAAGGCGGCCACCACCGGCGGCATCGTCATCGACACTCGCGCCCGTATGGGCTACACCGCGCCGATCGGGTCGACGGACCAGGACCGCATCCGGCACCTGACCGTCGCCCTGCCCCCGCAGTACGCCGCCCGCCTCTTCGACGCGCAGGAGGCCGGCGCCACCGACCAGCAGCTCCAGGAGATCGCGGCCGAAGCGCTCAAGGAGGTCTACTTCCAGGACGGCGGCCGCCGCGCTAGCTCCCTGGAGGAGGTCCGCTTCACGGACATCGAGCACCTCGAGTTCGAGCTGTAGCAGCCGCACCCCGAACAACCTGCGGGCCCCGAACCTGTATGGTCCGGGGCCCGCTCATGGAGCCTTCTCCGATAAGGAAGGGCTCCGCACGAACGCGGTAATCAGCGGCTTGCGCATGCGATCGGGACCTAGTACTCCAGTCAGAAATCGTTGCCTGAGCTGGTCGGCGTCGTTGTTCTGGTCGTGGTGGGGATGGATGAAGCCGGTCTGTGGGCGGCGGAGTTGGAGTCGGTGTTCGCGCGGGTTGCGGGCCGGTTCTTGAGGGTGGACCTGCGGTGGCGGATGCGGGATTACGTGCGTGGTCTGCTGGCTCCGGTGGAA